>NZ_JADOGI010000184.1 GCF_015645445.1 Nonomuraea cypriaca | reverse complement strand
CACGGCTCCCAGCGATCAAACTGACCTACGGACTCACCTGCGCCAAAGAGCTATCGACGTCGGCGGGCAACCAGCCCCGATTTTCCCGCATGCGCCGCGGCCCCGCAGGGGCCCAATCAACTGACCTGAGCAACCGACTGGCCGACCTGCCGTGAGCGACTCATAGTGAGCCTCGGACCGGCCGCAGCCGCCTGACCCCATCCGCCGACGGCCCCGCCCGAGCTTCTCGGGCGGGGCCTGTATTTTTTTCCGTTTACATGTGCTCTACATGACACGCCCCCGCGTTGTGCGTCATGTCCAGCGATCATCAGCATCCGGGAGCGGGCTCAACACCGGATCAAAGGCGGATCAACGCTTCGGTTAACGATCAGTTCTGCATCTAGGTGACTGAGCAACGATAGAACTATCATTTGGTAACAAATCGTTCCATTGGCTTGGAGACATACGGCATGGCTGGTCAGAGCGTTGAAGGCGGGCTGCGGTTCGCCGTGCTCGGTCCTGTCCGCGCGTGGCGTGATGGCCGGGAGCTCGACCTCGGCACTCCCCTGCAGCGTTCCATCCTCGGCATGCTGCTCCTGCGAGAGGGCCACGCGGTCACCCCCAACGAGGTGATCGACGCGGTCTGGGGCGAGGACGCGCCGCCCCGGGCACTGGGCGCGCTGCGCACCTATGTCTCCAGGCTCCGCACCGTCCTCGAACCGGACCGGCCCGCCCGCTCCCGGCCCGAGCTGCTGACCTCGATCGGCAGAGGTTACGCGCTGCGACTTTCAGATCACTCGCTGGATCTGACCGGGTTCGAGCGCGGCGTCCAGGAGGCCGAGACCGCGCGCAGGGCGGGCAGGCTGGCCGAGGCCGCGAGGGCGCTGCGGGGCGCGCTGGCGCTGTTCGAGGGCGAGCCGCTGGCCGGGGCCGTCGGGCCGTACGCCGAGCATCAGCGTGACCGGCTGATCGAGCGCCGCATCACCGTCATCGAGACGCTCATGGACGTGGACCTGGAGCTGGGCAACCACGCGAAGGTCGTGTCCGAGCTGATCGCGCTGACCGCCGACCACCCGCTGCGCGAGCGGCTGAGGGCCCAGCTCATGCTGGCCTACTACCGGTGCGGGCGGCAGGGCGACGCGCTCAACGTGTTCACCGAGACGCGTGAGGCGCTGATCGACGAGCTGGGCATCGAGCCAGGGCCCGAGCTGGCCGCGCTGCACCAGCGCATCCTGGCCGCCGACCCCACGCTGGCCGCCGTCCACGTGCCCGCCGCCGGGGAAGAACCCCCGGACGCGGAAGAGCCGCCGCCCACGATCGAACTGCCGCGGCCCGCGCAGCTCCCTGCCGCGGTGAACGACTTCACCGGCCGCAGGGAACCGGCCGTACGCCTGCGTTCGATGCTGTCGAGCCAGTCCACGCAGTCGTCGTCCGAGGGGGTGCCACTGGTGGCGATCTCCGGCATCGGCGGCGTCGGCAAGACCGCGCTGGCGGTGCACGTCGCCCACGCGGCGGACGACCTGTTCCCCGACGGCCAGCTCTACGCGGACCTGCGCGGCTTCACCGACGAGGCGACCGCGCCCGAGTCGGCGCTCGGCGGTTTCCTGCGCGCGCTCGGCATCCCGCCGGACGTCATCCCCGACGGCCTGCAGGAACGATCCGCCCTCTACCGCTCCATCCTGGCCGACCGTCGCATCCTCGTGCTGCTGGACAACGCCCGCGACGCCGAGCAGGTCAGCCCGCTGCTGCCGGGCTCGCCCGGATGCGCGGCCATCGTCACCAGCCGGGTCAAGCTGGCCGACCTGCCGTCGGCCAAACTGGTCGACCTGGACGTCATGGAGCCGGACGAGGCGCTGTCGCTGTTCTCGTCGGTGGCCGGCCCCGAGCGGGTGGCGGCCGAGCACGGCGCGGCCATGGACGTGGTGGCGGCGTGCGGGTTCCTGCCCCTGGCGGTGCGGATCGTGGCGGCCAGGCTCGCCGCGCGGCCGTCGTGGACGGTCGCCTCGCTGGTGCCCAGGCTGGCCGACGAGCAGCGCAGGCTCGACGAGATGCGGGTGGGCAACCTGGCCGTCGAGGCGACGTTCGCGCTCGGGTACGGGCAGCTCGAAGCCGCCCAGGCCCGCGCGTTCCGGCTGCTGTCGCTGCCCAACGGGCCGGACATCTCCTCGGGGGCCGCGGCGGCCGTGCTGTCGATGGGCGCGTTCGAGGCCGAGGAGGTGCTGGAGTCGCTGGTGGACGCCAGCCTGCTCGAAGCGCACGCGCCGGGCCGCTATCGCTTCCACGACCTGCTCAAGCTGTTCGCCAGGCGGGCGCTGGACAGGACCGAGCGCCCCCAGGCCAGGACGCTGGCACTGCGCAGGCTGCTCGGCTTCTACCTCGCCTCTGCCCAGTCCGCGCACCGGCTGGCCTACGAGGGCAGCATGATCCCGGACAACCTCGTGGTGGTCGGGAACGGGCGGACGTTCGGCTCCGTGGACGAGGCCGTCGCGTGGCTGATCTCCGAGGGCGACTCGCTGTTCGCGACCATCAACCAGGCCGCCGCGGCGGTACGCACCGCCGAGCAGTTGCTGCCCGCCGCCGACCTGTTGGTGGCGATGGAGCCGCTGCTGGAGTCCGGCACGCACACCCGCGAGTTCGACCAGAGCACCCGCGCCGTGCTGGCCGCCGCGCAGGGCGCCGGCGACCAGGCCGGCGAGCTGCGCGCCCGCTACGTCCTCGGCCGGGTGCTGTTCGCCGGCAACCGGCTCAAGGAGGCCGAAGACCACTTCAGGACCGTGTACGACCTGTCGCAGGCGCGCACGGACGAGATCCTGACCGGCGAGGTGCTCAACGCCCTCGCCGTCGTCGTCGGCCGCCAGCGCCGCCACACGGAGGCGCTGTCCTGGTACGACGCGGCGATGCGCTTCTACCGCGAGAACGGCGTCCCCGCCGGCGAGGCGCTGGTCCTCAGCTACTCGGCCCGCGAACACCTCGGCCTCGGCCATCCGGAGGACGCGATCGCGGCGGCGGAGAAGGGCCTGGCCATCTTCACCGAGATCGGCAGCGGCGCCGGCACCGCCCGCGCCCGCTACCACCTGGGCATCGTCCTGTCCCGGGTCGGCCGCCTCACCGAGGCCGTGCACCACCACGCCGAGTGCCTCGCCTTCTTCCGTGCCAGCAAACAACGCGTGTGGGAGCAGCGGGTCTGCTCCAGGCTGGCGGAGACGTTCATCGCCGCCGAGCGCTATCCGGACGCCGTACGCCATGCCGAGCAGGCGCTGGTGGTCTCCCGTGAGATCGGCCACCCCTATGGCGAGGCTCTGTCGCTCACCGTGCTGGGCAAGGCGCTGCGCGGTCTGGGCGACGCCACGAGGAGCGTGGACTGCCTACGGCGGGCTTTCGAGATCTTCGGAAGGCTCGGCGCCCCCGAGGCCGGAGATCTCAAGGCCCTGCTCGACGACGCCCCCGTCGCGGAGCCCGTCGCCGGGACGGCCGTCGAGTCCGTCGTCGAGTCCTGAGTACAGCTCGTCGTCCAGACGTGTCATCCACACATGGTTGATCAAGGCTGTCCTTAGGGGAGTCACGATCGCGCCCATGATCGACTGTTTTCGGCCCGGCCGGTCATCTCGCCACCACGCTTCGCTAGGGGGCCCGGTTATCCGGATGCTCCACGTGGCGGCCTGCCGCCTCACTGTCGACGACCGGCCGGACCTGACACGGCCCTCGAACCCCCCAGGTCCGTGTCCTGGCCAAAGCCTCCACCCAAGGGGTCAACGTCGAATCAACGCCGGATTAAAGCAGGAAGTAACCCTCGGCGATGAGGGGCCTGACCGCGTCGGAGTCGGGAATCTCGCCGTCGCCGACCAACTCGGCGATGACGTTGAGCAGCGGCCCGAGCGCCAGCTCTCCGTCGCACACCCCGGCCAGCGCGGCCTCCACGGTGCCGACCTCCCTGCTGCGGCGCAGCCCCTGCGTCTGGCGCAGCACGATCCGGATCGGGTCCTCCGCCCCCGGCAGGCCGACGCGCTCGTCCAGCAACCCCTCCACGGTACGCGGCAGCGCCGCGTCGAGCCCCTGGGCCCGGTGCGCGGTGGCGATCGCGTCGACCACGGAGTCGACGTAGTCGCCCACCGGGAGCACCACCTGGTGCGCCAGGTGCTCCACGCGTACGACGGGGTCGAGCGTGCCGGAGTTGCGCATGGTGATCCAGCCGAAGCCGATGCCCTCGACCTTGCGCTCCTCGAACCAGGCCAGCCAGCGGTCGTAGTGTTCGGTGTAGGCGGGGGTGCCCTGCTCGGCCGCGTCCTTGAGCCACAGCTCGACGTATTCGGCCGGGTCCTGCACGTCGCGCTGGACCACCCAGGCGTCGCAGCCGGTCTCGCGCAGCCAGCCGCCCACGCGGTCGTGCCAGTCCTCGCCTTCGACGTGCAGCCAGTTGGCCAGGAAGTGTGCCTGGCCGCCCGGGTTGAGGTGGCGGGGCGTCCCGCGTACGAGGTCGCGGCAGAAGTCGTCGCCGTCGCCGCCCGCCTCGCGATAGGTCAGCCCGTGCTCGCGCGCGGGCGCGATGACGAACGGCGGATTGCTCACGACCAGGTCGAACCCCTCGTCCTCGACCGGCTCGAACATCGATCCTGTACGCGCCTCCACACCGGATATCCCGGACAACTCCCAGCTCAGCCTGGCCAGCTCCACGGCGCGCGGGTTGAGGTCGGTGGCCACGACGCGCTCCGCCCGCCCTGCCAGGTGCAGCACCTGCACCCCGCAGCCGGTGCCGAGGTCGAGCGCGCGCTCGACGGGCCTGCGGGTGACGAGTTGCGCCAGGTTGGCCGAGGCGCCGCCGGCCCCCACCACGTGATCGGGCCGCAGGGCGGGGTCGCCCGGCCGCACCTTGCGGTCGGACACCAGGTAGCCGCCTGTCTCCCACGGCTGCAGGTGCACGGTGGCCCTGACCTGGTCACCGTCCGCCGTGACCAGCCCCGAGCCGAGGATCTCGGGGCCGACGCCCTTGGCAGGGACGGGGACGCCGAGCCACCACAACCTGATCAACATCGCCAGCGGATCGCCGTCCGCGGTCGCACGCAGGGCCGGGACCAGCTCCTCGCGGGCCAGGGCCGAAGCGGCCACGCCTCCCAGGCGCTCGCGTACGCCGTCGATGGTGTAATCGGTTTCCAGGAGGCGGTCGCGCAGTCGTTCCACGAGTCCATCCTTTCACCACGGGCTCCCACGCATGATCCGACACCGATCCGATGGCCGCACTCGCCACGGGGCACCGCTGGTCACGCAAGCCGCCGCACTCCCCCACGCTCCACAGTGCCCATACTGTTACTTAGGCACCCAAGCGTTCTGCAAGCGGCGAACAAGCGGGTCACGATATCTCTAGGGAAGCCGGCACGTCGTCCCGAGGAGCGGACCCATGCTGATCCCCTGCCTGGCCTGTGAATCCCGGTTCGGACCCGACGAATACTTCAGCGCCTGCTCCGACTACAACCGGGGCCTGGACCTGGTGTCGTGGACGTGCCCGCGCTGCGGCAACCGCGACGACCTGCGCGTGCTGCCCGGCGAGCTGGGGTTCGGCTATCCCTGCCGTGGCCGGTTCGACGTGCACGACCGCGTACGCGTGCCCGGCCTGCGCAGGCAGCGCGGCGACCTGCGGTTGGACATCTCACTCGACCGGGCGAGCTGGCGCGTGCCGACGCAAGTGCGCCTGCCCGTCTGAGCCTGCCTGTCTGAGCCCTGCCTGTCTGAGCGCGCCCGTTCGGGCCCAGGCAGGCAGGGGGGCGGCTCATTCCGTACGCTGGCGCAGGCTCTGCCAGGCAGCCTCTCCCAGGCCCCTGATCTCCTCGTCCGTGGGGGTGTGCGCGCCGGCGAACCACAGCCGGCACATCTCCTGAGTCGGCCCCAGCCACAGCACGTAGCACATGGTGGCGTGGACCGGCTGGAGCAGCCCGTTCTTCATGTGCGGCCGCCACCAGTCGGCGACCTCGCGGAAGAACCCGCGGCGCGCCTCGGCCACCTCGGCGCCGCCCGGCTCGTTCTTGCGCGGCGGCCGCTCGCTGATCAGCAGCCTGGCCCGCTCGGGATGCTCTCCGGCCCACCGCATGTGGAAGGCCACGACCGCCTCGATGCCGGCGCGCGCGTCCTGGTGCTTGATCAGCTCGGCGAGGAAGGCGTCCTGGTAGGCGGTGAGGATCTCGGCGTACAGGACGCCGAAGACGTGCTCTTTGCTCGCGAAGTGGTGGTAGAAGCTGCCGACGCTGACACCGCTCTCCTCGCGGAGGCTGGCCAGCGTCGTGGCCGACACCCCGTCCTGGCTGAAGCGGCGTAGGGCGCCCTCGATGATGCGGGTACGGCCGTCGCGTCCGTTCTTGACACTCTTCACACTGTCAATGGTGTGCCACCAGAACGTTGTTCCGCAAATAGCCCGGTCTGATCGATCATAGCGGTCACCTCAACGGTCCCGGAAATGACCTTCATCTCGGCGTCCGGCCAGAGCCTGCGGATGAGCCTGAGCACCCGCCGGTTCTCGCCCATGACGTCCATGCCGACGGTCTTCGCACCGTGTACGGAGGCCCGGAGCAGCAGTGTGCCGACCAGCCTGGGCCCGAGCCCGCGCCCCTGCCACTCGTCCGCCACGACCACGGCGATCTCCACGTCGGCGCAGCCGCCCCGATGGCTCATGGCATGGCCGACGATCTCGCCGCCCGCGGTGGCCACGAGGGCGTCGCGGCGCTCGTCGATCGCGAGCAGCGTGCGCACCAGACTGGCCGCCGGGGCCGCACCGGTGAAGAAGCGCAGTGTCCGCGTGTGCGGCGAAAGCCCGGAGAGGAAGCGTCCGATCCGCTCCCGGTCGTCTGGACGCGCCGGACGGATCTGAGTTCCATGCATGGACCCAGGGTGCCCCGCGACGCCTGAGTCTGTCAATTGAACTCAGGTATAATGCAAAGATGAACGTTACCTTCCGGGTGGACAACTGCTCGATCGAGCGCACCCTGGACATCGTCGGGGAGAAGTGGACCTTCCTGGTGTTGCGCGAGGCGTTCAGCGGCGTGCGCAGGTTCGCCGACATGCAGGCGATCACCGGCGCCCCTCGCCAGGTCCTGAGCGCCCGCCTGGCCCGGCTGGTCGACGAGGGCCTGTTGCGCAAGGAGCCCTACCGGGAGCCCGGCCAGCGGCAGCGCGACGAATACCGGCTCACGGAGAAGGGCCGCGACCTCTATCCCCTCCTGGTCGCGCTCATGCACTGGGGCGACAAATACCTCGCGGGCGAGGACGGCCCGCCCGTGCTGCTCACCCACCGCGGCTGCGGCGCCCCCATCGAGCAGCACTTCAGATGCGCCGAGGGGCACGAGGTGGCCGGGCCGCGCGAGGTGAGCCCGGTGCCCGGCGACGGGGCCGAGCTCAGAAGCGCCTGAGTAAGGTGAGTTCGGCGCCCGGCGACGGGGCCGAGCTCAGGAACGCCTGAGCAGCGGAGTCGCGTGGAGGGGCACCCGTGCCGGTGCCTAACCTTAGAGGCGTGTACCGGTTCCTGCTGACGCCTCGATGGCTCGCGCTCCACGTGGTGGTGCTGCTGGTCATTCCCGCCTTCGTGTTCCTCGGACGGTGGCAGTTCGGGCGTTTCGAGGAGCGGTCCGCCAACAGCGACAGGGTCACCGCCAACATCGAGGCCGCGCCGGTCCCCCTGGAGAGCCTGGCGGCGCCCGGCAGGCAGGTGCGTGAGGACGACCGGTTCAGGACCGTGACGGTCGCCGGCACATACGACCCGGCCCACGCCCTCCTCGTACGCAGGCGCCCCCAGAACGGCCTGCCCGGCTTCTACGTGCTGACCCCCCTCGTGACCGGCGACGGCGCGGCCGTGATCGTCAACAGGGGCTGGGTCCCCGTAGGCGCCACCGCCGACACCGCGCCCGAGGTGCCCCCTCCGCCCACCGGCCAGGTAAATGTCACCGGGCGGCTACGGCCCACCGAGACCGAGGAGTCCAGCGGGCTGCGCGATCGGCCCGGACTGCCCGCCGGGCAGGTGCTGCTGATCGACGCCGGCAAGATCGGGCAGGGGCTGCCGTACCAGGTGGTGGGCGGTTACGTGGAGCTGACCGGGCAGCGACCGCAGCCGCAGGCGGCGCCCGAGCCGGTGCCCCAGCCGGACGTGGGCGCGGGCGGCGGCCTCAACCTCGCGTACGGCATCCAGTGGTGGCTCTTCATCGCGATCGCGATCGGCGGCTGGATCATGCTCATCCGGCGTGAGGTGGCCGAGCGGCGGGAGCAGGAGCCCGCACGCGCGCCAGAGGAGGCAGGAAGCCCCGCCAATTAGGGTGTTGAGGGTGATCCGCCACATTGAGTTCGCCAATCTCTGCAATTTTCGTGACGTAGGTGGATATACCGCCATGGACGGGCGCACCGTCCGGTGGCAGCGGCTCTACCGTGCCGACTCGCTCGGCTGGCTGGCCGGAGACGATCTCAAGACCTTCCGCGCGCTGCGCATAAGCACTGTCATCGATCTACGGCACGCGTTCGAGGTCGAGCGGGCCGGGCGGGTGCCCGAGACGGAGGGGCAGCAGTACCACAATCTGCCGATCGAGGGCCGTCGCTGGGACAACACCCCCTACCGCGAGGAGATCGGCGTCGCGCGCTACCTCGCAGACCGCTACCTGGAGTCGACCGAGGACCGCGTCGACAACCTCAGGACCGCCCTGGAGACGGTCGCGCGGGCCGGCAACGCGCCGGTCGTCGTCCACTGCGCGGCGGGCAAGGACCGCACCGGGGTGCTCATCGCGCTGATCCTCTCCATGGTGGGTGTGAGCGAGGACGACATCGTGGCCGACTACGCGCTCACCGGCCTGGCCACCGAGCGCTTCGTCGCCGACTGGCGCCGGCGGCATCCGGACGCGCCCATGTGGGAGGGGTTCGGGCTGGCGCCGGCCGACACGATGCGGTTCTTCCTCGCCGACCTGGCCGATCGGCACGGCTCGATCGAGAGGTACGTCACCCGCGTGCTCCAGATCTCCCCCGCCACGATCGCCGAGCTACACGCCCACCTGCTGACCGGGACCAGCTAGACTTCCCCGGCCGAACAGGTCGGATACCCAACGGATACGTCGCAGCTTGTTCGACGTTATCCCGTCGTCGTACGGTTACGTGCGTGACTACGCCGCTGCTCCCCGACCCCGAACCGAGGCGGCGCGATCATGTGATCATCTCCGCCGACGATCATCTGATCGAGCCCACTGACCTGTTCGAGGGCCGGTTGCCGGAGAAATACGCGGAGGTGGCGCCCAAGGTCGTGGAGACGGAGGCGGGTCACCAGGTCTGGCGCTACGGCGGGGCCACGTACCCGTGCGCGGGGATCGACGTGGGCGCCGGGCTGCCGCGCGAGCAGTGGACGCTGGATCCGGTCAGGTTCGAGCACATGCGGCCGGGCTGCCACGACATCGAGGCCCGCGTCAAGGACATGGACGTGGCCGGCATCTGGGCCGCGCTGTGCTTCCCCGGCATGCTGGCCGGGCAGTCGGGCATGCCGTTCGCCAGGACCCGCGACCAGGAGCTTGGCCTGGCCCTGGTCAAGGCGTGGAACGACTGGCACATCGAGGTCTGGGCGGGCACCTACCCCGAGCGGATCGTCGGGCTGCAACTGCCGTGGCTGCCCGATCCCGACCTGGCCGCCAAGGAGATCCGGGCCAACGCGGCCCGGGGGTTCAAGGCCGTCGTCTTCCCCGAGTTCCCGACCCGGCTGCGGCTGCCGTCGATCCACTCCGGCCACTGGGACCCGTTCTTCGCCGCCTGCGAGGAGACCGGCACCGTCGTCGCCCTGCACACCGGCGACGCGTCGTGGTCTCCCGTGCCCTCCCCCGACACGCCCATCGAGGCGATCACCACGCTGATCCCGACGAGCGCCATGTTCGCCTGCGCCGACTGGCTCTGGTCCGGGCTGCCGCTGCGCTTCCCCGCGCTGCGCATCCTCATCGTCGAAGGGGGTGTGGGCTGGCTGCCGATGCTGGCCGAGCGGGCCGACTACGCCCTCGACCACCCGGTCGCGAGCGAGACGTCATGGGAGGGCGGGCTCAAGCCGAGCGAGGTGCTGCGCCGCAACTTCTTCTTCGGCACGCTCGACGACCACGCCCTGTCGGGGGTGCGGCTCGCGGTCGGGCTCGACCACGTGCTGCAGGAGAGCGGCTATCCGCACTCCGACTCGACCTGGCCCGACACGCAGCAGTCGGTGGCGGCCAACCTCGGCTCCCTCCCGCCCGCCGACATCGCCAGGGTCGCGTACGGCAACGCGGCCCGCCTCTTCGGGCACCCGCTGCCGTCACGCGCCTGGTTGCGGATGGAGCAGATCTAGACCTGGTCCAGGCGGGCCTGGATGACGGCGCGCTCGTGCTGGACGTAGCGTCCGCTCTCGCCCAGCAGCGAGCCCATCAGCCACAGGAACACGCCGAAGTCGTCGGCCACCCCGATCAGCATGAGGAAGTCGGGCAGGACGTCGACCGGCGACACGATGTAGACCACGCCGAGGCCGAGCAGCGCCAGCTTGCTCCTGCCCATGCCCGCGTATCTCCCGCGCATGACCGCGCCCACCATGCGCGGCATCGCCCGCACCCTGGTCATGAGACCTGGCGACCCAGGCTTGCTCACCTCGCGGTAGGTCCGCCACGCCGCCGCCGCCCGTGTTGCCTTCGCCATCATGAAGAGCCTCCTACCCCTGACTTCTCACGACATAACGCGTCGCCACGGCCACGAGTTCCTTCCGCGTCGCACGTCGTCACGGCCACGAGTTTCTACCGTGTCGCACGTCGTCACGGCCACGAGTTCCTTCCGCGTCAGCGCATCCCACGGCCACGAGTTCCTTCCGCGTCAGCGCATCCCACGGCCACGAGTTCCTTCCGCGTCAGCGCATCGCAGCGTGCTCGAACGGCCGGGCCCGCTCGATCTGGGCCGCCACCCTGATCAGCAGGTCCTCCCTGCCGAACGCGGCCACGAGCTGCACGCCCACGGGCAGTCCTGCCGCGTTCCTGTGCAGCGGCAGCGAGATGGCCGGCTGGCCGGTGGCGTTGACCGGCGAGCTGTAGGCCACGACGTACGCCGTCCTGCCGAAGGCGACGCTGAGGTCCCCTGGCGGGATCCAGCCGAGCGGGAACGGCGCCGCCCCCACCGACGGCGTCAGCAGCAGGTCGTGGCCGTCGTGCCACCAGGAGGCCATGCGGCGGCGGAAGCCGTCCACCCACTGCGTGGCCAGGACGTGGTCGACCGCGCCGTGCCCGCGCCCGGTGGCGACCATGGCGGCGTTGCGCGGCTCCAGCTCCTCCGGGTCGACCGGCTTGCCGCGCGACTCGCCCAAACTCTCGACCTGCGCGGCGAGGTTGTTCGCCACGATGGCGCCGAAATGCCGGGGGAAGTCGGGATCGCCGAGCGCGGCGGGGCCGCCGGGGGTGACGTCGTGGCCGAACGACTCCAGCAGCGCGGCGGCCCCGGTTACGGCCTCGGCCAGCTCGGGCACCGCCGGCACGTCGCCGCGGGGATGCGTGGTGACGAACCCGATCCGCAGCCTCCCCGGATCCCGTCCCGCCTCGGCGGCCAGCGGTCCGGGCAGCGCGGGGGCGACGTACGGATCGCCGGGCTCGTAGCCGGCGACGAGATCGAGCGCCGCCGCCGTGTCCCTGACGGTTCTGGTGACGAATCCCGGGCACGAGAAGCCGCTCCAGCCCTCTCCCATGACCGGACCCAGGCTCACCCGCCCCCTCGACGGCTTGAGCCCCACAAGGCCGCACAGGGACGCGGGGACGCGGATCGAGCCGCCGCCGTCGCTGGCGGTGGCCACCGCGACCATCCCCGCCGCCACGGCCGCCGCCGAGCCACCGCTCGACCCGCCCGGCGAACAGTCCGGATCGTACGGGTTGCGCGTGGGACCGAACGCCACCGGCTCCGTGGTGATCGTGCTGCCGAACTCGGGGGTGTTCGTCCGCCCGAGCATGACGAATCCGGCCTCGCGTAACCGCCTGACGCCGTAGCCGTCCTCGGTGACCTCGCCGCCTTCGCGTACGTTCGAGCCCGCGCCGTACGGCTCCCCCGCCTGCCGCCAGCCGAGATCCTTGAGCAGGATCGGCACACCGCGGAATGGCGCGTCCGCCGGGATGGAGTCGATCTCGGCGAGCGCGCGCTCGAAGCGGCGGTGGACGACGGCGTTCAGCTCGCCGTCGTGGGCCTCGATCGCGGCGATGGCGGCCTCGGTGAGCTCCCGCGCCGACACCTGCCCGTCCTTGACCGCCCGCGCCTGACCGATCGCATCCAATCTCAGCACGTCATCCATACGTTCTCCTAGGTCTAGCTCCTATGCCTTGGGAGTTCCTACGCCCTGAAAGCTCCTACGCTCCTACGCCTTGGGAGCCAGGTCGCGCACGGCCTGGTCGATGGAGACCTCCCCACCCGGGATGGGGGCGAGCACGGGGGTGTCGAGCCCGTTGTCCACGTACTGCTGGATCCTGGCCCGGCAGGTGGCCGCGTCGCCGTGCACGATCAGGTCGTCGATCACCTCGTCGGGGACCGCCTTGAGCGCCGTCTGCCGGTCGCCGGCCGCCCACGCCTCGTGCAGCCCCCGCAGCGCCTCGCCCCGGCCGAGCCAGTCGTGGAAGGCGGCGTACGCGGGGACGGTCAGGTAGCTGGCGAGCATCCACCTGGCCATCTCGCGCACCTTGGCGGTGTCCTCGCTCACACACACGAACAGGCGGGCGATCAGCTCGGTGTCCTGACCCAGCTCGGCGCGTACCTTGCGTACGTCGCCGGGCGAGAGCCAGTTCGTGATGGCGCCGTCGGCCTCCTCGGCGGCCAGGCGCAGCATCCGGGGCCGCAGCGCGGCCAGCACGATCTTCGGCGGCGTCTTCGGCGCCCGCTCCAGCTTGAACCCCTTGATCTCGAACGTCTCGTACGCCTCCGAGACCTTCTCCCCGGCCAGCGCCTTCTTCAGGAAGCGCAGCGTGTCCCGAGTCCGCGCGTACGGCTTCGCGAACGGCACCGCGTTCCACCGCTCGACGATCGCCGGCGAGGACGAGCCGATGCCCAGCACGAACCGGCCGGGCGCGAGGTCGGCCAGCGTGGCGGCGGACATGGCCAGCAGCCCGGGCCCGCGCGTCGAGACGGGCACGATGGCGCTGCCCAGCCGCGTCTCCGGCGCCCACTGCGCGGCCAGGGCCAGCGGCACGAACCCGTCTGTCCCGTTGACCTCGGCCGACCACACGTCGGTGTACCCCAGTGCGGGCAGCTCCGCGATCAGCTCCTGCGACCTGGCGAGGGAGCGGTCGTAGAAGGGGATCGTCATGCCCCAGTTCTGCGTCATTCACGGCCTCCAGCCCTTTTCGGCCGACCATACCAACCGCTCGGTATGCCGCCCTAGGCCCTCAGCTCGTGAACCGCCGAGATGAAGTCCTTCGTGATCCCCCGCAGCCCCGGCAGGTGCGACAACCCGACCAGCCGGTCCACCAGCGGCACCGTGACCTCGATCAGCCGGTATGTGCGCGCGCACCCCGGAGAGGTGTCGTGCACCCAGAACAGGACCATGCCCATGGACAGCAGCCAGAGCAGCTCAGGCAACTCCTCCCGCAACTCGGCGTTCATCCGGTCGCGCGAGCCCTCGACGACCTGGCGGTAGATGCCGATGGACGCCTCCCGCGCGGGCGACGTCTGCTCGCTGAACGGGCTCAGCGGGTTGGTCGGCTCGGCCGCGTGCTTGTAGAACTTCACGGCGAACTCGTGGTAGGGCTCGGACACGCGTACCCATTCGCGCAACACGCCGCTCAACCTGGCCGCGAACGCCGTCTCGGTGGTCAGGAAGTCGCTGCAGGCCGCCTCGTGCTCGGCCTGGGCGCGGTCGTAGTACGCCTGGATCAACGCCTCCTTGCTGTCGAAGTAGTAGTAGGCGTTGCCTACCGACACCCCGGCCTCGGCGGCGATGGCGCGCATCGTGGTCGCGTCGAAGCCGCGCTCCCTGAACAGTCGCAACGCCGTCTCGACGATGACCTCTCGGGTGCTCTCCGATCCTCGGTTTCGGGCTTCGGACACGTTGGTCACTTTACGTCGTGCGGGGGCGCCTCCAGCGGGAAACCTGCCCATCAGATCGCCACCCAGCTCACCACTGGGCCGTCGACTCGGGCCGGGACCACAGCCGCAGTCAATTTGGCGGGTTTCCTGCTGGTAGGTCATGGACCCGCACGGTGATCGCCGCCTCACGGCAAAGATGCAGTCGCGGCATGAGTTATCTCCTGTGAACGGTGGGATTGTCGTTTCAGCGGAAGGGCTATTTCCGCGAAAAGGCATCGACATGTGTATACGTGGAACAGTGCGCCTCAGCGTAGTCGCACTCCTCGGCATTGAGATCTCCATAATCGCGCTGGCCTCGGCCGCATCCGCTGACACCCACCCCGAAGGGACATCGGCCCCGGCCAGCCTGTACGACCCAGGGCCTCCCGGCTGGGAAGACGACACCGCCATGGAGGAATATCAGGAACCGTACGAGTTCGGGCCCGACATGACGTTCCGGCCGCTGACGACGGACAGGGAACGGTTCGAGTTCATGCGCGACTGGCCCATGACACGATCTGACCCGTTCGCGGAGCCATCGTTCCTTGCGGACGATGGCCGGCGACCGGGGGCGCGGGCGGAAAAGGGCCGGCGGGCGGCGGCGCGGTCCAAGGCCGTCAAGGACAAGCGGAGCTCCGTACGTACCGGGGTGGCCGAAATGCCCAAGGCGCACCTGCGCGAGGGCCACAAGCGGACCCGGGTGGATCTGAAGCGGGCCATTCCGCGACACGCCGCCGCGCACATGTCCCACGCCACCGCGCACGAGTGGCTGCACAGCGAAGGGCTGCGGACGCAGTCGACCGGCAACTGCACGCACAAGCACCTGCACCACTGTACGTCGCTGGACTCCGTGCGGACCGGCACGATCTCCCAGGTCATCCAGCTGAAGCGGGAGAGCGGTTGCCCCATCATGGTGACGGGCGGCACGGAGAGAGGCCACGCTCCAGGCCACTTCAGCCACGGGAACGGCTACAAGCTCGACATCTCGCCGAACGCCTGCATCAACCACTACATCACAAAAAATCATCGTAAGGCGGGTACGCGCGCCGACGGCGCCCAGCTCTACCGCTCCCACTCAGGCACCATCTTCGCCAACGAGTCGGACCACTGGGACATCCTCTTCCGCTGACCGCAGCGGGACCACGACGATGGGCGTCACACGCGGAGGCCCGGCGCCCATCGTCATGCCCGCGGAACACGACCCCGCGGAACACGATGAGAACGCCGCACGCAGAACGCGCGGCGTCCATCGTCATGCCGTCGTCACAGCTCGGCGGCCACCAGCTCGGCGATCTCCGCCGCGTTGAGCGCCGCGCCCTTGCGCAGGTTGTCACCGCACACGAACAGGTCGAGCGTGTTCGGGAAGTCGATCGCCTGGCGGACGCGACCCACGTAGGTGGGGTCGTTGCCCACCACGTCGAGCGGCGTCGGGAACACCCCGTTGGCCGGGTCGTCCATGAGCACCACCGTGGGCGCCGCCTCCAGGACCCGGTGCGCTTCTGCGACCGTGATCTCACGCTCGAACCGCGCGTGCACCGCCAGCGAGTGCGTCGTGATCACCGGCACGCGAACGCAGGTCGCGGAGACCTTGAGGTCGGGGATGCCGAGGATCTTGCGCGACTCGTTGCGGAGCTTGATCTCCTCGGAGGCCCAGCCCCCGTCCTTGTACGAGCCCGCCCACGGCACCACGTTGAACGCGATCGGCGCGGGGAACGGCGACTCCGCGGGCAGCTTGTTGGCCAGCACCTTGCGTACGTCACCCGCCGCCTGCCCGATCGAACGGTCGCCGGCCAGCGCCTCGACCTCGTCGTAGAGCCGCGCCGAGCCCGCCACGCCCGCGCCGGACACCGCCTGGTAGGAGGCCACGACGAGCTCGGTGAGGGTGAACTCGGCGTGCAGCGCGCCCATGGCGGCCATCATCGACAGCGTCGTGCAGTTGGGCGTCGAGACGATGCCCCGTGGCCGGTCGCGCGCGTCGAGCGGGTTGACCTCGGGCACGACCAGCGGCACGTCGGGCTCCATCCGGAACGTGCCCGACTTGTCGATCGCGATCGCGCCGCGCTCTGCCGCGATCGGCACCCACACGGCCGACACCTCGTCGGGCACGTCGAAGATGGCGATGTCGATGCCGTCGAACACCTCGGGCGCGAGGGCCTGGACGACGACGTCCTGGCCGCGTACCCGGAGCACCTTGCCGGCCGAGCGGGGCGAGGCGACGAGACGGATCTCACCCCAGATGTCCGCACGCGTCGACACGATGTCCCGCATGACGGTGCCCACCGCTCCGGTCGCCCCGATCAGGGCGAGATTGGGCCTGCTCATCGTCCGGTACCTCCATACACCACGGCTTCGACCTGGTCGGCGTCGAGAGCGAAGGCACGGTGGGCGGCCGCCACGGCCACGTCGACACCGTCCTGCTCGACGATCACAGAGATGCGGATCTCCGAGGTGGAGATCATCTCGATGTTGACCCCCGCGTCGGCGAGGGCCGCGAAGAACGTCGCCGTGACGCCGGGGTGCGAGCGCATGCCCGCGCCGATCAGCGACACCTTCCCGATCTGGTCGTCGAAGAGCAGCGACTCGAAACCGATCTGCGCCTGGATCTTCTTCAACGACGTCAGCGCCGTCTGGGCGTCGGCCGTGGGCAGCGTGAAGGAGATGTCCGTGCGACCGGTGGCCGCGGCCGAGACGTTCTGCACGATCATGTCAATGTTGATCTCGGCGTTGGCCAGCGTTTTGAAGATCGAGGCAGCCTCGCCGACCTTGTCGGGCACCCCGACAACAGTGATCTTGGCCTCGCTCCGGTCGTGCGCGACGCCGGAGATGATCGGCTGCTCCATCTCGGTTCCTTCGGTGTAAGGGTCGGAGACGACCCACGTGCCTTCCTTGGTGCTGAACGAGCTGCGTACGTGAATCGGCAGGTCGAAGCGGCGAGCATACTCGACGCAGCGAAGGTGCAGAATCTTCGCGCCGCAGGCGGCCATCTCCATCATCTCGTCATAGGAGACCCTGGGGATCTGCCGCGCGGCGGGCACGATGCGCGGGTCGGCGGTGTAGACGCCGTCGACATCGCTGTAGATCTCGCACACGTCGGCGTCGAGAGCCGCCGCCAGCGCCACCGCCGTGGTGTCGGAGCCGCCACGGCCCAGCGTGGTGATGTCCTTGGTGTCCTGCGAGACGCCCTGGAACCCGGCCACGATCGCGATGTGGGCCTGGTCGATCGCCTCGCGTATGCGGCTGGGCGTCACGTCGATGATGCGCGCCTTGCCGTGGGTCGAATCGGTGATCACGCCGGCCTGCGAGCCGGTGAACGAGCGGGCCTCGTGGCCGAGGTTGGCGATCGCCATCGCCAGCAGGGCCATCGAGATGCGCTCACCCGAGGTCAGCAACATGTCCAGCTCGCGGCCCGGAGGCAGCGGCGACACCTGCTCGGCCAGATCGAGCAGCTCGTCCGTCGTGTCACCCATCGCGGAGACGATCACGACCACGTCGTTGCCGGCTTTTTTCGTCGCGACGATCCGCTGCGCGACCCGCTTGATGCAGGACGCGTCGGCGACGGACGAACCACCGTACTTTTGCACAACGAGCGCCACGAGAGTCTCCCGGTCTGGACTGTGAGGTGCCAGTCTACTGGGGCCCTTTCATGCGCCCGATGGAGGATCAGACCGTGGTGGTCTCCTCCGCCACGTCGAGGCGGGAGTGCGCGGCCAGGGCCTGCAGCGCGCGCATCGCGGCGCCCGCGTGGTTGCCCCAGGTGTTGAAGTAGGAGTACTGCCACCACCAGAGCGCCTCGTGCGGACGCCCCGCGTGGTAGTGGCGCAGCCCGTGAATGAGGTCGGCCGCCACCGCGGTCAGATCGTCGGACAGCCGGTACGGAGTCACCCCCGTGTCCTTGTACGGGTCGAACACCTCGGCGTAGTCGTCCACGGGGCCGAGCCGCTCGGCCAGCGCCGTACGCACGCCGTCGATGTCGGGATCCTCACTCATCGGCGGCTCGTAGTTGCCAGCCAGGATCACGTCCCTGTTGGCTCCGAGCTTGGCCCCGGCCAGGCTCACCTGGGCGACCTCCACCAGCAACAGCGACCAGATCGCGTCGCCGCCCTCACCGCCGGCCACCCTGCTCAGGCCGTCCACGTAGTCCTGCGCGTGACCGGAGATCTCCTCAGCGAGGGCGCTCCACTGATCAGACATCAAGCAGCCTCCGTCCTTCGAACGCGCGGCCCAAGGTCACCTCGTCGGCGTACTCGAGGTCACCGCCCACAGGCAGACCGCTGGCCAGTCGCGTCACTTTGACGCCCATCGGCTTGACGAGCCGGGCGAGATAGGTTGCCGTCGCCTCACCCTCGAGATTGGGATCCGTGGCGAGAATGAGCTCGGTGATCCGCCCATCGGCCAGGCGTGTCATGAGCTCCCTGATGCGCAGGTCGTCGGGGCCGACGCCGTCGATCGGGCTGATCGCGCCGCCGAGCACGTGATAGGTGCCGCGGAACTCGCGCGTCTTCTCGATCGCCACGACGTCTTTCGACTCCTCGACCACGCAGATCACGTGCGTGTCGCGGCGCGGGTCACGGCAGATGCGGCACTCCTCCTCGGAGGCCACGTTGCCGCACACCCGGCAGAAGCGGACCTTGTCCTTGACTTCCAGCAACGCGTGGGCCAGCCGCTTGACGTCGGCTGGATCGGCCGCCAGCAAGTGGAACGCGATCCGCTGCGCGCTCTTGGGACCGACGCCGGGCAGCAGGCCCAACTCGTCGATCAGATTCTGGACGACCCCTTCGTACATGCCTAGAACCCTGGCAGCTGTCCGAGGCCGCCGCCACCCAGCCCCTGGGCGAGCGGTCCGAGCTTTTCCTGCTGCAGGTCGGCTGCCGCGCGCACGGCGTCACGGACGGCCGCGATCACCAGGTCGGCGATCGTGTCCGCGGTGTCCTGCGCGTCGCCGGCGTCGATCACGCTCGGGTCGATCTTGAGCTCGAGCAGCTCGCCGGAGCCGTTGACGACGGCCGTGACCAGGCCGCCGCCTGACGAGCCCTCGATCTGCGCGTCGTTGAGCTCCTGCTGGGCGCTCACAAGCTGCTGCTGCATGAGCTGTGCCTGCTCCAGCAGCTGCTGCAGGTTGACATCCCCTGGGTTCACCGTCGTGCGCTCCTCGTGGCTCCGCATTCTTGAATGCCACGAGCCTACGGTGTTTGGGTGGCGTCATGCACTGGCGGCGTCCCCATGTTTCGTCCCGGACCGGTATCTAACGCTCCGCCCGCCGTTCTCCCCTGAGGTTCTTCCGCGACGAACTGGGGTATTTGGCCGGGTCTCGGCCCCCCTCCAGCGTCCGAGACCCGGCCATCGCGTCGAGCGGAGCGGCCGCACACGCCGACGCGTTGAGGCGAGACGCTAACGAGCCGAACGTTGCACACAGGTTGCGCTCATTCGATCACCCTTCGCAATCCCCCGAACAGGTTGCGCAGAACGCACTTAAGACGCATGCTCTAGATGACTACTTGGAGTGACCGATGAGTTACGCCCACCTCGACGCGTACTCCCGTCTGCTACGCGAGGCGCACGAAGCCGCGGCGACAGGTCAACTGTGGCCCGAGTCGCCGCCCCGAACCCTGATCACGGCCTCCTGGCGCCGGTCGATGGACGCGGGAATCGATCCGGACGGCAAGGGCGCGCCCCTTGTCCACGACCCTTCCTACATGGCGGACATCCGCGACGCGCACCCGCTGCGACCCCTGCTTCCTCTGCTCGCGGACACGCTGTCCGGCGTGGCCGGGGAGACCGGCCACGTCCTCATCGTCACGGACGGCGACGCCAGAGTGCTGTGGCGTGAGGGCGGCCACGACATCCTGGGCCTCGCCGACAAGATCGGCCTGGCCGACGGCCACCAGTGGGCCGAGGACGACGTCGGCACCAACGGCATCGGCACCGCCCTGGCGACGGGCCGCCCGGTGCACGTCTACTCGGAGGAACACCTCATGCGCGTGCTGCACATCTGGTCGTGCAGCGCCGCTCCGATCAGCGACCCCGACTCGGGCCGGATCATCGGCTGCGTCGACGTCAGCGGCGCCGCCCGCAGCCTCCACCCCGCCACCGTCGCCCTGGTCGGCGCGACCGCCAAGCTCGCGGAGACCCAGCTCGCCCTGCGGATGCACGAACGCGACGAACGCCTGCGCCGCCGCTACGAGTCCCAGCGCGGCCGGCCCGGTGTCCTGCTCTCCTCGACCGGCCGCGTCATCTCGGGCGATCCGTCGGGCCATCTGGGCGAGCGCGTTCCGCTCTGGGGCGATCCGGGTGCCGGGCAGGAGCATTTCTCGGGGCAGCGGATGATCCTGCGCAACGGGACCGTCGCCTTCCTCGAGCCGTACTCCGACGGTTTCCTGCTGCGCGCGACGCCGTCCACCCCGCCGCCCGTGCTGAAGCTGTCGTTCCTCGGCGAGGGGCTCCCGTCCGCCACCTTCCGTGATCGCGAACGTTCTCTCTCGCTCCGGCACGCGGAGATCCTCGCGCTGCTTTCCCTGCATCCGCACGGGCTGACGGCCGAGCAGCTGTCGTTCCATCTCTATGGCGACGACGGCAATCCCGTGACGATCAGGGCGGAGATCCACCGGCTGCGGACCCAACTGGGGGACGCGATCGTGGCGAAGCCGTACCGGCTGACCTGCCCGATCGAGGCCGACTTCCTCGATCTGCGGCGCCACCTCTCGGCGAACGACTGCGTCGCCCTGGCCCGCGTCTATTCCGGGCCGCTGCTGCCCCGCTCGGAGTCACCGGAGATCCGCCGCGAACGCGACGAACTCGAAGCTCAGGTCCGCGCCTGCCTGCTGCGCCACGGCAGCCCCGAGCACCTATGGACGTACGCCCAAACCCTCAACGGCCGCGACGACTACGAGGTCCTCGAACGCCTCGCCGCCCTTCCCCCCACCGACCGCCGCTCCGCCGCCGCGCGCGCGAGACTGATCTGACTTCAATTTTCTTTTACGGCGAAGCACGGGAGGACGCCTCCCGCCGTCGCCACTCCCCTCCATCACTCCAACACCCCTCGGGCGCACGGCCCCCCACCGTGACGTCGCCCGTCACCCATCTGGGTGCTCCACAGCTGACCGTCGGAGGTCGGTCTACGTGTGGTCGATTTCGCCGATTACCTGGGCGCCCAGTTCGCGCTGTAGCAGGGCCATGCCGGAGAGTGCGTTCACGTTGGCGTCGGCGTCGTTCAGGGGGTCTACGTCGTCGGCGCCCGGGACCTTGTTGCGGCTGGGGACCGCGTCCGGCCAGGCGGCGGCGCCGCGCGGGGACCCGGGCCGGGAACCGCCCTGCGC
>NZ_JADOGI010000183.1 GCF_015645445.1 Nonomuraea cypriaca | reverse complement strand
GGCTCGACACGTACGAGGCCGAGCGCAGGCCGGTGGCGCGGACGCTGGCGGACATCACCGTACGGCGGCAGCAGGCCAGGTTCAGCGACCAGCCGTACGAGGACGACGTGGACGACCTGGTGTGCGCGCTCGGCCAGCGCTACGGGCACGACTCGGTCTACGGCGGCGGACTGGTCGAGGGGGCCGTCCCCGGCACCCGCGCGCCGCACCTGTGGCTGCTCGACGAGGGGCGGCGGATCGCGGTGCACGACCTGTTCCACGACGCGTTCGTCCTGCTCACCGGGGCCGGCGGCGGCCGGTGGACGGAGGCGGCGGACAAGTGCGCCGCCCAGCTCGGCGTCCCGCTGCGGGCCCACCGCGTCGGTTCCGAGCTGATCGACGTGGACGACGCCTGGCAGTCCAGGTACGGCCTGGGCCAGGACGGCGCGGTGCTCGTCCGGCCGGACGGCTACGTGGCCTGGAGCACCCCTTCGCCCGCGGGCGACCCCGAGTCTGTCCTCCGTGACGTGCTCCACCGGACCCTGATGAGAGCGAAATGAGCGGCATCTCCAAGGTCCTGATCGTCAACCGTGGCGAGATCGCGGTCCGGATCGTCCGCGCGTGCAGGGACGAGGGCCTCACCAGCGTCGCCGTCTACGCGGAACAGGACCTGAGCGCGCTGCACGTCGAACTCGCCGACGAGGCGTACGCACTCGGCGGGACCAGCCCGGCCGAGACCTACCTGGACATCGGCAAGGTGCTGGCCGTCGCCGCCCGCTCAGGCGCGGACGCGGTCCATCCCGGCTACGGCTTCCTGGCGGAGAACGCGGACTTCGCCGAGGCCGTCATCGAAGCCGGGCTCACCTGGATCGGCCCGCCACCCGGCGCCATCAGGTCGCTGGGCGACAAGGTCGCCGCGCGGCACATCGCACAGCGGGTCGGCGCGCCTATGGTGGCGGGCACCGGCGAGCCGGTCGCGGGTGTGGCGGAGGTGGAGGCCTTCGCCGCCGAGCACGGGCTGCCGATCGCGATCAAGGCGGCGTACGGCGGCGGCGGCCGTGGCCTGAAGGTCGCCTGCACGATGGCGGAGATCCCCGAGGCGTACGAGTCCGCGGTCCGGGAGGCGGTCACCGCCTTCGGGCGCGGGGAGTGCTTCGTGGAGCGTTACCTGGAGCGGCCCCGCCACGTGGAGACCCAGTGCCTGGCCGACGCGCACGGCCAGGTGGTCGTGGTGTCCACCCGGGACTGCTCGTTGCAGCGACGGCACCAGAAGCTCGTCGAGGAGGCGCCGGCGCCGTACCTCACGGACGAGCAGCGGGAGCAGCTCTACACCAGCTCCAAGGCGATCCTGCGGGAGGCCGGCTACGTCGGCGCGGGCACCTGCGAGTTCCTCGTCGGCACGGACGGGGTCGTCTCCTTCCTGGAGGTCAACACCCGGCTGCAGGTCGAGCACCCGGTCACCGAGGAGGTGACGGGGATCGACCTGGTGCGGGAGATGTTCCGCATCGCGCGGGGCGAGCCGCTCGGCTACGACGACCCGGAGCCGCGCGGCCACTCGATCGAGTTCCGCGTCAACGCCGAGGACGCAGGACGCGGGTTCCTGCCCGCCCCCGGCACGATCTCGGCCTTCCGGCCGCCGACCGGGCCCGGCGTACGACTGGACGCGGGCTACGCCTCAGGACAGGTCGTGCCGAGGGAGTTCGACTCGCTGATCGCCAAGCTGATCGTGACCGGGGCCGACAGGGAGCAGGCGCTGCGCCGGGCCCGGCGGGCGCTGGCCGAGTTCGGGATCGAGGGGCTGCCCACGCTGCTGCCCTTCCACCGGGCGGCGGTGGTGGAGCCCGCCTTCACGGAGGAACCGTTCTCCGTGCACACCCGCTGGATCGAGACGGACTTCACCACCCCCATCGAGCCACACCCCCACCCCGAGGAGCCCGTGCCCGCGGCCGCTCGTGAGCGCGTCAGCGTCGAGGTGGACGGCCGCCGCCTGGAGGTCGTGCTGCCCGCCGCCATGATGGCCACCGCGGGCGCCGCTCCCCCGCCGGCGCCCCGCCGGGCCGCCAAGGCCGCGGGACTGGCGGGCGCCGACGGCGACGCGCTGGTCAGCTCGATGCAGGGGACGGTCGTCAAGGTGAACGTGGCCGACGGCGACACCGTCGACGAGGGCGCCACCGTCCTGGTCATCGAGGCGATGAAGATGGAGCAGCCCGTCACCGCCCACAAGGCGGGCGTCGTCAGCGGCCTGTCCGCGACCGCGGGGCAGAGCGTCGCGTCAGGCGCGGTGCTGTGCCACATCACCCCCTAGAACCCACCGGTAGGCCGGGAGACCGCATCTCTAGGGGTTGTCCTGAAAGAAGCTCAAAAATTAGCCTTCAAGGGAAATTGATGCCGGACGTCCGAATCCGCCGGAATCAGCGTTGATTCCCTCAACATGCTGTGCGCAGATTGAAGGGCACAATGAGCTTCCGCATTCTCGGCCCGCTCGCCGTCATACACGAAGGCCGGGATATCACTCCCACCGCGCCCAAGGTCCGACAGGTGCTGGCCTTTCTTCTGGTGCGCAAGGGCCAGATCGTGCAAATCAGTGAGTTCATCGATGAATTATGGGGAGATCAGCCTCCGGAAAGCGCGATGACGACTCTCCAGACCTACATCTACAAACTCAGGAAAGAGGTCCTCGACCCGTCCGGCCTGGCCCGGCTGCACACCCAGCAGTGCGGTTATCTGCTCGAGGTCCCCGACGAACGAGTCGACGTCGGCGTCTTCGAGCAGGCGGCCAAGGAGGGTCGCCAGTTGCTGGAGCGCGGCGACGCGCAGCGCGCCGGCGAGTTGCTGTCCGAGGCGCTGAGCGTGTGGCGGGGCCAGGCGCTCCTCGGTGTGACCACGGGCGAGATCCTCTCCGCCCACGTGACCCGCCTGGAGGAGAACCGGCTGCGGGCTCTGGAGATGCACATCGAGGCCGACATGCACCTCGGGCGCTATCGCGAGCTCATCAGCGAGTTGAAGACGCTCGTACACGACTACCCGCTGCACGAACGTTTCTACGGCGACCTCATGACCGCGCTGAACCGGTCGGGACGCCGGTACGAGGCGCTGGAGGTCTACCGGCGGTTGCGCAAGGTGCTGATCGACGAGTTGGGCCTCGAACCGTCCGCCGCGCTGCAGCGCCTCCACCAGTCGCTGCTGAGCGCCGACACCCCCAAGCCGGCCGGGAACCCCCCCACGGGGGGCCAGGGAGGCGGCCAGGCAGGGGCGGCCACGAGACCGCCCGCCGTGCTGACCGTTCCCGCGCAACTGCCGCCCGACATATCCGACTTCACCGGACGCGTGGCGCCGATGGCCCGGCTCACCGAGGTCCTCACCGCCCCACAGAGCACCACGACCCGCACGTTGTCGATCACCGGCATGGGCGGCGTGGGGAAGACGACCCTGGCGCTGCACGTCGCGCACCTCAACCGGGCCAGGTTCCCCGACGGCCAGCTCTTCGCCGACCTGCACGGCGCCTCGGCCACCCCTACGGCGCCTGCCGACGTCCTCGCCGGCTTCCTGCGCTCGGTAGGGGTGCCTGACCACCAGATCCCGCCGACGCTCGAGGAGCGGAGCAGCCTCTTCCGCACCTGGAGCAACGACCGGCGGCTCCTGGTCGTCCTGGACAACGCCAGCGAGGCCGCCCAGGTGACCGCCCTGCTGCCCGCGGCACCCCAGTGCGTGGTGATCGTCACCAGCCGCGAGGGGCTTCAGAGCATGCCCGGCGTGACGAGCGTGGAGCTCGGCGTCATGAGCCTGGCGGAGGGCACGCAGCTGCTCGGCCGCGTCATCGGGGCCGAGCGGGTGGCCGCCGAGCCCGAGTACGCCGAGAAGATCGTCGACCTCTGCGGGCGGCTGCCCCGGGCGCTGCGCTGCGTCGGCTCCCGTCTCGCCGCCGCCCGGGTCTGGTCGCTGCAGAAGATGGCGGCGCTGATCGAGTCGTGCCCGACGCCTCTCGACCAGCTGCGCTTCGCCGACTTCGACGTACGCGCGGACTACGACCACGCCTACTTCAGGCTCGAACCGCACGACCGCAGCATGCTGCGCCTGCTCAGCCTGCTGCCTCCGCAGGACTTCACCGCCGTGACGGCCGCCGGGCTGCTCGGCAACGCCACAGACGCGGTGGAGGCCCGCCTGACCCGCCTGGCCGGCTGCCATCTCCTCGACGTCCGCTCGGACGACGCCGGCAGCATCCGGTACGGCATGCACCGCCTCACCCGGCTCTACGCCAGGGAACGGTTGAACCGCGAATATCTCCAGCCCGAGGATTGAGGTCCCAGTCATGTCACAAGACCAGCCCGTCTTCCGTGTCCTCCTGCGCATGCAGATCCACGCCGGCATGGAGGAGGAGTTCGAGCGCACGTGGTACCAGGTCGGCAAGGCCGTCACCGACCACCCCGCCAACCTCGGCCAGTGGCTCGCCAAGAGCCAGGAGGAGGGCGTCTACTTCATCATGAGCGACTGGACGGACGAGCCCCGCTTCCGCGAGTTCGAGCACAGCGACGGTCATCTCGAGCACCGCACCAAGCTCCACCCGTTCCGCTCGGGAGGGACGATGGACACCATGAACGTGGTGTACGCGATGGGAGGCAAGGGCTGATGCGCGGCGCCCGGGCCCGGGTGCTGATCTACGCCGCCGCGCCCTCCGAGGAGCCGGACGCCGTCGAGACCGCCTACCACCAGATCAGCCGCGCGCTTTCGGGCACGCCCGGCCTGCTCGGCAACGAGTTGCTGCGGGCCGCCGACGACCCCGCGGCGTTCGTGGTGATGAGCGAGTGGGAGAGCCTCGCCGCGTTCCGGCGCTGGGAGGAGGGAGCGGGGCACCGCGACACCACCGCTCCGCTGCGCCGCCACCAGCGGGCGCCCGGCCACAGCCCGTTCGGCATCTACGAGGTCAAGGCGGACTATTCCGCGTGACCAACGACAAAGTGGCGCACCGCGATGAGTACGCAGTGCGCCACTTTTCTTACCGCCCTCACGCGGGCGAGCTCTCTGCACTTCTTTCCGCCGCCGTCACGCGGGCGAGCTCTCCAGAGTGGGCTCGGCCGTCAGCACGATCTCCCTGAGCCGCTGAATGTCCGGCCCGGACTCCACGGGCGGCCGGGCGGCGCGCTCGCGCAGGTTGTCCTTGGCCCGCAGGACGAGGTCGGGATTGTTGATCACGGCGTCCGCGGGTCCCGTGAGGTTGATCCGGCGGCAGAACGCCCGCGAGAGCTCCACGTCGCTCAGCACGCCCGCGGCCACGCCCTCGGCGATGAGCCGCTGCCGTTCCATCTCGGCCCGGTCGTGCTCGGGCACCTCCTGCCCGGTGATCCGGTAGATGCGGGCCCGGTCCATCGCCGCCGACTCCCGGTAGACGGCGTCGGCCTCCGTGGCGGTGGCGGCGTCGTAGGCGAGCGCCATGGCCACCGGGTCGTTCTCGTGCGCGGCGACGGCCTCGGCGGCGGCGAACGCGTACGTGAGCGCCATCGACGCCCCCCAGCCGTAGGCCGGGTTGGTGGTGCACAGCGCGTCCCCGACGGGCAGCAGGCCCGTCACGACCGGCCGCCCGTCGACCACGAAATACCGGCGGGCGTTGTGGTGCCCGCCCATGATCTGGATGCCGTCCAGGGGGGTGGCGTTGGCCGGGTCGATCCACGGGGCCAGGTCCGGGATGCTGCGCGCGGCGGCCTCCCAGGCCCACGTGTTGCGCAGCGGCCGCAGGTCCTCCTCGCTGGGATGGACCTCGAAACAGAGGCCGAAGGTGTCGTGATCGCCGGGGAAGCCGATGTACATCAGGCTTTCGAGCTCGCCCCGGAGCAGCATGGCGTTCCGCGGCAGCGCGCAGCCGGGGGTGAACCGGTAGTAGCGGCTGAAGTAGACGGTCTCGCAGTCCTGGGTGTCGGCAGGGACGTGCACGCCCGCGGCGGCCAGCCACCTGGACGTCCGCGAGCGCCCGCCGCCGCAGTCGAGCACCAGGTCCGTCGCGATCTCACGGCCGTCGGCCAGGCGCACCCCGGTGACCCGGGGCTCTCCCTGGGCGAAGCTCAGCCCGCCGGCCAGCTCGGGGCAGAGGAACGTGATGCCGGGCTCGGCCTCTGCACAGCGCCGCAGCGCCAGCTCGAAGGCGGACCTGCGCGCCCACACGACGGTGAACTCGTCGTCAGAGGGCCGCACGAACTCCGCAGGGGTGAACGTCTTGAAGACGTTGACCTCCTCGATGCCGTCGGCCCTGAGCCGGTCGAGCACCTCGGGCGCGTGCTCCGCCAGCAGCGTGCGCGCGCGGGCGGAGAAGCCGTGCGGCAGCCGGAACTGCGGCACGCCACGGCGCTTCCAGGCCAGGAAGGGGTCCAGGTCCTCGTCGGCGGGCGGTGGCGGGTCCCGCTCGATCAGCGCGACCGGGTAGCCGCGTCGTACCAGGCCGATGGCTGCCGCCAGGCCGGCGATGCCGCCGCCGAGGATGACGATGCGGGGTTTCACCGGTCACACCCGCCATTCGATGAGCTCGTCGTTGGGCAGGCGGGTCGCGGCGTTGGCCGGCACGGGCAACACGCGGTCGAGGTCCGGGTGGCCGATGGTGATCACGCCGGCCAGGGCGAGGTCGTCCCGCAGGCCGGCCACCTCCGCCAGCGCGTCCAGCTCGTCGGTGTAGACCGAGCTGAAGTAGCCGGTCGCGAGCCCCTCGTTCAGGGCGGCGAGCTGCAGCAGCACGAACAACGCGCCGCAGTCGAACCACCAGAAGGGCACGGGCCACGGGATCTCGGTGTAGCCGTCCCTGACCTCCTCGGCCTGCCCGTAGCGCTCGTGGTACGACTGCTCCCGCGTGCACAGATAGATGTGCACCGGCGCCGACGCGATCCACCGGGGGAAGCCCAGGTCGACGTAGCGTCCCTCGGCGATGTCGGCGGCCTGCTGCCTGAGCTTCTGATCGGTCACGATGACCAGCCGGTGTCCCTGGCTGAAGCCCGCGCTGGGCGCCCGCCGCAGCCCCTGCAGCACCCGTTGCAACACGTCGTCGGCCACGGGCAGGTCCTTGTAGCTGCGCATCATCTGACGCCTGCGCAGCACGTCGGCGAAGTCCATCGTCAGATCTCCAGCTCTACGTCGTACTGCCGCATCCAGGTGTTGAACTGCAGCGCCATCTCGACGTGCATCCTGCTGATCCACTCGTGGGAACGGTCGGACAGGTCTTCGATCGTGCGACGTACCGCGTCGGCGTCGAGCAGCGGGAGCGCCGGCGACGTGGGGTCGTTGAGCAGGGCGGTCAGCTCGCCGTGCAGCATCCGCGTGTACGCCGCGTCCTGCGTGACCGGCCACGGGCTCTTCTTGCGTTCGAGCACCGAGGTGGGCACGAGATCGCGTACGGCCGCCCGCAGGATGCTCTTCTCCCTGCCGTCGAAGGTCTTGAGGCTCCACGGCGTGTTGTACATGTACTCGACCAGCCGGTGGTCGGCGTACGGCACCCGGAGTTCGAGGCCGTGCGCCATGGAGAGGCGGTCGTCGCGCTCCAGCAGCATGGGCAGCCACCGGGTCAGGGTGACGTAGCCGACCGAGCGCATCCGGCTCTCGGTGGCGTCCTCCCCGTCCTGGTGCGGCACCTCCGCCAGCGCGCTGGTGAAGTGGTCGGCGTAGTACTCGTTCATGTCGAGCTTGCGCATCAGCCCCGGGTCGAACAGGCCTCTGCCCTGACCGGTCTGTGAGCCCGGCTGGCGGAGCTCGTTGGCCGACCAGGGGAAGATGCCGGCGTTCAGCAGGCCGTCGTCGAACATCCAGTTGTAGCCGCCGAAGATCTCGTCGGCCACCTCTCCCGCCAGCGCCACCGTGGAGTGCTTCTTGATCTCGCGCGACGTCAGGTAGTTGGAGGTGTCCATGTCGCCCAGCGTCGTCGGCATGTCCTGCGCCAGCAGGACCTCCAGCCGGGTCCGCGCATCCATCAGGTCGTCGGTGTTCAGCATGATCCTGACGTGATCGGAGCCGATGTGCCGCGCCATCTCGTCCGCGAACGGCTCGTCCGGCGAGAACCGCACGTCGTCCGGCTGGAAGTCCTGGGCGTACTTGTCGAAGGTCGTCACGAACGTGCGCACCCGCTCGCCGTCGAGCTTCCAGCGCCACTTCGCGGCGATCGCGGTGATGGCGCTGGAGTCCAGGCCGCCGGAGAGCGCCGTGCACAGCGGGACGTCCGCCTCCAGCTCGCGCAGGACGATGTCCTCCAGCAGCTCGCGGACGTGGCCGACGGTCGCGTCGAGGTCGTCGGTGTGCGGTCGGGCCTCCAGCGCCCAGTACGTCCTGTCCACCACGCCGTCGCGGCCGACGGTCAGCGAGTGACCCGGCAGCACGGCCCGCATGTCACGGAAGACGGACCGGCCGGGCGTCTTGGCGGTGGCGAAGAGCTCGCGCAGGCCGTCGAGGGCCACGGCGGGCCGTACCAGGGGGTTGGCCAGCAGCGCCTTGGGCTCGGAGCCGAACAGGATCCCTTCCTGGAGTCTCGTGTAGTAGAGGGGTTTGACGCCGAGGCGGTCGCGGACCAGCACCAGCTCCTGCCGGCGCACGTCCCAGATCGCGAAGGCGAAGATGCCTTCCAGCCGCTTCGCGCAGTCGCTCCCCCACTCCAGATAGGCGCGCAGGACGACCTCGGTGTCGCTCCGCGTACGGAACTCGTGTCCTCTGGCCCGCAACTCGCTGCGCAACTGCTTGAAGTTGTAGACCTCGCCGTTGTAGACGATCACGGCGACGGTCGTGCCGTCCTCCTCGACGGTCAGCGGTTGCGCACCACCGGCCACGTCGATGACCGCCGTACGCGTGTGCCCGAGGCCGACGTTGCCGCGCAGCCACAGGCCCTGGTCGTCAACGCCTCTTTTGGCCAGCGCGTCCGTCATCGCCTGCAACGTCGGCCGATCCGGCGTCAGGTCTCGTCCGAAGTCCACCCAGCCGGCGATACCGCACATCCACGTCTCCTTCGGTTGGTCCGGTAGCTTCGCCCAGCATGTGGCCGCCGAGTCCAGCCGACCTCGACGACCACTCGACCTGCCACTCGACCGGGCACTCGACCGGGCACTCGATCCGCCACTCGATCGGGCTCAGCCCGTGGCATCGCTGATGTGGATCGAGCGGGTCGGGCAGCCGCGGGCCGCGCGGCGTACGGCCTGGTGCAGCTCGTCGGGCGGGGTCGCGTCGATCACCTCGACCGAGCCGTCCTCGTCCTGGTCGAACACCTCGGGGACGCCGTAGACGCACAGGCTGGCTACCGCGCAGGTGTCCTTGGTCGCGCTCACATGCATCGCAATCACCCGTTTCGATAGGGGCCCCAATGTGGCCCCCAATGTGCAAGGCGTGGTTCGCGAGCGGCTCGAAGGGCCGTCTTCGAGTGAGGTTCCACGGCGGTGCGGCATGGTCGCGGTGACGTCAGAGCGCTATGGAAGGAGGCGGCCGATGATGCGTACCATGCACGACATCCTCCGGCTCGCTAACGCATTCTGTGAGTCCCAGGCGCTGCTCAGCGCGGTGGAGCTCGACCTGTTCGGCGCGCTGCGGGACGGCCCCGCCACCGAGCGGGACCTCCGTCTGCGACTGGGCCTGCACGGCCGCGGGCTGCCCGACCTCCTCCGGCTGCTCGTCGTGCTCGGCCTGCTCCACGAGGACGGCGGCCGCTACCGCAACGCCGAGGTCGCCGACCGCCACCTCGTCGGCGGCGGGCCGGGCTACGCCGGCGGCGCGCTGCTCGGCGTCAAGGCGAACCTCTATCCGCTCTGGGGAGAGCTGACCGAGACGCTGCGGACCGGCCGGCCGCGATCGGCCTCCGACGACTTCGCCGCCATGCTGGACGACCCCGATGAGCTGCGGCGCTACACCCGCATGATGGACGGCACCCTTCAACCACTCGTGCCTGAGCTGCTCAAGGCCGTCGACTGGGCGGCCTACCGGTCCTTCCTGGACATCGGCGGCTGCCGGGGCGACCTGGCCGGGCAGCTCGTCCAGGCGTACCCGCACCTGACCGGGCACGTGTTCGACCTGCCGCAACTAGAGCCGCTGTTCGACGAGCACATGGCCGATCAGGGCACCACCGGTGGAGTGATCTTCCACTCCGGGGACTTCTTCGCCGACCCGCTGCCCCAGGCCGATGTGCTGATCCTCGGGCACGTCCTGCACAACTGGTCACGCGACCGGCGCGAGCAGCTGATGCGGGCCGCCTTCCGCGCCGTACGTCCCGGCGGCGTGCTGGTGGTGCACGACCGGATGATCGACGCCGCCCGGCCGACCGTCGACAACCTCGTGACCAGCCTGGTCATGGCCCTGGTGACCGAGGAGGGCGAGGAGTACGCCATCGACGAGGTCATCGAGCTGGCCGAGTCCGCCGGCTTCGCCTCCGCGAGTCACCAGCCGCTCGACGACAACGAGACCCTGGTCGTCTGCCGTACCTCCGGCCGTTCTTGAGTCTGGCTCGATCCACCGGACGGACTCTCGGGGTATGACATCCCCTTCCTGGTCCAAACGTTCGTTCGTCACGCTCTTCATGAGCGACCTGTGGGAGCGCTTCGGCTTCTACGGCATGATGGCCATCCTGGTCCTGTACTTCACCGCTCCCGCCGGCAACGGTGGTCTCGGGCTGGCGCCCGCCGACTCAGCGGCGCTGGTGGGGATCTACATCGGCCTGAGCTTCATGATGGCCATGCTCGGCGGCTGGGTGGGCGACCGGGTCTTCGGCCCGCACACCGCGACGAGGTACGGCTCGATCATCCTGCCGGCCGGCTACTTCGTGCTCGCCATCCCCACGACGGCGGTCACCGGCATCGGGTTGCTGCTGGTCGCGGTGGGCACGGCGATCTACAAGCCCAACCTCACCACCATGCTCAACCTGCACTACCAGAGGGTACGCAGCGAGCGCGAGGCGGCGATCTCCATCTTCTACGTCGGCATCCAGGTCAGCGCGCTGCTGGCGCCACTGGTGACCGGCTTCCTCGGTGAGCGGATCAACTGGCACCTCGGTTTCGCCGCGGCCGGCGTGACCGGGGTCATCTGCGCGCTGACGTACCAGCGGGGCAGCCGCCACTTCGACACCGTCGGCACCGTCGCCGTCAACCGGGCGAGCAGCGGGGAGGTGCGGCAGTTCGGGCTGCGCGCGGCGATCCCGGCGCTCTTCCTGCTGGCGTGCGCGACCGGGCTGGTGCCGCTCGGGCTGACCATCGCGATCTGCGGCGCGGCCATCATCCTGCTGCCGTTCGTGGCGTACTTCCTGCTCCGCCGCCACCCCGACCTGACCTCGGACGACCGGCGGCGCCTGACGCTCTTCCTCTGGCCGCTGATCGGCTCGGCCCTGTTCTGGCTGATCGCGGGGCAGGACGGCTCGATGCTCAACCTCTTCTCGCTGCAGTCCACCGACCGGGAGCTCTTCGGCTTCCTGCTGCCCGCCAGCTGGCTGCAGTCGGCGACGCCGTTGTTCATCCTGCTCGCGGCGCCGCTGCTGGCGTGGTACTTCAAGAACAACGGGCAGCGCGTCAACGTGGCGGTGAAGTTCTCGGTCGGGCTCGTCATCGTGGGGGCCAGTTTCGTCATCATGGCGGGGGCCGCCTCGCTGGCGGCCTCGGGGGACAAGGTCTCGCCCCTGTGGCTGCTCTCGGTCTACCTCCTGCACGCCTTCGGGGAGCTGATCATCGCGGCGGTCGGCATCAGCGCCGCCTTCGAGATCGCGCCCCCGGCCTTCCGTGCCCGCATGATCGGTGTGTGGTGGCTGTTCTCCGCGCTCGGCGCCGGTGTGGGCAGCCAGGTCGTACGGCTGACCTCGGTCATCCCGCACACCGCCTACTACCTGGCCCTCGGTGTGATCGTCACGGGCTTCGGGCTCGCGGTGGCGTACCGGCGTAACCACATCGCCGCCGGCATCGTCAGGCCCGTCGACGTCGCCGAGGTCGCCGAGGAGGTGGCGACCCCGACGGCGCATCACTGAGGCGCGACACCACAAAGGCCGGCGACGGATCACCGTCGCCGGCCTTCGCCGTGTGGTGCGGACTCAGCTCGCCTTGTGCGCGATCACGAGCGTGTCGTCGTCGCCGAGCAGGCGCTCCTCGGCCGAGGCGAACCCCGCCCCCTCGATGTGGCTGCGGAGCTCGCCCACGGTGTACTCCGAGCCCCCGTCGGTGACCAGCAGCATGTCCAGGCTGATCACCAGGTTCTCGATCCTGCTGGACGCGCGGTCGAGCATCCGGTCGTAGACCAGCAGCACGCCCCCGGGGTTGACGGCGTCGTACGCCTTCTCCACCAGGAACTTCCGCTGCTCCGCCGACCAGTCGTGCAGGACGTGGCCGAGGACCACGATGTCGGCGGAGGGCAGCGGGTCGGAGAAGAAGCTGCCTCCGTGGAAGGTCACCTTGCCGGTCAGCCCCTGCTCGGCGGCGAGTTCCGCGGCGAAGGGCGCCATCTGCGGCAGGTCGAACACGTTGCCCTCGAGGTGCGAGTGCGCCTTGACGATCTGCGCGGCCAGCCCGCCACGGCAGCCGCCGACGTCCAGCACGGAGCCGTAGCCGCCCCAGCCGTCGTACGCCTCGATCAGCTGCGGGCCGAGCGTACGCGTCAGCGCGTCCATCGAGTTGATGAACTGGGCGAGGATCTTCGGGTTCTCGACCACCGCGTCGAAGTGGCTCCCGCTCTGCGACTCGCCGGTGCGCAGGGCCTCGGAGAGCCGGCCCCAGGCCGGGTACAGGTTGCGGTTGGACCGCTCGATGAACCCGCCGATGTACGGCTCCGCACCCCGCACCAGATACCGGTCGGCGCCCGGGCTGTTGCGGTAACGGCCGTCCTCCCGCTCCAGCAGGTTGAGCTCGACCAGCAGGTCGAGCCAGTCGGACAGACCCCGGCCGTGCAGGCCGAGGCGCTCACGGATCACCTCGACGCCTGCCTCGCTGCCGTGCAGCGTGCTGAACAGGCCGAGCTCGACGGCCGTCAGCAGCGCTTTGGCGTCACAGAAGGAGTTGGCCAGCCGGATGATCCCGGAGGGCTTGCTGGTGTCCACCGCTGTACTCGTCACGTGCGCGTCTCCTTAGGATACTGAGTCGACATCGATCTTCCGCATGGACCATTTGGCGATCTTCAGCGACATCTCGATCGCCTCGGTCGCGTAACGCACCATCTCGGTCTGGTAGCCGCTCACCGCGTCCGTCAGCGACGTCTCGCCGCGGCTGACGGCCGCGAGGGCCTGGCTGAGCGCGGCGGCGTCGCGTAGTGCGGTGTTCGCCCCGACCCCGCCGGTCGGCGGCATCGTGTGCACGGCGTCGCCGAGCGGGACGACCCGTCCCTGCCCCCAGGGCTCGACGGGCATCGTCGCCTTCAGCGCCAGGGGGTAGGTCTCGGCCGGCTCGGCGTGCGCGAACACGCCGCGCAGGTCGGGGTGCCAGTCGGCGGTCCGCTCGAGCACCAGCTCGCGCAGCTGCTCGCCGGTCATCGCGAGGAACTCGCCGTCGGGCAGCCCCAGCACCTCCCGGTGCACGCTGAAGACCGACATGTAGTAGTCCTCGGCCTGGTCGAACTCCAGGCCGGGCCATAACCGCGCCGCGGCCTCGCGCGGCGTGCCGCGGAAGACCATGGGCATCAGGGCGAGGCGCAGGCCGTTCGAACCTGTGACGTTGACGAACCGGTCGCGCAGCACCTCCGGCAGCCCGGCCTTGATGGCGGCGGCCCTGGGCGTGCGGGAGAGTATCGCCCGTACGCCGAGGTCGAGCGCCTGGTACTCCGGCCGCAGCTGCTTGCGCACCTGCGAGTTGGCCCCGTCCGCCGCCACCAGCACGTCGCCGGTGACCGTGTGGCCGCCCGCGAAGTGGGCCACGACCTTGTCGCCCACCTGGTCGAAGGCGGTGAACCTGCGGTCGAAGTGCACCACCCCGTCGAGCCCTGCGAGCAGGACACGGCGCAGCGTCATGCGGTCGACCGCGTCGATCTTGTCGGGCGCGTCGCCGCGGGCGTCGCCGAACTCGGGGGCCCACTGCGGGTTCAGCTGCTCGTCGTAGGCGGCCAGGCCCTGCTCGTGCCGCAGGTTCGCGGTCGCGCTGAGCAGGTCCTGCGCGCGGCGGGGCAGGCAGGCCCGCAGCGCGCTCTCCCCCTCCGGGCTGATCCGCAGCCGGTAGCCCTGCATCCGCCCGCGCGGGGAGGAGTCGCGTTCGTAGACGTGGACGTCCTCGACGCCGGCCTGCTTCAGTCCCTGGGCGAGGCAGAGCCCGCCGATGCCACCACCGATGATGATGATCCGGAGTGGCATCACAGCACCACGTCGGCTATCCGGTCGAGGTGGTCCGGGTCGGCCGTGCAGGGCAGCAGCAGCATCTCGTCGCAGCCGTTGGCCGCGTAGGCGTCCACCGCGTCCTTGAGCCGGTCCTCCTCCGTGATCGCGCCGGCCGCGAGGTGCCCGGCCATGGTGCCCATGTAGGCGTAGTAGCTGAGCATGTGCTCGGTGGCCCGCTCCTTGCCGCCTGGGCCGAGGGACACGTAGCAGTTGGTGCCCATCCTCGGCTTGCCCGTACGGCCCTCCTCGGCCCAGAGCTCGCCGAACCTGGTCACCAGGTCAGGGAACTTGTGCGGCGGGCCGCCCGGCGAGATCCAGCCGATGGCGTACTTCGCCGCCCGGCGCAGGCCCGCGGGCGAGTGCCCGCCGGCCCACATCGGGATGTCGCCGTTGACCGGGCGCGGACCGACGCCCGGCACCGGCCCCTCTCCCTTCCAGACCTCCTTGAGCTCCTCGATCATCGCGTCCAGCCGCCGGCCACGGGTGCCGTAGTCGGTACCGGTCGCGACGTAGTCGTCCTCGCGCATCCCGGCGGAGACGCCGACGACGAGCCGGCCGCCGGACAGGCGGTCCAGGCTGGCGAGCTGCTTGGCCAGTTCGACCGAGCTCGGCCGGTACGCGGCCAGCAGGATCGCCGTCACCAGCTTGATCCGCTCGGTCACCGCGGCCGCGGCGGACAGCGCCACGATGCCGTCGTAGTTGTCGTAGACCATTCGATCGACCACCGTCAGGCTGCTGAACCCGAGGCGGTCGGCGCGGCGCGCGAACTCGATCAGCTGGCTGCCGTCAGCGCCGGGAATGGTAGTCGGAAGGCAGACTCCGATATCCATGGACGCTCCTCTTGTGTGTCGGTGTGTGGAGGCGGCGCCGCCACGGTGTGCTCTTTCCGAGCGGAGACGAAGCCCCGCGGGTACAAATGTCGGAGCGGGCGGTGGGGGCGCGGTCGAGCCTGGGTCGATGCCGTCGTCCGGCGCGTTCGACGACCCGTCGAGTTCTCCTGGCTAATTTCGCCTTCTGACCCGACTGCGAAAGGTGTGCCATGAAACTCGGCGCGATCATCGAGTGGACGGACGACCTCGCCGCATTCCGCGACGTGGTCCGCCTGACCGACGAACTCGGCTATGACGTCATCGGCGTCGGCGACACTCCGGCCCGCGCCTACGAGTTGTTCGTGTCGCTCGCGGTGGCGGCGCAGGAGAGCCGGAACGCGACGCTGACGACGATGGTGACGACGCCGTTCCTGCGTCACCCGGTCACCACCGCCACCGCGATGTCCACCCTGCACGAGCTGACCGGCGGCCGGGTCCGCCTCTCCCTGGGCAACGGCGGCAGCACCAGGCGCGTCGTCGGACGCTCCCCCGTGGGCTCGCCGCGGCAGCTCTTCGACTACCTGCGGGCCGTACGGGAGATACTCAACGGCGGGACGGCGGAGGTGGACGGCTACACCACCGAGGCGCTCACCCGGGTGCACCCCATGCCGATCCACGTGGCCGCCGACTACCCGCAGAGCCTGCGCCTGGCCGGCGAGACGGCCGACGGCGTGATCACCACGGTCGGGATGTCGCCCGAGCACGTGGCGCGGAAGATCGCCCTGATCCGTGAGGGCGCCGAGCGGGCCGGCCGCGACCCGGACGCGATCGAGATCTGGGGCTTCAGCTTCATCTCCATCCACGACACCCGCGAAGAGGCGTACGGCGAGATCGCCGCGGCGCTGGCCTCCGACGTCGCCCTGCGCCTGAAGGCGCCGCACATGCGTAGTCTCGTCCCGGCCGGCCTGCTGCCCGCGCTGGAGGAGATGGAGCGCCGCTACGACGTCTGGGACTTCGCCCACGGCGGCAAGAACGCCCGCCTGCTCGAAGAGCTGGGGCTCACCGAACTCGCCGCCGGGTTCACCGGCGTGGCGGGCACCGTCCCCGAGGTGGCCGAGCACCTGAGGACGCTGGAGTCCACGGGCGTCACGGGGATGCTCGCGGCGCTGCCCGTCCTGGCCGACCCGGCGGGCACGCTGCGCGGGCTCCGCAAGGCGGCCGACGCCCGCTGAGCACCCCCGTACGCGACAGCAGGCCCCCACCCGGGAGGTGGGGGCCTTGTTCGTGTCGTGCCGGTCAGCCGACGACGTCGAGCTCCGGCGCGGGCTGGCTCGAACGCAGGCCGAGCCTGGGCTGGGTGACGAGATACAGCCCGCCGACGGCGTTGGCCGGGTCGAACGGCGACTGCTTCATCTCGTGGACCCGGTTGAGGTTGTTCAGCGGGTTGGGGTCACCGCTCTCGGCTCCCCGCAGGTGCTCCTGGACCAGCTTGTACGCCTGCTCCGCATCCTCGAGGTCGGCGATCCCGGTGATGATCCGGTCGAACGAGTCCTGCACGTTCAGGTGGTCCCGCTCGCCGTTGGTCAGCTTCTGCGCGTTGTAGAAATGGTGCTCCTTGCCCCGGTAGCTCTCGTAGAAGACCGAGACCAGGACGAGCAGCCGCTGGTAGGCGTGCTCGTACACGCTGGAGTAGAACCGCCACGCGTCCTCCTCCTCGACCTCCCCGCGCAGCACGCTGGCCAGGCTGGCCGCGCCGAGCATCGCGCTGTAGGTGGCGAGGTGGACGCCGGTGGACAGGAGCGGGTCGAGGAAGCAGGCGGCGTCGCCGGACATGAGGTAGCCGGGACCGGCGAAGGTCTCGGTGGTGTAGGAGTAGTCCTGCTCGACCTTCATCCCGCCCACCTGCTCGGCGCCCTCCAGCATGGCGAGCACGGTCGGGCACTTGGCCAGGGCCTCGTCGTAGACCGCCTGGATGTCGCCGTTCAGCCGGCCGCGGCTCTCGATGAACAGATCGCGTCCGGTGACCAGGCCGACGCTCAAGGTACCGTCGTGCAGCGGGATGGCCCAGAACCAGCCGTCCTCGACCGAGCAGACGGCGATGGCGCCCTTGGGGCCCTTGGTGAGCGGCTTGGCGTTCTTCCAGTAGGTCCACGCCGCGACGTTCTTGAACACCTCGTGCAGCCTGCGGCTCTTGAGGTGCCGGGTGGACAGCACGCCGCCGCGGCCCGAGGCGTCGATGACATGGCCGAACTCGATGCGTCCCGAACTGCTCGCGTCCTTGGTCTCGTACCAGGTGGCCGCGACCGCGCGGTCGCCGTCGAACTCGATGTCGCGCACGCTCACCCCCTCGTGCACCTCGACGCCGAGCTCACGGGCGTGGTCGAGGAGGAGCTGGTCGAACTCGCTGCGGACGACCTGCCACGCGTTGGGGGTCTCGTCCCCCATGTTGCTGAACTTCACCTCCCACTCCTCAGGACCCCAGTGGAAGAACGCGCCGCCCTTGGGCTGGAAGCCGTGGGCCTCCACCTTCTCCCAGACCCCGAGCAGTTCGAAGATCGGACGGCAGGAGGGCAGGATCGACTCGCCGATGTGGTAGCGGGGGAAACGGTCGCGTTCCAGCAGGGTCACCTGGAAGCCCTCACGGGCCAGCAGACCGGCCGCCGTCGAGCCCGCGGGGCCGCCCCCGATGATCAGAACCTGGGTTGATTCGCGCATGACTTGATCCTTCCTTCGTCGGGTTGAAGGCCGCTCGTGCGCCGGTCAAGCGCGACGGCGCAGCACGAAACAGGCTGAGCCGCTGCCGGCGGCCGGAGCGGCGAGCCGGCGAATCGTGAACGCCTCCTCGTACAGCTCCCGCTCCTCTCCCGGCCGGAGCCGGCCGGGGTATCGCATGCGCTCCCATCGCCACCAAGGGATGTCGTTGTAGAAGCACCACATGAGCACGAGCCCGCCAGGGCGCGTCCACTCCGCCACGTGCGCGGCGGTCACCTTCCGCCGCGCCGGCGGCGCGTCGTCGAGCGACCCGTAGTCCACGATCAGGTCGTACGGCCCCCGCACGCCGTCCACCCGGTCCGCGGTGAAGTCGGCCCTGACGAGGTCCACCTCCACCCCGGCGCGGCCAGCCGCCTCGCGCGCCTTGGCCAGCGCCACGGGCGAGAAGTCCACCCCGGTGGTCTCGAACCCCTGCCGCGCGAGGAAGACCGTCTGCGTCCCGTCGCCGCAGCCGAGGTCCAGCGCCCGGCCTGGGCGCGAGATCTCGCCACCGGCCAGCAACTCGGCGAGCTCCGGTCGAGGCGCGCTGGTCTCCCAGGGCGCCCCGACGCGATACATGAAGTCGTAGCGAATCCGACCGGCCATGTCCCCTGCCTCATCTCGTTCGGGCGCCGGACAGCGGACCCGCGTCCGCTCCGACCGCCTCGTCCCAGTCGATCCGGTGGCGATGCTGGTAGCCGAGCGTCCGCTCGGGCCGCAGGGCCGTACGCAGTGCCAGCGGCAGCAGCAGGCTCAGCAGCGCGCCGCCCACCGGTCCGAGCAGCTTGCCGCTGTTGGTCCGCCCGGCCTGCCTGATGACCCGCTCGACCCGTGGACGGCGCAGGCGCTCGTACGCGGCGAAGGCGCGCGTGGGGTCGGGCAGGTCGCGCAGGCAGCGGGCGAGCTGGACCGCGCTCTCGATCGCCAGCGAGGCGCCCTGGCCCGAGCTGGGTGAGGGCGCGTGCACGGCGTCACCGACGAGGACCATCCGGCCCCGGTGCCAGCGCGGCACGCTCGGCATGATCTCGACCGTGCCCAGCACGATCAGGCGGTCGGGGCTGGTGTGCCTGAGCAGGTCGGTGGCGGGCACCTCGCCGGCGTAGACCTCGCGGAGCCGCCGCAGCCACTCGGCGGCCGGCACCCGGCGGGCCTGGGCGGCGGTCATCGGCTGGGCGTGCGGCAGGTTGGCGAACCATCCGGTCCTGCCGTCGGGCTGCAGCCAGTATCCGAGGAACCCGCGCCTGCCGAAGGCCATCCACAGGTCGTCCGGGTCGGCCGCGACCGCGTGGTCGGCGAGGCCGTCGAAGTTCATCAGCGGAACGTGCCGTGGCCCTGGGGCGCCGGGGTCGATCAAGGTGCGGACCGTGGAGCGGATGCCGTCGGCGCCGATCAGGACGTCTCCGCTCGCCGTGGTTCCGTCGGCGAACCTGGCCGTGATGCCGCCCGGGGTCTCGTCGGCGCCGACCAGGCGCTTGCCGTACACGATCGGGACGCCGCCCGCGATGGCGTGGTCGTGCAGCGGGCCGTAGAGGTCGCTGCGCCACATGGTCTGGCTGGCTTCGAGTCCCGGCAGGCCGGGCAGCTCGCCCAGCTCCCTGCCGCGGCCGTTCGCCACGACCATGCGCCTGGTCGGCTGGCCGATCCTGCGTACGGTGGTGTCCAGGCCGGTGATCCCCAGCGCGGCGAAGCCGTTCGGCGCGATCGTGAGCACGCTGCCGACGCCCTCGGCGGGGCCGGCGTATGCCTCGTAGACGGTCGCCTCGATGCCCGCCCTGCGTAGCGCGAGCCCCAGCACAGGGCCGGCGATGCCGCCCCCGATGACCAGCGCGTTCCCCGTTGTCATCGTCGTCGATCCTCCTGAAGCGCCTCGGTTGGGCCGAGGGTAGGCGCGGGGGCTTGACGCCCGCTGGAGCGCCTGGCTTCGAGGCGGCTACGAGCGCGCCCGGTTAGAACCGGAGGCGTCCACCGAGCCTCACATAGTTGGTTTCATATAGTTGGTGTTGACTATTAAGGACTGACTAGTGCATCCTGGCTAAGGGACAAGAGATTGTGGATGAGACAGTGATGAAGCAGCGCAAGGTGGCCAACCCGCTGGCGTTGGCGGTGCTCGCCGAGTTGATGGTCGAGCCGATGCACCCCTATGAGATAGGACGTCGGCTCAAGGGACACGGAGCCGACTACGCCATCAAGTACACCCCAGGCTCCCTCTACATGGTCGTCAAGCAGCTGACCAGGGCAGGGTTCATCACTACACAGGAGACGGTGCGCGACACGGCCCGGCCGGAGCGCACCGTCTACGCCCTGACCGAACAGGGCACGCAGGAGCTCGTCGACTGGCTGAGCGACCTGGTCGCCGAGCCGGTCACCGAATACCCCCAGTTCGGGGTCGCCCTGTCGCTGATGAGCGTGCTGCCGCCCCACGAGGCGATCCGGCTGCTCTCTCAGCGGCTGGAACGCGTCACCACCCAAGGCGAACAGATCCGTCAGAGTAGGAAAAATGCCGACGACGACGGAGTCCTGTGGGTGTTCCTGATCGACGACGACTACCGGCTCGCCCTGGTGGAAGCCGAACGTCGGTTCGTCACCGAGCTCATCGAGTCGTTCAAGCAGCCGGCCTACACCCGGGCATGGCAGGAAACCTTAGGGAGCTAGACATGACGTCAGTCCAGAAAGCGCTGGTCATCGGCGGCGGTGTCGCCGGGCCCGCGGCCGCCATGGCCCTCCAGAAGGCGGGCATCGAAGCCGTGGTCTACGAGGCATACTCAGCCCCCGCCGACGACGTCGGCGTGTTCCTCACCGTCGCCACCAACGGCATCGACGCCCTGCGCACGGTCGGCTCGGGCAAGGATGTCGTGGCCGCCGGATTCCCCACCCCGAAGATCACCCTGCGTAACAGCAGCGGCAAGGACCTGGGCGGCACCAACACCGGCGCCACCCTGCCCGACGGCACCAAGAGCCACACCATCCGCCGTGCCGACCTCTACCGCATCCTGCAGGACGACGCCGTCTCCCGTGGCATCCGCATCGAGGGCGGCAAGCGGTTAGTGGACGCCGAGCAGACGGCCGACGGCGTGCGCGCCGTCTTCGCGGACGGCACCGAGGCCACCGGCGACATCATCATCGGCGCCGACGGCATCGACTCCACCGTACGCAAGATCATCGACCCCAACGCGCCCGCCCCCCACTACACCGGACTGATCAACCTCGGCGGCTACACCGACGGCGTCGCGGTCGACACCGAGTCGTGCAGCTACAGCATGATGTTCGGCAAGCGCGCGTTCTTCGGCTACGCCGTCCTGCCCAGCCGCGAGGTGTGGTGGTACGCGAGCCTCCCGCACCCCGGTGAGCCCAAGAAGGGCGAACTGGAAGCCGTCGACGGGCTGGCCTGGCAGCGCAGGCTGATCAGCTTCTTCGAGGGCGACTCCGGCCCCGCCGTCCAGCTCATCAAGAACACCCGTGACCCCGAGAACCTGCGCGCCACGACCACCCGCTCCGTGCCCAACCTGCCGACCTGGCACAGCGACCGCATGGTCATCATCGGGGACGCCGCCCACGCCCCCACCCCCACCTCAGGACAGGGCGCCTCGCTGTCGATCGAGGACGGGGTCGTCCTGGCCAAGTGCCTGCGCGACCTGCCGACCCCGAAGCAGGCGTTCGCCACCTTCGAGAAGCTCCGCCGCCCCCGCGTCGAGAACATCATCAAGGTCGCCAACAGCATCAACAACAACAAGGCCCCCGGCCCCATCGGCGCGGCGATCAGGGACGCCTTCACCCCGATCATCATGAAGCTGACCTCCAACAGCAAGTTCATGATGAGCCAGTACGACTACCACATCGAGTGGGAAGAGCCGGTAAAGGCCGCCTAACTCCACAACC
>NZ_JADOGI010000182.1 GCF_015645445.1 Nonomuraea cypriaca | reverse complement strand
ACCCAGCGGAAGCCGCCTTGGCCTCAGCCGACCACCTGGCGGAACCCGAGCGCTTGCCGGGAAGCGACCGTCCAGCGGAACCCGGCCCCGTGGTGGAGGTCGCTGACCCAGCGGAAAGCGGACCTTCGTCGGAAAACGGCCATCTGGCGCACGCCGACCAGGCTTCTGGGCAGACCTCCTACGAGGCGGGACCGGGAGCGGCAGCCCGCACGGGCACGGAAGCGGACGCACCGGTGACCGACACCGACGCCGAGACCGACAGCAACACCGAGATCGTGGTCGAAGGGGTGGACAGCAGTGGCCGGTAGCGGGAGTGCGCATCTCCGTCCCCGTGACGAGGTGCTGCTGCGGGTGGAGGACCTGGTCGTGGAGTTCCCCGCCGGACGCGGCCGTACCGTACGGGCGGTCTCCGGCGTGAGCTTCGACCTGGCTCCGGGCGAGACGCTCGGCATCGTCGGCGAGTCCGGCTGCGGCAAGTCGAGCGCGGCCCGGGCGCTCGTCCAGCTCCCGCCGCCCCGCGCGGGCTCGGTGCGACTCGACGGCCTGGAGCTGACCACGCTGCGCGGCGAGGCCCTGAGGCGTACCCGCCGCCGCCTCCAGATGATCTTCCAGGACCCGATCTCGTCCCTGAACCCCCGCCGCCGCGTGCGCGACATCGTCGGAGAGGGGCCCCGCGTGTGGGACCTCCCGGGCGACCGGGTGGACGAGGTCCTGGAGGCGGTCGGGCTCGACCCGGCGACCGCGGCGGTACGCCGTCCGCACGAGTTCTCGGGCGGCCAGTGCCAGCGCATCTCGATCGCAAGGGCCCTGATCCTCGACCCAGAAGTGGTGATCTGCGACGAGCCGGTGTCGGCGCTGGACGTCTCCGTACAGGCGCAGATCCTCGGCCTGCTGGAGGACATCAAGGAGCGGTACCGGCTCACGCTCGTCTTCATCGCCCACGACCTGGCGGTGGTGAAGAACGTCAGCGACCGCATCCTGGTGATGTACCTGGGCAAGGTGTGCGAGCTGGCTCCGAGCGCCGACCTGATCTCCGCCCCCGCCCACCCGTACACCCGGGCGTTGATCGCCTCGATCCCCGACGGCGGACTGGATCTTCCCCCGGCCGACAAGCTGATCAGCGGCGAACCGCCGTCCCCGGTCAACCCGCCGACGGGGTGCCGGTTCCGTACGCGCTGTCCGCGGGCGGCGGCGCGGTGCGCGGCGGAGGAGCCCCAGATCAGGCAGATCGGCGAGGACCACTGGCTGGCCTGCCATTACCCGGCGACAACGGTTGACTAAGGAGTAAGCCCATCATGGCCATCGATTTCACCCTCGCTCCCGAGCACGAGGAGATCCGCAAGCGGGTCCGTACCTTCATTCAGGAGATCGTCATCCCGGCCATGGATGATCTGAAGCAGGACGACCGCGACGAGTACCTCCGCACGATCTTCCACCTCCGTTCCCAGGCGAAGGCCGAGGGACTGTGGCTGCCCCACATGCCGAAGGAGTGGGGCGGCATGGGGTTGGGTCACGTGGAGCTGGCCATGGTGCAGTCGGAGGCGGCCAAGACCCGCATCGGCCCATGGGTGCTCAACTGCGCGGCTCCCGACGAGGGCAACATGCACACCCTGCTGCACTGGGCGACGGACGAGCAGAAGGAGAAGTACCTGCGTCCGCTGCTGGACGGCGTGCGGATGTCCTGCTTCGCCATGACCGAGCCGGAGGTGGCCGGCTCTGACCCCACGCTCATCCGTACGGAGGCCGTACGCGACGGCGACGAATGGGTCATCAACGGCCACAAGTGGTTCATCTCCAACGCCCGCCGCGCCAACTTCGCGATCCTCATCGCCAGGACGGAGCAGGACGTACCGGAGGGTTCCCGGGGTGCCAACACCGCCTTCCTCGTGGACCTGCCCAGTCCGGGCTGGAACGACGTACGCGAGGTCGAGACGATGCACGGCTCGACGGGCCACAGCGAGATCGTCATCAAGGACCTGCGCGTGCCCGACGACCAGGTCCTCGGCGGCCGGGGCAACGGCCACCGCCTCGGCCAGTACCGCCTGGGCCCGGCCCGCCTCGCCCACTGCATGCGCTGGATCTCGCAGGCGGAGACGGCCCTGGACATGATGGTCGACCGCGCGCTCAACCGCTACAGCCACGGCTCCCTCCTGGCCGACAAGCAGGGCGTCCAATGGCTGATCGCCGACTCGGCCATGGAGCTCTACCAGTGCAAGCTGATGGTCCTCCACGCCGCCTCCAAGATCGACAAGGGTGAGGACTTCCGTACCGAGGTCTCGATGGCCAAGCACTTCGTCGCGGGCAGCCTCAACCGAATCGTGGACCGCGCCATCCAGGTCCACGGGGCCCTCGGCTACTCGACGGACACGCCGCTCGCCAACATGTTCCAGCACGCCCGCTGGGCCCGCTTCGCCGACGGAGCCGACGAGATCCACCAGATGCGCATCGCCGAACGCACCATCGCCGCCTACCAGGCCACCGGCTCCACCGCCTCCGCCACCGGCGGCCTCCCTTTGTAACACCCTCCACCCAACACGCAACACGGACCCGTGTCCTCACTCGGCACGGGGGAGCCTGTCCTCACCCCGGCACGGTGGACCCCTTCGGAACCACTTGTTCCCCAACCGAAGGAGTCTGCCGTGCCACCCCCGCCCGACACACGCCTTGCATGTAGGGCTGATCTATAACGCCTTCTCTGGGCTGTAGCCGTTTCGGGCAAGATGGCCACCGATCTGGTCGTAGACCGCCGGGCTGTCGGGTGTGATGGCGGCCAAGCCGTCGACGTACCGGTTGTACAGGCAGAACGTCGCTGCGACGAGCACGGCGTCGTGGATGTCCGCATCGTCGGCGCCGGCCGCTCGCGCCTGGTCGATGTCGTCCGTTGTGACCTCGAGGCCGGAGCGGCGGACCTTGTCGGCGATCCGCAGGAGCGCGCGCAGCTTCGTGCTGACGGGAGCGCTCGCCGGATCGTCGATGACGGCGTGTACGGTGTCCGTACCGCCGTCGACCAGTTGAGCCGCGGCGGCGGTGTGGGCGTGGGCACAGAAGTAGGTGTCGTTGCGCACCGAGACGAAGGCAGCGATCACCTCCCGCTCGCCCGGGGTGAGCGGCGAGCCGCCGCGCATCAGCTCGTGGGTGAAGGCCCCGAGCTTGGCCGCCAAGCCGGGCTTGACGGCGGCGAGCCCGGCAACCCCTGGAAGACCATCCGGTATGGCGATGTGCGGCTTACGCGCCTGGTCCGGTGTGGAGGCCGCCTGGCCTTGCGCGGCGCTCGTGTGGCTGAAGACGACGTCGTAGACCACGGGCTCGAAGGTCGCCAGGGCTCGGACGCGGCCCATGTGAGCTGCGGCATCGGGGTTGCCGGCGAGCGACTCAACGTCCTCGCGGCTTCGCCATTGGGCGTAGTTGGCCACTTTGGTGCCATCCAGGCTGCGGTGGATGTGAGCCGCCCGGTAGCCGGGCTGCTTGCTCATGACGTCTTCGGTCGCCCGGATGAGCAGGTCGACCAGCTGCTGCTGGTTGTCCGGCGCCACGGTGAAGACGTTGATCAAGGTGACTACTTCGCGGTCGGGGACGATCGGGGCCATGCGCACGGCCTCCCTCTGAAGTGATATCAGGACCCTGATAACAATATCAGGGCACTGATATACTGCAAGAGTGGAAGGACGTGTTGGTTACGAGCTCAAGCGCGCCCAGCAAGCGTTTTGCATGGCGGCGGACGAGGCCCTGCGCGGCGTCGGCCTCACCAACGCCCAGTACGCCGTGCTCGCCATGCTGGATGAGGAAGGCTCACTGTCCGGCGCCGAGCTGGCGCGGCGCTGTTTCGTGACGCCGCAGACGATGAATCAGCTCATCGCCGGCCTGGAAGCCAGAGGGCTGGTGGAGCGCGCCCCGCACCCCTCGCACGGGCGGATCCTGCAGACCAGCCTCACCGAGACCGGACGTGCGCTGATCAGCCGGGCACACGAGCAGGTCCGCGCGGTCGAGGACAGCATGGTCGCCGGATTGGCCGAACACGAGCAGCGACAACTGGTCCGGCTCCTGAACGCGTGCGTCAGCGCCCTCACCCCACCTCACCACAAGGCGAAACAGAGCAACCGCACGACGACGTGAACGGTGACGCCGACAGAGCCAGACCTCAGACGGTCACCCGGGGAGCGGGCAGGGGCACGATCTCGCGCTCGTAGTAGGGCCGGAAATCCTCCGCGGCGGTGAACATCTTGTCGAGCTCACCCCGGCACAGGTCGATCACCTCGGGATCGTCGATCCGGCGGGCGCCGCTGTGGGTGCCCGAGGAGTCGTAGGTCACCTCGTACATGACCGACGTCCCGAGCACGACCAGCTCCGGCAGGCGCCGTCCGACCTCGAGGTCGGAGATGTCCCGGGCGTCGACGACCCGGACCTGCTCGGCCGACGCGACCCGCAGCGCCAGCACGTGCATCTCCCATTGCAGATAGGGCGTGACAGGCTGCTCCACGATGCGAATGCGACGCCGATCGAGGAGCTCGCTCCTGCGCCGGTGCTCCCGGGACGCGTCCTGCCGGTCGTCGATCAACTTGAGTGACCGGTCCCAGTCGCCCTCCATCATCGCGACCCAACTCGGCTCACCGCTCTCACGAAAGCTCTGAATACGCTCAAGCTTCCAGAACACATCGTCAATTCGCCGAAAGTGCGGCCAGAAGTCATCGAGATACTCATCCGCGCTCAGCACCACGCCCGGTATCTCACGGATCCGCTCAAGCATCGGGGATGTCCTTCTGGGCCGCGCACGGCAGGTGCCGCGAAATCACATCAGGCCGAGGCCCACTGGATGCATCCGACGGCCACCACCGCCCATATTCGCAGGTCAGACCCCTGATTCTCACCGCGAAACCCTTTCCCCCGGCCGACACGCTCACTCACTTGATTCACCGGAAACAAAGATCAACAATCACGCGACGCCCAAGCGTTCCGCCAATCCACGACCGCCGGCACCCTCGCGAACTACGCCGACCCGATGCGTACGGACTCGAACCCTACTGACAGGCCCGGCTATCAGAACCTGCCGAATGGCGGCGGGGGCGGCCGCGGAGGGGCATTAAGGTGCCCCGGCTGACCAAGGGGCTGCGCATTCAGGCCCCGGCCGACCTTGCGGCCCGGCACCAGTCGCCCGCCCCTATTGACCCCGATCGGTCCGCGGCCGACATCCGCATCGGCTACGCCCGCTGACCTTGCTGCTCTGCGAATCCGGGACCGTGGTGAAGATTACGTGGGGGTGTTCGACGGTGAGCGTGTGGCTCCGGGCGGTGCGGAGAGAAGCCGAAGGCGCTGCAGCCATGCTTCGACGGCGGCGTCGGCATCGTTGACCTCCTCGCCGCGGACGGCGAGGCCTTCAGCGATGGTCGCGCCGGGGCAGGTGGCGGCGTAGTCGCGTGCGGTGGTTCCCAGGCCGCTCATGGCGTGGGTGGTGAACGGGACGACAGTCTTGCCGCGCAGGTCGAGGCCCTCGGTGAACGTCGTCATGATCATGGGTGCTCGGACGTTCCAGATGGGGCTGCCCAGCAGCACCGTGTCGTAGCGGGCGATCGGGGGCAGCGGGCCGGCGATGGCCGGGCGGGTGTCGGCATCTTGTTCACGTACGTTCCGTGCGACGGTCTCCTCGTAGTCGTCGGGGTAGGGGTCGGCTGCTTCGATGCGGTGGACGTCGCAGTCGATGGGCCTGCTGATCTTCCGGGCAAGCACTTCGGTGTTGCCGACTTGCAGGTTGCGGCGTCCTCCGTAGTAGTAGTTCTCTCCTGCCCGGGAGAAGTAGGCCAGCAGGATGGATTTGGCGGCCGGGCTGGAGCGGGCGGGCTGGTCCGCCGGCGCGGAGCTGGGCCGGGCGGGCGGAGAGGAGGCGCAACCGAGGATCGGGACGCCGGCCATCACGGCCCCTCCGGCCAGGAACGCGTTACGCAGGAACGAGCGCCGTTCCAGCGCGGCGGTGCGATCGTCGCCGGGGTTCGTCATCACATGCTCCGGTGGGGTGAGGTGCGGGGCTGGTCATCTCCACGGCGGACAGGCCGACCGCGCCGTCGCCGATGATCACGACCCGGTCTCCGGGGCTCATTCCGGCGGTGACGGCGCCGTGGTGGCCGGTGCACAGCACGTCCGACAGGGTCAGCAAGGACGGCAGCAGCGGCGAGGTCTCCTCCACGGGAAGCTTGACCAAGGTGCCGTCGGCCACCGGGACGCGGACGGCTTCGCCCTGCCCGCCGTCGACGCCGTCCAGACCGTAGCGGCCGCCGTGGCGGCAGGAGGAGTGCAAGCCCTTGCGGCAGAAGTCGCAGGTGTTGTCGCAGTAGGTGAACGGTGTGACGACCAGGTCGCCCGGCCGCAAGGTCGCGACGTCGGAGCCGGTGTCCTCGACGACGCCGAGGAACTCGTGTCCCATCGGGCGGCCGGTGCCGGTGGCGGGCATGGACGCGTAAGGCCACAGGTCGCTGCCGCACACGCAGGACAGCACGACGCGGACGATCGCGTCGGTGGACTGCTGGATCTTCGGGTCGGGCCGGTTCTCGACGCGGACGTCGCCGGCACCGTACATGACGGCTGCACGCATGACGTACTCCTCAATACTGGTGAATTCAGCGCTCCATCATCCGCAGGCCGGATTCGGGGTGGGTGTCACCCGCGGCCGGAGGGAGGCTGGAGAGCTTGTCGATCTGCTGGGTGGTCAGCTGGATGCCGTCGGCGGCGGTGTTCTCCTCCACCCGGCTGACGCGCTTGGTGCCAGGGATGGGGGCGATGTCGTCGCCCTGGGCCAGTAGCCAGGCCAGCGCGACCTGGGCGGGGGTGGCGCCTGCCTCGGCGGCGACGGCTTCGACCTCGTCGGCGATGCGCAGGTTGCGCTGGAAGTTCTCGCCGGTGAAACGTGGGTTGCCGTGGCGGAAGTCGTCTTCGGCGAAGCCGTCGGCGGAGCGGATCTTGCCGGTGAGGAAGCCGCGCCCGAGCGGCGAGAACGGCACCAGGCCGATGCCCAGTTCGCGCAGCAGCGGCAGCACCCACTCCTCCAGGCCGCGGGTCCACAGCGAGTACTCCGACTGCACGGCGGTGACGGGGTGCACGGTGTGGGCGCGGCGGATGGTCTCGGGGCCGGCCTCGGACAGGCCGATGTGGCGGATCTTGCCCTGCTGCACGAGTTCGGCCAGGGCGCCGACGGTCTCCTCGATCGGCGCCTTCGGGTCGACCCGGTGCTGGTAGTACAGGTCGATGTGGTCGGTGCCGAGCCGCTTGAGCGAGCCTTCGACGGCGGTGCGGATGTTGGCAGGGCTGCTGTCGAGGTTCCAGGGGCCGTCGCCGGCGTGCGAGACCAGGCCGAACTTGGTGGCCAGCACGACCTGGTCGCGGCGGCCCTTCAGGGCCCGGCCGAGGAGTTCCTCGTTGGTGTAGGGGCCGTAGATCTCGGCGGTGTCGATCAGCGTGACGCCCAGTTCCAGAGCACGGTGGATGGTGCGGATGGACTCGGCGTCGTCGGTGCCGGCGCCGGTGTAGCCGTGGGACATCCCCATCGCGCCCAGACCGATGCGGGAGACCTCCAGGTCGCCGAGCAGGATGTGCTTCATCGGGTTTCTCCCGTTCCATGGATGTCGTGCGGGGCGAGCCCACCCTCACCCGATGTCACCATTTGTAATACTTCATGTGCGTTGAGTGCGATATCGGGGTGGGGTGGCCAACGGTCATCGCCGCGTCGGCGATGATCAGCAGCCCCTGCCGAAAATGGACATACGTGTCGTTACCGCTATCCACTGTTGCGTGGTCCTGGCTTCGGTGCCAGGACGGGTCGTGCCGGGGTGTGGCGTTCGGGGGTAATGACACGGCCCCCCACCTGGCCACTGAGCACGCCGGCGTGGTGTGAGACTGGAACCATGGCACCTCAGCGCACCACCGGCAGCAGCGACACGGAGCTGGGCCGGTTCCTGCGTGCCCGTCGTACCCAGACCAGTCCCGAGCAGGTGGGCCTGTCCATCGGCACGGGCCTGCGCCGGACCCCTGGTTTGCGCCGGGAGGAGCTGGCCACCCTGTCGGGGATCAGCATCGACTACTACGTCCGTCTTGAGCGCGGCAAGGAGACCCGGCCCAGCCCTTCAGTGATCGACGCCCTCGCGCGCGCTCTTCGCCTCGATGATGAGGAGCATCAGCACCTGCGCGAGCTGGCCGTCCGCGCGGCTCACTACGCCGCCGAGCCGCCGCCTGCGCCCAGCCGCACCGTGCGCCCGCACCTGAAGCTGCTGCTGGAGACGCTGCGCCCGAGCCCCGCCTACATCGTCAGCCGCAGCATGGACGTCCTGGCCTGGAACCCCGGCGGGCTCGCCCTGTACGCAGGCCTGGAGGACTGGCCGCTCAAGCAGCGCAACATCGCCCGCTACCTGTTCCTGCACCCCGCCTCGCGCGGCCTGTTTCCCGACTGGGACAACCAGATTCGCGGCTGTGTCGCCCGGCTGCGCGCCCAGGCCGGCACCGCGCCGGACGCGCCCGACCTGACCAACCTCGTCGGCGAACTGCTGCTGAAGAGCCCCGACTTCGCCAAGCTCTGGGAGCGCTATGACGTGACCGGCCGCAAACCCGTCCACAAGACCTTCCACCACCCCCACGTGGGCACCATCACCCTCAGCGCCCAGTCCATGAACCTGGACGGCACCCCGGGCCAGCGCCTGGGCGTCTACGTCGCCGAGCCCGGCACTCCCGACTACGATGCGATGCTGCTGCTCGACCTGACCGCACCCGAGGCCCCCGCGAAAGCTGAGGCGCCGCATCGCGCGCAGTCCTGACCCGCGTCTTCGATCCGAAGAACGTGAGGGGTCGCGCCATTCCCCCGAACGCAATCCCCGGGACAGCACGCCCTGCCACGACGCTGATCGAGCCGCCAGTCTGACGGTGCGGTACGCGTACCGTCCCGGTCACGGTGTCGAGCCCGCACCTCGCACACCCCCACGCACCATGTATGCATCAACGGTGAGGCGCCGGCCGGACCCACGGCCCGCGCCATCGGCATAGCCTGAGGTCTGGCCACGACGCCCGCCGTGGCCGCCACGCAGACGCCAGGCGCGGCCGCCGAGGCGCCGCCCACCAGCCGGGTGACGTGTCGGTCAACGGCGACCGGCACACCGTCCTGGTCGACCGTCCACGACCGGGAGACGACCCCTGGAATCATCCATAGCCGGGAAGCCGCGCAAGCACCACGAGACCACTGCATGGCTAGCAAGCCGCACAACACAACCACCAGACCACTGCACGGCTAACAAGCCGCACAACACAACCACCAGACCACTGCACGGCTAACAAGCCGCACAACACAACCACCAGACCACTGCACGGCTAACAAGCCGCACAACACAACCACCAGACCACTGCACGGCTAACAAGCCACCCGAAGCCGCTCCGGCCGAGTTTCGCGCTGAGCCTCCGGCGTGGGACGACGGTCGTTTGCCGTGTCGGGCCGGAGATAGCGCCGCAGCACCGGGTGCCAGCGGTTGGCGGGCAGGTCGCGGAGTGCGGCGACCGCGATGCAGTATTTGCTCACGCTCACCGGCCGGACCCCCAGGCCACGCAACACCTTGTCGACCGTGGCCTTACCGTCCACCGACTTCGACTCCAGCAGCACCAGATCGCGGCGAGCGGGCGCGCTGTGGCGCCCGTCGTGGCAGACCAGGCCGGTGTCGCAGGTGAGCCGGGCGGCGCCCGACCGGTCGATGAGGGTCACCCGCTTGTAGTCGGTCGACAGCACCGGCCCCAGCGTTTCCGGCATGATCAGGCGCAGCTCGCTGAGCAGCGTGTCGCCCACGAACGCGATCGCCTCCTTGGTGAGCCACCGGCTGGAAGCCCCGTCGTAGGGGATGCGGCGTTTGTCGGTGTTGCCGCGTGCGCCGTTGAGTTTGAGCTCAAGCCACCGGCCACCGCCGTCCAGGTAAGTGCGGGTGCGGAGCTTGAACCTGCGCCGCCGCTCCTGCCGATGTTGGCGGAAGGTGAGCAGGTCAGGGGTGTCGAAATAGGTTGAGCTGTAGCGAAACTGCCGCTTCTTCCCTATCTGCAGCACGGCCCAGCGGTCACCCAGCTCGGCCGCGAGGCCGGCCATGGTGGAGGCCGAAACGAGGTATTTCCTATCCACGCGGCTCATCAGCTCGGGCACGTCCTCCAGTCCGACCGCCGGCGCCACCGCCGCCACCCCGGCGAGCAACACGTCCGCATCCAACTCCGCCATCACCGCACCAACCCCCCATCGATCCGAAGCCGCACGTCACCGGCCACCGCCGAACTCCGCCCTCGTGTGTCATCGCACCCTTGCCCGTGACTTGGGCGCGGCATACCGCACGTCCACCACGGTCACATCCCGCACGTAGTCGATCTGCGTGACCACGCAGTGCAGCACCCGCGCACGCAACCGGCTCTCCAGATCCACCCGGAGCAGGTCCGGGTCGGAGTGGACGACGTCGAGCGTCACCACCTGGTGTCGCGTGCGGCCGAGCAGGCTGGGATGGTCTGCGATGAACATGACGCCCAGGAGCACCCCGTCGAGCAGGAGAGCGGTCAGCGGAAATCCCGACGCGATGCCGTTGACCAGGCCGAGCACGATCGCGACGAAGTAGTAGGCGATCTCCTGCTGGGTGATCTCGCTGGACCTCAGCCGGATGATCGACAGAACGCCGAACAACCCGAACCCGACCGCGATGTCGACCCTCTGGACCAGCAGGAGCGACACCACCGCGAAGATCCCCACATTGAGCGCCACGTAGGCGAAGAGCAGATCGCGCCGATGGTGGCGCCGATAGTAGAGGCCATAGGCCAGCACGATGATGGCCGCAAGATCCATGACCAGTCCTGTTATCACGACCGCTCCCTCCGTTGTCCCGTTGATGAACAGCTTGTCGGAGCGGGGTGAAGCAACAGTGAGGCGATGATTAGGCAACTCTCATGCGATAGCCGGTCCCCCGGACGGTCTCGATCCGCTCCGCGCCGATCTTGCGCCGCAGGTAGCGGACGTAGACGTCCACCACGTTGGACCCGGGGTCGAAGTCGAACCCCCACACATGGCTCAGCAGCTGCTCACGCGTCAGAACCTGGTCAGGATGGCGGCAGAAGATCTCCGCCAGCGCGAACTCCCTGGTGGACAGGTCCACCGCCCGATCCCCGACATAAGCCCGCCTGGTCCGCAGATCCAGCGACAGGTCAGAGACCCGCAACACGGTCACCTCGGGCGTGCGGTCGGCCCGCAGCCGCAGCCGCACCCGGGCCAGCAGCTCCTCGAAGGCGAACGGCTTGGCGATGTAGTCGTCCGCCCCGCCCTCCAGGCCCGCCACGGTGTCGCTCACGCTGTCGCGGGCCGTCAGGATGATCACCGGCATCGTCACCCTGGACTCGCGCAACCGCCGCAACACCGTGAACCCGTCGCTCAACGGCAGTCCGATGTCCAGGATCATCAGGTCGAACCCGCCCCCGCACGCCAGGTCGTGGGCCGCGATCCCGTCACCGACCACGGCTGTCACGAAGCCGTTGGCCCGCAGCCCCTTCTCCACGAAAGAGGCGATCCTGGCCTCGTCCTCAGCGATCAGAATGCGGTTCACCGCACCTCCCACAGCTCCCAGAGCGGAAGCGAAATGACGAAACAGGCCCCGCCTGCCGGGGCCCCCACCACCCTCACGCCGCCGCCGTGAGCCTCGGCGATGGACCTGACGATGGCCAGCCCCAGCCCGGCGCCGTCGTGGGCGCCGGTGCGCCCGGCGCCACGCATGAAGCGCCCGAAGATGCGCTCCTGGTCCGCGGGGGCCACGCCGGGCCCGCTGTCGCGCACCCACAGATCCACCCGGCCGTCGCGGACCGCGGAGCCCACGGCGATCAGGTCGTCGTCCTCGGTGTGCCGCACGGCGTTGGCCAGGAGCTGCATGAGCGCCTGGGTGAGCCGCTGGCGGTCCGCCGGCAGGCGGGCCTCGGCCACCTCGTCGACCCGCCACTTGCGCTCCCCGAGCGCGCGGGCCTTGGCGACCACGCTGACCGTGAGGTCGGCCAGCTCGACCTCCTCCAGCGACAGGAACCCCGGCTGCTCGGCCTTGGCGAGGGTGAGCAGGTCCTCGACGATGCGGTTCATCCGGTCGAGCTCGTCGGTGACCAGGGCGAGGGTCTCGGCCCGGTCAGCGGGGTCGTCGCCCATGAGCTCCAGGTGGCCGCGGACGACGGTGATCGGCGTGCGCAGCTCGTGCCCGGCGTCGTCCAGGAAGTTTCGCTGCACGACGAAGGCCTGCTCGAGCCGGTCGATCATGTGGTTGAACGTCGCCGCGAGCGCCGCCACGTCGTCGTCGCCGGACACCTCGAGCCTGCGGGTCAGGTCGGTGGAGTCGCTGATCTGCTCCGCCGCCTGCCTGACCAGCCGGACCGGCGCGAGCACCCGCCCGGCCACCAGCCAACCCGCCGCCCCCGCCAGCGCCAGAGCCGCCAGCGCGGACAGCGTGAGCGTGCGCACCGCGTCCACGATCTCTTCGCGATGCCAGTCGTAGAAGATCGCCACGACGAAGTGCGCGGAGCGGCGATCGGCGGGCACCTTGACCGGGATGACCGCGTAGCGGACCGTGCCCTCCGCGCTGGGGATCTCGCCGGTCTCGATCGTCGTGGCCGTCGCCAGCCGCGCGACCAGCGCCTGGTCGGTGTCGAGCCGGACGAGCGGCTCGTTGAAGGGTATCCTGTCGATCTCGCCGTCGACGATGCTGAAGAACGTCTCCCATCGATCGGGGCTGTTGAGCTGCAGGTAGCCGGTGAGCAACTGTCCGACGTCGGTGACCGGCTGCCCGGTCTCCGGATCGACCGCGGACGACGCGTAGTTTCGTAGTTGCCCCACCTCGGTGCGGAGCTCCTCGTCCATCCGGGCGTCGAGGCGGGTGAGCAGGACGGTCCAGGTCGCGAAGATCGAGACTGACAGGGCGAGGCCGACCACAGCGAGCATCCAGCCCACGATCCGGGCTCGGGCGCTCACCCGCATGTGGCCCTCCGATCAGTCTTCGTCATCGTCTCCGCCATCATCATCGTCGTCGTCATCGTCGCCGCCCGGTCTGGGCGACGGTGGTTTGACCGGCTCGGCCTTGGTCTTGCGCGGCGCGGGCCGCGCGGTGCCGGTCGGCTCCAGTGTCTTCGCCGTCGTCGTGCTCGTCGCGGGCGTGGGCTCCCCGCTCCTGGCCGGCGTGGGCTCGCCGCTCCGGACCGGCGTGGGCTCGCCGCTTCCTGGCGTGGGGTCCGAGCCTGGCGAGGACGAGCCGGGCGTGCTGTGCGTGCCGTGCCCGGGAGACGGCGTGACCACGATGGGCCCGCCCAGGTCGGGCGGCGCTTCGGCCGCCCGCACGAACCCCGCCCAGATGAACCCGGCCGTCGCGACTCCCACGATGAGGAGGATCACCATTGCCCGATGTTTCATGAGGTCGACCCTGACGTCCTTTGAGGAGACCACGCTGAAGCAGAGATGAGAAACCTCTCATCTACAGACGTCCATCGCAGCTCAACGCCGAAACGCCGGAGTTGCAACTGAGGTGTTAGGGGTACCCAGAGCGAGGTAGATACCCCTTCATGAGCTTGTGGGAGTACATCGAGGATCGATGGGACCTCATCGTCTTCGAAGCGGTCCAGCACGCCAGCATGGTCGCCCAGTGCGTCCTGGTGGCGGCGGTGCTCGGCGTGCTCATCGGCCTGGCCGGCTACCGTCACCGCAGGGTGGCCGCGCTCGCCACGGCCAGTGCGGGGGTCCTGTTCACGGTTCCTTCGCTGGCCATGCTCGGCCTGCTGATCCCGCCGCTCGGGCTCGGGGTGGCGCCCAGCGTGACGGCGCTCGTCCTGTACGCACTCCTCCCGATCATCCGCAACACCGTGGTCGGCCTGCAGGGCGTCGACCCGTCGCTGGTCGACGCCGCCCGCGGAATCGGCATGAGCCGGCGGAGATCGCTGGCCAGGATCGAGTTTCCGATGGCCTGGCCGGTGATACTCGCGGGGATCCGGGTGGCCACCCAGCTCACCATGGGCATCGGTGCGGTGGCCGCGTACGTGTCCGGGCCCGGCCTGGGCGAGCAGATCTTCTCCGGGCTGGCCAGGCTGGGCGGGGCGAACGCGGTCAACTCCACGCTGACCGGGACGATCGGCGTGGCGATCCTGGCGCTGCTCTTCGACGCGTGCCTGATGCTGGTCGGACGACTGACCGCCCCCGGCGGCCTGATCAGCCGCTCCAGGGAACGACTCGCGGGAGGCGCCCGTGCCTGAAGAACCGCAGAAGGGTGTGCCGATCGAGCTGCGGAAGGTGACCAAGGCCTTCCCCGGAGGCGGGCCCCCGGCCGTACAAGAGCTGGACCTGCACATCCCGGCCGGTGAGATCGTGGTGCTGCTCGGCCCGTCCGGCTGCGGCAAGACCACCACCATGCGCATGATCAACCGCCTGATCGAGCCCACCTCCGGCGACATCGTCATCGGCGAGCAGAGCTCCCGCGACATCGACCCCGACAGGCTGAGACGCCACATCGGCTACGTGATCCAGCAGGCGGGCCTGTTCCCCCACATGACCGTGGCCGCGAACATCGCCCAAGTCCCCAAGATGCTCGGCTGGGACCGCCGCAGGATCGCCGAGCGGGTGGACGAGTTGCTCACGCTGGTGGGGCTGGAGCCGGACACGTACAGGGACAACTATCCGCGCAGGCTGTCCGGAGGGCAGCAGCAGCGGGTCGGCGTCGCGCGGGCGCTGGCCGCGGACCCGCCCGTGCTGCTCATGGACGAGCCCTTCGGGGCGCTCGACCCCATCACCCGCGAACGCCTCCAGGACGAGCTCCTCCACCTCCAGGACGACCTGGCCAAGACGATCGTCTTCGTCACCCACGACGTCGACGAGGCACTCAAGATCGGCGACCACATCGCCGTCATGCAGCGGCCAGGACACATCGTCCAGTACGCCACACCAGCCGAGATCCTCACGAACCCGGCCAACGAGTACGTCGAGCAGTTCCTCGGCGCCGGATCCTCGATGCGGCTGCTACGGCTGACCAAGGTGGGCGACATCGACCTGGACCGGGTGCCGTACGCGGCCGAGGACGCCGACGCGCGGGACGTGCTGGCCGAGCTCGGTCGCGACGGGCGCGGGTACGCGCTGATCACGGACGGGATGCATCGGCCGCTGCGCTGGGTCACCGCGAGCGACCTCGAAGGCAAGGAAGGGCCGGTCGGCACGGCTGGCGACCCCGTGGGGGACATGCTCGGGCACCGGATGACCCTGCAGGACGCCCTGGAGGCACTGCTCAACGCGGAAAGCGAGATCGTGCCCGTGGTGGGCAGGCGGCGCGCGTACGCGGGAGCGTTGTCGCTGGCCACGGTGCAGAACGCGATCCAGTCGATCAAGGCGCGCGAACACGAGCGCCGGATGCGCAGGGAGCGCACATGAGCGTCGAGGCGGCCACCGCCAGGGAGACCACGGCGCCGGAGCCGCGGATCGGGCGCTCCTGGCACGTCCTGATCCCGCCGCTCTGCTATCTCGCGGTGGGCGTCGCGATGGTGGTCTACACGCAGTTGGTCCCGCTCGACGGCATCGAACGCGGCGCGCTCAACCTGCCGTTCATCATCAGGCGGACGTGGGAACACATCCAGCTGGTGTTCTTCTCGACCATCCTGGTGCTGGCGGTGGCGTTGCCGGTGGGCATCCTGCTGACCAGGGGCGCGCTGCGCAGGGTGACGCCATTCGTGCTGGCGCTGGTGAACGTGGGCCAGGCCACCCCGGCGGTCGGCCTCGTCGTGCTGCTGGCGGTGCTGTTCCAGATCGGGTTCTGGACGGCGGTGGCGGCGCTGTTCGCGTACAGCCTGCTGCCCACGCTGCGAAACACGATGGTGGGCCTCGAACAGGTGGATCCGCGGCTGGTCGACGCCGGCCGGGGCATCGGCATGTCGGCGGCGCGCGTACTGTTCAAGGTGGAGCTGCCGATGGCGGTGCCGATCATCCTGTCGGGCGTCAGGACGACGCTGGTGCTCAACGTGGGCACGGCGGGCATCGCGGCGTTCATCGGCTCGGGCGGGCTCGGCGACCTGATCACCGCGGGCGTGAGCACGCAGCGCAACCTGGTCCTGATCACCGGGTGCGTGCTGATCGCCGTGCTGGCTCTGATCATCGACTGGCTGGGGGGTCTCGCGCAGCGGCTCCTCGCGCCGAAGGGGCTGTCATGAGAGTTCTCGTCGCCCTGCTCCTGCTGGTGACGTCGTGCGGGCTGCGCCCCGCGTCGGCGTTCGTGCCGCCGGTGGAGCCGGGCAGCATCCGGCCGGTGCCCGCGCTGGAGGGCACACGGGTTCGGGTGACGTCCAAGGAGTTCACCGAGCAGCTCGTGCTCGGCAAGATCGCGGTGCTCGCGCTCACGGCCGCCGGCGCCGACGTGACCGACCAGACGAACGTCCAGGGCAGCGTGAACGCCCGCGCCTCCCTGACCCGCGGCGACGCCGATCTGATGTGGGAGTACACCGGCACCGGCTGGATCACCTACCTCGGCCAGACCGACCCGCTGCCCGACCCGAAGGAGCAGTACGCCGCCGTACGCGACATGGACCTGCGCCGCAACGGCATCGTCTGGCTGCCGCCCGCGCCGCTGAACAACAGCTACTCGATCGGCGTCACCCGGGCCACGGCCGAGAAGTACGGCCTGCGGAAGATCTCGGACATGACGAAGATCCCGGTGGCGCAGCGCACGTACTGCGTCGACCATGAGACCTTCGGCCGCGACGACGGCTTCCTCGGCATGCTCAGGGGCTACGGGCTGGAGTACGGCAGGGACATCCCCAGCCAGAACGTGCGCCGGCTGTCGGTGGGCGTGCTCTACAACGCCGTGGCGAGCGGCCAGTGCGCCATGGGCATGGTGACCACGACCGACGGCCGCGTCAAGGCGCTCGGCCTGGTGCTGCTGGAGGACGACAGGAAGTTCTTCCCGACGTACAACGCCGCGGTGACCATGCGGCGGCAGCTCGCCGACGCCCATCCGGAGATCGCGCGGATCTTCGCGCCCATCAGCGCCAAGCTCACCGACGACGTGATACGCGACCTCAACGCCCAGGTGGACGTGGACGGCGACGTTCCCGTCCTGGTCGCCCGCGACTGGCTCAGAGCACAGGGCTTCGTCCGTTAGCTCGGGCTGCCCTCCGGGAAGGGCAGCCCGATGCCCGTGTCAGTCGGCGAGTGGCAGGTAGATCGAGGCGCCCCGCGAGTTGAACTCGGCCGCCTTCTCCGCCAGGCCGGCCTCGATGGCGTCCTGCCTGATGTCGTGGCTGATCCGCATGGAGCAGAACTTCGGCCCGCACATCGAGCAGAAATGCGCCGTCTTGGCGGGCGCGGCCGGCAGCGTCTCGTCGTGGAAGGACCGCGCCGTCTCCGGGTCGAGCGACAGGTCGAACTGGTCCTCCCAGCGGAACTCGAACCGCGCGTCCGACAGCGCGTCGTCCCACGCCTGCGCCTGCGGGTGCCCCTTGGCCAGGTCCGCCGCGTGAGCCGCGATCTTGTACGTGATCACGCCGGTCTTGACGTCGTCCTTGTCCGGCAGGCCGAGGTGCTCCTTGGGGGTGACGTAGCAGAGCATGGCGGTGCCGTACCAGCCGATCATGGCGGCCCCGATGCCCGAGGTGATGTGGTCGTATCCGGGCGCGATGTCCGTCACGAGCGGGCCGAGCGTGTAGAACGGCGCGTCGTCACAGAGCTCGCGCTGCAGGTCGACGTTCTCCTTGATCTTGTGCATGGGGACGTGGCCAGGCCCCTCGATCATCACCTGCACGTCGTGCTCCCGCGCGATCCCGGTGAGCTCCCCGAGCGTACTCAACTCGGCGAACTGGGCCTCGTCGTTGGCGTCCGCGATGGACCCGGGACGCAACCCGTCGCCGAGCGAGAACGACACGTCGTAGCGGGCCAGGAGCTCGCACATCTCGTCGAAGTTTTCGTACAGGAAGCTCTCCCGGTGGTGCGCCAGACACCACGCGGCCATGACCGAACCGCCGCGTGAGACGATCCCGGTCTTGCGGCGCGCGGTGAGCGGCACGTACGCCAGCCGCACCCCCGCGTGCACGGTCACGTAGTCGACGCCCTGCTCGCACTGCTCGACCAGGGTGTCGCGGTAGACCTCCCACGACAGCGCCTCAGGGCGCCCCTTGACCTTCTCCAGCGCCTGGTAGATCGGCACGGTGCCGACCGGCACCGGCGAGTTGCGGATGATCCACTCGCGGGTCTCGTGGATGTCGGGCCCCGTGGACAGATCCATGATCGTGTCCGCGCCCCACCTGGTCGCCCAGGTCATCTTCTCGACCTCCTCCTCGATGGAGGAGGACACGGCGGAGTTGCCGATGTTCGCGTTGATCTTCACGAGGAAGTTCCGACCGATGATCATGGGCTCGGACTCGGGGTGGTTGACGTTCGCGGGGATGATCGCCCGGCCGGCCGCGACCTCTTGCCGGACGAACTCTGCGGCGACGCCCTCCCGCACCGCCACGAACTCCATCTCCCTGGTCACCAGCCCCTTCCTGGCGCAGGCGACCTGGGTGACGGGCTGCCCGGCGGCGCGCCGCTCACGCACCCACCGCTCGCGCAGGCCGGGCAGCCCCCGCCTGACGTCGGTCTCCACGGAGGGGTCCGTGTACGGGCCCGAGGTGTCGTACAGGGTCACGGCCGAGCCGTCGGACAGGCGTACCTGGCGCATCGGCACACGCAGGTCACCGGTGTAGATCTTGGAAAAGCGCGCGTCGCTCATCGCGCAAACTCCCTTCGCCGGCATTACCCGGAGCAGGTTCTGGCGGTCGGCGGCTGTCAGCCGTCCTCTCAGCCCGGTCTGCACCGGGCTCCCGCGTTGGACGGCGTTGATCGTACCCACCGCGCATCCCATGCCAAACCTGGCACGGTTGATCAATCGCCAGGTTTGAGGATCAGCCTGGGCGGTACGGACCCCTTCAGGGGGACTATGAAAAATATCGCCGCTGTCGCAGGACTCGTGGTGATGGCCACGTTCGGCGTGACCGCCGCCTCGGGTGACGGCACCGACCAGCATGAAGTGAGCCAGGAGCAGTACGACACCCTGATCGCCCAGTGCCGCTTCGCCGACGTGGGGAAGGCGAAGTGCCGCTCGGCGGTCAAGGAGCTCTACCGTGTCGGCAAAGCCGACGAGACACTCGACTGCCGCACCTACTCCGGCGTGTCCGTGTGCGGCACGCTGCGGCTGAGCAGGGCCGAGCGCCAGTGCACCCGGGACTCCACCGACAGGGGGCTGTCCTTCCGCCGCGCCGAAGTGGAGTGTTACGCCCTTTCCTGAGGAGCTGCCGAATCGTGATCATCGTTGGGGTGGACGGCTCGCAAACCGGGCTGGACGCCACCGGTTGGGCCGCGGCGGAGGCGGCGGTGCGCAACGTGCCGCTGACCGTGGCCCACGCCTGTCCGAAGTGGTTGTGCGAGGAGAGCGGCGATCGCTACGCCGAGGTGGGGCGATGGATGCGCGAACAGGCGCACACCGTGCTCACCGAGGCGGAGGATCGGGCCCGGCGGGAGCAGCCGGGGATCAGTGTGGAGTCCGCGCTGCTGCCCGGCGATCCGCGCACCGCTCTCATCAGGGTCTCCGAGCGGGCCGAGCTGCTCGTCGTCGGCTGCCGCGGGATCGGCGGCGTACGCGGGCTGCTGGTCGGCTCGGTCGCGTACGGGGTGGCCGCGCACGCCGCCACGACCGTCGTCCTGGTCCCCGAGCCGCCCACGGCCCCGCGTGACGAGGTGGTCGTGGGGGCCGACGGCTCGCCGGGGGGCGCGCGGGCGCTCGGCTTCGCCTTCCGTGAAGCCGAGTTGCGCGGGCTGAGGCTGCGTGCCGTACATGCCTGGGCCTGGCCCCACCCGGGCGGCTTCGAGCCGGCCGACCCCCAGAGCGAGCGGTACGAGCAGCGGCGGCTGATGGACTGGCTGACCGTCCACCGGGAGCGGCATCCTGACGTGGAGATGGTGGCCGAGGTCGTGCACGGCCATCCGGTCGAGGTGCTGCGTGAAGCGGCGGTGGGGGCGGCACTGCTGGTGGTGGGGTCGCGCGGGCGCGGGCAGGTGGCCGGCATGATCCTTGGCTCGGTCAGCCAGGCGATGCTGCACCACGCCCCCTGCCCACTCGCCGTCGTCCGACCGGCCGCCGACGTCACCCGCTGAGACTTACCTCTCCTGCCCGCTCACCGTCATCCGCTCACCGTCATCCGCTCACCGTCATCCGCTCACCGCTGACGTCGGCCGCATCCGCTGAAACTTACATCGCCTGTTTGCGTGTCGCCGCAGGTCACGTACCCCTGCCTTGGCGCCGGCCTTTCCCGCCGCCGCCCGCGCTCCTACGATCTGCGCAGGCTACGACGGGAGAGCGGACCATGCGCAGGACCGGTGCGGTGCTGGCGGCGTTACTGGCACTGGTCGGGGCGGTGATGTTCCTGACGAGCACGCCGGCCGGCGCCGCCGCCGTGCGGATCATGCCGTTGGGCGACTCGATCACCGGATCCCCCGGCTGCTGGCGGGCCCTCCTGTGGAACCGGCTCCAGAGCGGCGGCCACACCGACGTCGACTTCGTCGGCACCCTGCCCGCGCAGGGCTGCTCGGTCCCGTACGACGGCGACAACGAGGGACACGGCGGGTTCCTGGCCACGAACATCGCCAACCAGGGCCTGCTGCCCGGCTGGCTCTCCGCCACCCGGCCGGACATCGTGCTGATGCACCTCGGCACCAACGACGTGTGGAGCAACCTCGCGCCTGCGACGATCCTGGGCGCGTACACGACGCTGGTGAACCAGATGCGCGCGAGCAACCCCAACATGAGGATCCTCGTCTCCAAGATCATCCCGATGAACCCGCCCACCTGCGCCGACTGCGCGCAGCGCGCCGTGAACCTCAACAACGCCATCCCCGGCTGGGCCGCCGCCGCCGGCACCCAGCAGTCGCCGATCAGCGTCGTCGACCAGTGGACGGGGTTCAGCACGAGCGCGGACACCTATGACGGGGTGCACCCGAACGCGGCGGGCGACCAGAAAATCTCGGACAAGTGGTATCCGGACCTGGTGAACGCGCTGTCCGGCGTCACCCCGTCCCCGACTGTGACGCCTACGGCCGGCACCGGCGGTTGCGCGGCCACGTACCGGAACGCCGGTCAGTGGCAGGGCGGGTTCCAGGGTGAGGTCACCGTCAAGAACACCGGCAGCGCGCCGATGAGCGGGTGGACGGTGCGGTGGACGTTCGCGGACGGGCAGCGGATCAGCCAGGTCTGGAACGGCACGCTGAGCGCGAGCGGCTCGGCGGTGAGCGTGCGGGACGTGGGCTGGAACGGCACTCTGGCGCCCGGCGCCTCGGCCACGTTCGGCTTCCTCGCCTCCTGGAACGGCACCAATTCCGCCCCCTCCCTCACGTGCGCCTAGCTCGCCTCTCCTGACTCGCCTCTCCTAGTTCGTCGTGATCGGCGTCTCCTGGCTCGCCGTGATCGGTGCCAGGCGAGATGCGGCGAGCCGCACGTAGTCATCGGTGGCCAGCGCGACGGACCGGTCGAGCCTCCCGGCGTTGAAGTACAGCTCGGGCCGCTCCAGCAGCGACGGGTCGGCGACCAACTCCTCCGCGATCAGGCCAGCGGACTGCCGGCCTCTCCTCGCGATCAGGACGCGGGCACCACGGGAGCACCCTCGCTGGCCTGCACCAGCACGAAGCCCTGTCCGCTGAACGCCAGCTGCATGGCC
>NZ_JADOGI010000181.1 GCF_015645445.1 Nonomuraea cypriaca | reverse complement strand
ATCCGCGGCTGTCACCGCGCCTGCGTATTCCTGAGGCTGGGGCATGACGATACGGTCACACACCCCAGCCATCTCACGCTGAGAAACCGGACGATCGCTGAACGCGATCTAGGCATGTAGTACTAGCGCCGGCCGAGGATCCGTGCCTTCCTCGTGTCGACCTGCGACCCGATGGCCTTGATCCGGTTGGCCGGGACGCACACCGTCCTGTCGAAGGCATGCCAGACGTCGATTTCGAGCTTGACGCCCTGGCGCCCGCTGGTGCAGTGCTTCCAATACACGCCGGCAAAACCGTTCGGATTGTAGACGAAGGGGCCGCACCGCTCCCCTACGGGCCACTTTCGGGCAGCGTCCGCAGGCCCCATGGTCACCATCAGCGTGCCGGCGGCGATGGCGATCGCGGCCACGCCGACGAGAATGCGTTCACGCATGAGCGCTCTCCTCTCTTCGGTTACCCCGTGCTGCGCACGCTAGCCACGAGATGTGCCGCGATCGACCGGCGCCGGGTCGGTGTGCACGCTCAGCAAAGCATCGTGCATGGCCGCGCAAGAACGGCTGCGCCACCGCCGCCGGAGCGGCGCCGAAGGAGCTCTCAAACGTGCAGACGGACCACCTGCGGGAGAAGGAGGGGCGTCCGGCGCGGGAAATGAGGCGGAGGACGGCCCGCGATGAACCTCGGCGGGGTGGGTCAGGTCGCCGGAGACTCGCCCTGGCCCAGGTGGAACAGGTTGCCGTCGTCGTCGGAGAAGACGGCGGACCAGCCCCATGGCTGCTGGGTCGGCTCCTGGGTGAAGCGGACGCCGCGGGCCGCCAGTTCCGCGTGTGCCTTGACGATGTCGTCGGCCTGGAACATCACATAGTTGGGCTTGCCGTCCTTGACGAGTCCGGGCGCCGGCCAGTCGGGGGCGGCCTTGTGGATGACCAGCCGGGTGCCCCCGCCCGGCGGCTCGACGTCGATCCAGCGGTCCTCGCCGTAGGGCATGTCGGTGGTGATCGTGAAGCCCATCTTGCCGGTCCAGAAGTCGACCGCCCGCTGCTGGTCCTCGACGTAGATGTTGACCTGGCTGATGCTGATCGTCATGGCTCCCCTTCCCTAGTTGTATCCGTGTTGGATATAACCACTGTGGTGTTATCGTGTCAATCATGCTCACCGCCGCCGGATTCCACGTGCTCCTGGCGCTGGCCAGCGGCTCCGGGCACGGTTACGCGGTGATGCGGTTCGTCGAGGAGGTCACCGGCGGAGCGGTCCGGCTGGGTCCGGGGACGCTCTACCGGACGATCAGCCGCCTGGTGGCCGACGGCCTGGTCGAGGAGTCCGACGAGGGGGATCCGGCGGCGCCGCACGACGCCAGGCGCCGCTACTACAAGCTGACCCCGGAGGGCGAGCGGGCCGCGCAGGAGGAGGCGGCGCTGCTGGCCCGGCTGGTGACGGCCGCACGCGAGGCGGGACTCATCACTTGAGGTGGCTGGAGCTGATCACATGACGTCGTTGCGCCCGCAAGGGCTGTGCCCGCACCTGTTCGTGCTGGACGCGGAGGCGGCGATCGCCTTCTACCGCCAGGGACTGGGCGCGGTGGAGGTGTTCCGCAACACGCTGCCGGGCGGCGTGGTCCTGTTCGTCGAGCTGCAGCTCGGGGCCGGGCGGCTGCTGGTGAGCGAGGAGACGCGGGCTCTTGGCGCGCTGGCGCCGCCGACGCTGGGCGGCAGCCCGGTGCTGATCCTGCTGGAGGTGGACGACCCCGACGCGGTGGCCGAGCGGGCGGTCGCGGCCGGGGCCGAGGTGGAGATGCCGGTGCGGGAGATGTTCTGGGGCGAGCGGTACGGCGTGCTCCGCGACCCGTTCGGCCACCGGTGGGCGGTGACGACGGCCAGGGAGCAGCTCACACCCGACGAGATGGTGGAGGGCACGCCGCAGCCGCCGTACCCCCCGTCTCCGGATGAGGGCTAGACCAGCTCGGCCACCGGCGTGAAGGGCAGGCCGAGGGCCTCGGCGACCGGCTGGTTGGTGAGCCGGCCCGCGTGCGTGTTGAGCCCGCCCGCGAGGCCGGCGTCGGCCTTGATCGCGTCCCGCCAGCCGAGGTTGGCCAGCTTGACCGCGTACGGGAGGGTCGCGTTGGTCAGGGCGTACGTGGAGGTGTTGGCCACGGAGCCCGGCATGTTCGCCACGCAGTAGAAGACCGACCCGTGCACCTTGTAGGTGGGCTCGGCGTGCGTGGTCGGACGCGAGTCCTCGAAGCAGCCGCCCTGGTCGATGGCGATGTCGACGAGCACGGAGCCCGGCTTCATGCGCGAGACCAGGTCGTTGGAGACCAGCGTCGGGGCCTTGGCGCCGGGGATCAGCACCGCGCCGATGACCAGGTCGGCCCGCAGGACCTCCTGCTCGATCGCGTACGACGTCGAGACCAGCGTCTTGAGCCGGCCCTGGTAGACGGCGTCGATGAAGCGCAGGCGGTCGACGTTGGTGTCGAGGACGGTGACCTCGGCGCCCATGCCGACGGCGATCTGCGCCGCGTTCAGCCCGGACACGCCACCGCCGATCACGACCACCTTCGCCGGCGCCACACCGGGCACACCGCCGGGCAGGACGCCGCGACCGCCGTTGAAGCGCATCAGGTTGTACGCGCCCACCTGCGGCGCGAGCCGCCCGGCGACCTCTGACATCGGGGCGAGCAGCGGCAGCGCGTTGCCCACCTGCACGGTCTCGTACGCGATGCCGGTCGTCCCGGCGCTGAGCAGCGCGTCCGTGCACGGACGGGAGGCCGCCAGGTGCAGGTACGTGAACAGCACCAGCCCCTCGCGCAGCCGGTGGTACTCCTCGGCGATCGGCTCCTTCACCTTGAGCACCAGGTCCGCCCCGCCCCACACGGCGTCCGCGCTGTCGATGATCTTCGCGCCCGCCGCGAGGTACTCCTCGTCCGTGATCTGCGAGCCCAGGCCCGCGCCTCGCTGCACGGTGACGTCGTGGCCGCCCCGCACCAGCTCGTGAACGCCCGCAGGCGTGGCGGCGACACGATATTCGTGGTTCTTGACCTCGGCAGGAACGCCGATCTTCATTGCGGTGGATCCTTTCGGGAACCGGCACGCCGTCGTACCGGAGGGGTGTTACAGGCGAGCCCACGCTTCGGTGAGCACGGCACGGAGGGTCGAGGCGATCTCGTCGAACTCCTCGGGACCCGCGATCAGCGGGGGCGCGAGCTGGATGACCGGGTCCCCGCGGTCGTCGGCGCGGCAGTAGAGCCCCGCCTCGAACAGCGCCTTCGACAGGAACCCGCGCAGCAACCGCTCGGACTCCTCGGCGTTGAACGTCTCCTTGGTGGCCTTGTCCTTGACCAGCTCGATGCCCCAGAAGTAACCGGAGCCGCGCACGTCGCCGACGATCGGCAGGTCGCTCAGGCCGTCCAGCGCGGCCTTGAACAGCGGCTCGTTCGTGGTGACGTGGCCGAGCAGGTCCTCGCGCTCGAAGATGTCGAGGTTGGCCAGCGCGACGGCGGCGGAGACCGGGTGGCCGCCGAACGTGTAGCCGTGCGCGAACATGGTGTCGCCGCTCTTGAACGGCTCGAACAGCCGCTCGTGCGCGATCATGGCGCCGATGGGCGAGTAGCCGCTGGTCAGGCCCTTGGCGCAGGTGATGATGTCCGGCACGTAGTCGAACTTCTGGCCGCCGAACATGGTGCCGAGCCGGCCGAAGGCGCAGATGACCTCGTCGGAGACGAGCAGGACGTCGTACTCGTCGCAGATCTCGCGCAGGCGCTGGAAGTAGCCGGGCGGCGGAGGAAAGCAGCCGCCGGCGTTCTGTACGGGCTCGGCGAAGACGGCGGCCACCGTGTCGGGGCCCTCCATCTCGATGGCGCGGGCCACCCGCTCGGCCGCCCAGAAGCCGTACTCCTCGGGGGTCATGCCCTTGATGCCGGAGATCTCGTCGGCGCGGTAGTGGTTGGTGTTGGGAACCCTGATGGAGCCGGGCACGAGCGGCTCGAACATCTCCTTGAACGCCGGGATGCCGGTGATCGACAGGGCGCCCTGCGGCGTGCCGTGGTAGGCGATCTGGCGGCTGATGACCTTGTGCTTGAGCGGCTTGCCGACCAGCTTGTAGTACTGCTTGGCGAGCTTCCATGCGGACTCGACCGCCTCGCCGCCGCCGGTGGTGAAGAAGACGCGGTTCAGTTCGCCGGGCGTGTACGCGGCCAGGCGCTGGGCCAGCTCGGCGGCCTTGGGATGCGCGTACGACCACAGCGGGAAGAACGCCAGCTCCTGGGCCTGCTTGGCGGCGGCGTCGGCGAGCTCCTGGCGCCCGTGACCGACCTGGACCACGAAGAGACCGGCCAGTCCGTCGAGGTAGCGCTTGCCGTGGATGTCGTAGACGTAGGACCCCTCACCGCGCACGATGGTCGGGATCTCGGACTGCTGATAGGCGCTGTGCCTGGTGAAGTGCAACCACAGATTGTCCTGCGCGGCCTTCAGGACGTCGTTTTCCGGCTGCGTCATGGTTATCTTCCCTTGTGTCTGAACTCCCCACAGTGTGCATCCTCACCTGCGGTTTGCCAAGTGAATCGGTCGCAGCACTATGCAAGAAAATCGAGATCCGCAGAAGCGATCTGTAACAGCAACGAAATCCGCAGGAAGATTTGTGCCTGGAGCATGCCCCTCCCAGCCTCGTGTGATCCAATGTCCGCAAAGTGCCGAGAACCGTGTAGAACTAACGGCGAGTGTCCAGAACTACGAGAACGACCCCGGGGGACCGTGCCGTGACTCCTGACCAGATCGAGAGCGCTGTCGCCGCCTCGATGCCGCAGGCCATCGAGGAGCTCAAGCGGCTCGCCGCCATCCCCTCCGTGGCCTTTCCCGGACATCCGCAGGAGCCGGTGTTCGCCGCCGCCGCCGTGACGGAGGAGCTGCTGCGCTCGGTCGGCCTGCCGCACGTCCAGCAGGTCGCGGTGGAGGGCAGCTTCCCCGCGGTCTACGGCGAGGCCCCGGCCCCGCCCGGCGCGCCGACGGTCCTGCTCTACGCGCACTACGACGTGCAGCCCGCCGGCGACCCGGCCGCGTGGCGCACGCCCCCGTTCGAGCCGACGCTGATCGACGGCCAGCTCTACGGACGGGGCTGCGCGGACGACAAGTCGGGGCTCATCTCCCACATCACCGCCCTGCGCGCCTTCCAGGGCCGGTTCCCCGTGGGCGTCAAGGTCATCATCGAAGGCCAGGAGGAATACGCGGGCGAGCGCCTGGAGGCGTTCGTCGAGCGCAACCCGGATCTGCTGCGGGCCGACGCCATCGTGGTCGCCGACACCGGCAACCCGCGCGTCGGCGACCCGGCCGTCACGACCTCGCTGCGCGGCATGGCCGCCTTCACCGTCGAGGCCCGCACCCTGCGTGAGCCGGTGCACAGCGGCTCGTTCGGCGGCGCCGCGCCCGACGCGCTCGCGGCCCTGATGCGCATGCTGACCGCGCTGCACGACGACAACGGCGACATCCGCGTTCCCGGGCTGCCGCGCGGGTCGTTCCTGGGGCAGGGGCCGTCGGAGGAGGAGTTCAGGAAGACGTCGGGGACGCTCGACGGCGTGTCGCTGGTGGGCTCGGGCTCGCTGGCGGACCGGCTGTGGTCGTCCTACGCGATCACGGTGACGGGTCTGGACGTGCCGACCGTGTCCGGCGCGGTCAACGCGGTGCAGCCGGCGGTACGCGCCCGGGTGACGGTCCGCGTGCCCCCGGCCGGGGACCCGAAGTCGACGGTCAACGCGGTGGTGGAGTTCCTGCGGCAGGTGGCGCCGTGGGGCGTCCAGGTGTCGTTCGGCGACTTCACGGTGGGCTCGGGCTTCCAGGCGGACTCGGGCGGCAAGGCCCGCGCGGCGCTCAACCGGGCGATGGAGCGCGCCTTCGGCCGCCCGCCGCGCGACGTCGGGGCCGGCGGCTCGATCCCGCTGGTCAACACGCTGCTGAGGCAGTTCCCCGCGGCTGAGATCCTGCTGTTCGGCGCGGAGGACGAGGAGGCGGCGATCCACGCGCCCAACGAGCGGGTGAACCTGGAGGAGCTGCGCCGCGTGGCCACCACGGAGGCGCTCTTCCTACGCGAACTGAGCCTCCCCTCAGCCCTGGGCATCTAGGTCTACCTCGCGCACCCAACGCCCCTGCCTGATTACCCGGTCTGGGAGGCTGTGAAGCCGAATCGCGGTTATTATTGCGCCAATTAACTCCCATCCCCTTGCCGTCCTTATGTCCTACATCGTCCGGTTGACATTACGCAGTTGCCGAGCAAGAAGCCCGTCCCGCGATCCGTGACCGGTCAGCGCTCCGACGTTGGCGACCGCGTACTGGCTGAACTTGGGAGAGCTTCACCAGTTCGCCGGTAGTGCGGCCCTCGGTTTGGGCGAGCCCCGCCGGGCGTTGGAGCATTTCGGCGCAGCTATGAAGGGGGACGCGATCAAGCGACAGGCGAGATCGTGTTCTTCGGCGGTCCGTGACATGGCCGAGGGCTCCGCGCCCACCAGCGACATCACGAAGAGGTCACTGGACGCCCAGGCGGTGGCGTAGGTCGCGGGCCGTGGCCAGGACGTGGTCGATCTCGCCGGGGCTCGGCCAGGGCGCGCTGCCCGGCCGCAGCAGCGTGCTCCGCACCGACGCCAGGTGTTCGATCGCGCTCTCGTGCACCCCGCTCCGCTCCACCAGCCACCCGATCACGTCCGAATGGTCGTGCAGCGGCCTGGTCACCAGATCCCAGGTGCCCAGCACCTCCGTCAGCTCGGCGAGGTCCAGCGGCACCGCGCCCCGCCGCCCGGTGGCGGCGGCGGCCAGCTCCGCGCTGGCGGTCAGCTCGGGCTCGGCCGGGCGGCCCCACGCGGGCGGTGGCGGGTCGGAGAGCCACTCCTGCGCCTCGCCCAGCTCACCGGCCACCGACAGCAGCCCGCCCAGCTCGACGGCGGCCCCGTGGTGCCCGGCCAGCGCCGCCTGCCGGAACCAGTGCTGGCCCCCGGCCAGGTCGCCGAACTCCGCGATGAGCAGCAGCCCGTAGTTGAAGGCCGACTCGGCGTCCCCGCCGGCCGCCGCCCGGCCGAACCAGTGGCTGGCCGCCGCGCAGTCGCCCAGCTCCACGCACACGAACCCGGCCATCCGCTGGTCGTCCACGCGCCCCGCGCCCCCGGCCATCTCGAACCACGCGCGGGCGGTACGCAGGTCGCCCCTGGACAGCGCGATCGCGCCGAGCCGGGAGGCGGCCCCCGGGTGCTCGTTCCTGGCGGCCAGCCGGTAGTAGGCCTCCGCGCCCTCGGGGTCGCGGCTGGCGTGCAGGTAGAGGCCCATGCAGTGGGCGGACTCCGCGTGGCCGCCCCTGGCGGCGTATTCCCACCAGTGCACGGTCTCCTCGTCGTCGCCCGCGGAGTAGGCCAGGAAGCCCAGGTCGTGGGCCGAGGCCACGTCGCCGTCCGCGGCCGCCTGGCGGTGCCACTCGCGCGCGGGCGCGATCTCGCCCGCGTCCTCGCACAGCTGCGCCAGCCGGCGGGCCGCGGTCCTGGAGCCGGCGTGGGCCGCGATTTCGTACCAGTATCTGGCGCTTTCGACGTCGCCGTGCTGCTCCAGCAGGAGGGTCGCCAGGTTGGCCGCGGCCTCGGCGTCGCCGGTGCCCGCGGCGGCTTCGTACCAGGTGACGGCGTCCTCCAGGCTGCCGTGTTTCTCGTGCCAGATGCCCAGGTTGTAGGCGCTGTCGATGTTGCCGCCCGCGGCGGCCCGCTCCCACCAGTGCTTCGCGGCCGCCCGGTCGCCGTGCTGGGCGCAGAGCTTGCCGAGCCGGTGCGCGGCGTACGCGTCGCCCGCCTGCGCGGCGGCCAGTAGCTCGGGCTCGTCTCCCACACGGGGCGCCGGTACGGACGCCGCCGCCACATCTCCTTGCCAGGCCATGGCGACAGAGTGGCACGTGATCGCGCGATCGCGAACGGTAATCGCCGACAACTCGCTACCGGATTCGTCCGTAGTGCTCCGGCCTTCAGGCCGTGGGTGAAGCGGACTCTCCCACGTAGCGGGGCAGGAACAGCCGATTCGCCGTCAGGCGGACCGGTGTCACCTGGTTCAGACGGGTCGGTTCTGCTGCTCGATGTACTGGCGCACGATCGACAGTGGCGCTCCGCCGACCGACCCGGCGAAGTAGGAGCCCGACCAGAGTTTGCTGCCCCGGTAATAGTGGGTGGCCAGTTCGGGGAACTCTTGTCGCATCCGCCGGGAGGACACGCCCTTGAGGCTGTTGACCAGCTTGGACAGGGCGATCTTGGGCGGGAAGCCGACCAGGAGGTGGACGTGGTCGTCCCCGCCGTTGAACTCGCTCAGCCGCGTTTCGAAGTCGGCGCAGACCGCTGTCATGATTTCTTCCATGCGGGTCAGGTGGATGTCGGAGAAGATGCGATGCCGGAACTTCGTCACGAAAACCAAGTGCGCGTGCAGCAGGAAAACACAATGCCTACCGGTCCGGATGTCGCTGTACTCGGCCATAACCCAACTGTAGGATCAGCTCGTGCAGTTGCGTTACTCCTTCCGGCTGGACCCCACCCCGAGCCAGCGGATCGCGCTGGCCCGCGCGTTCGGGTGCGCACGGGTGGTGTACAACGACGCCCTCGCGTTGCGCCGGGCGGCGCACGCCGAGGGGCTGCCGTTCATCAGCGACAACGAGCTGTCCAAGCAGGTCATCACCGAGGCGAAGAACCAACCGGCCCGGACATGGCTGGGCGGAGTGTCCGCGGTGGTGCTGCAGCAGGCACTGGCCGACGCCTGCATGGCCTACCGCAACTTCTTCGCCAGCGTGAGCGGCAAGCGGAAGGAAGCAAAGATCGCCCCGCCAAGGTTCCGCTCTCGAAGGGACAACCGGCAAGCGATCCGGTTCACCAAGAACGCCCGGTTCAAGGTCACCGAGAACGGGAAACTGTCCCTGCCGAAGATCGGTGAGGTACGGGTGTGCTGGTCCCGCCGCCTGCCCTCGGCCCCGTCCAGCGTGACCGTGATCAAGGATGCGGCGGACCGGTACTTCGCCTCCTTCGTGGTCGAACTCGCCGCACACCCTTGGCCGCAGGTGGAGATCGAAACCGGGATCGACCTGGGGCTCGGGCACTTCGCCGTCCTGGCGGACGGGCAGAAGATCGACTCGCCCCGGTTCCTGCGCCGGGCAGAAAAGAAACTGCACAAGCTCCAGAAAACCCTCTCGCGCAAGGACAAAGGATCGGCCAACCGGCGCAAGGCCCGGATCAAGGTCGCCAGGCAGCATGCGAAGGTCGCCGACGCGCGTCGTGAGTTCCACCATCAAACCTCCACACGCATCATCCGCGAGAACCAAGCGGTGTTCGCAGAGGACCTGGCGGTCAAGGGACTCGCCCGCACAAAGCTGGCCAAGAGCGTCCACGACGCGGGCTGGTCAGCCTTCGTGGCCATGCTGGAGTACAAGGCGAAACTGCACGGCCGGACCTTCGCCAGGATCGATCGGTTCTTCCCCTCCTCCAAACTGTGCTCGGCGTGCGGCACGCTCGCCGAGGCGATGCCGTTGGACGTCCGAACATGGACGTGCCCGTGCGGGGCGGTCCACGACCGGGACGTCAACGCAGCGATCAACATCCTCGCCGCCGGACGGGCGGAGAGGCTAAACGCCTCTGGAGGGCAGGTAAGACCATCGCATGCGGTGGCACAGCCCGGTGAACGAGGAAGCCTTCGAGGTGCCGCATGAACCCATACGGCACGGGCGAGAGTCCCTGGGATTCATCCCAGGGAGCGCGTCAAGAGAAGTCGATGAAGCCCGCGTACATGCCCATCCCGCAGACGTATCGCAGGGAGCCTGGCCGCTGCGGCGGCAGTTGCACGGTGGCGGGCAGCGCGACGTCCCGCCCGTCGATCGTGACGGTGCCGGTGCAGCCGCGGTCCACCAGCTTGAAGACCACCTGGACGGGAACTCCCGCAGGCGCCGCCACGACCGCCGGGCGGTAACCCTCGCGGGTGGCCCAGACGGTGACCGTCGGTGAGACGGGTCCGGCCGCGGCCGGCGGGCTGTCGGGCAGCCAGCCGCCCAGGTTGACGCCGGAAGCGACGGTCCAGAGCCCGGCGGCGATCGCCGCGATCCCGGCGAGCCCGGCCAGCCGGGTGCGGGAGACGCGCCGTAACACGTAACCGAGCAGCGCGAACGCAGGAGCCGTGCCGATGACGAACCCCGCCATGGCCGCCGCCCCCGCCAGCGGCGAACCGCTGGAGACGGCGAGCATCTCCACGCCGAGCGTCACGCCGCAGGGCACCAGGATGGTCGCCGCGCCCAGCAGAGGCGCCTTGTACCTCGACGGGGCCGCAGGCTCATGAGGCGCGCACGCCGCGCGCCCGCGCCTCATGAGCCTGACCGCGAACACGATCATGGTGAGCCCGGCGGCGACGAGCAGCACCGCCCGCGCCGCCGGCGGCAGGCTGACGGCCGAGCCGGCCAGTCCCAGCAAAGCCCCCACCATCGTGTACGACGCCAGCCGCCCGGCCAGGAACCACCCCACCAGCACGGGATCACGCCCGTGGCAGTGGTCGGCCAGGCCCACGAGCAGCCCGCCCTGCGCCGCGGCACACGAGGCGGTACCCGCCACGAGCCCCGCGGCGACCCCGCCGGCGAGCAGGGTGGCGGTGCTCAGTGGACGAGCGCCAGGTCGTCAAGCGCGCCGCTCTTGGCCGCCGCCACGATCGAGCCGAACTGGTCGATACTCATCTCCACCCGCTGCCCGAAGTCGTCGGTGATGACGACCTGGCGCTCCTCCGGCGCCTCGTGGTCGATGAACAACTCGGGGCAGCCACAGCTGCACTGGCCGCAGAACCTGGCGATGGACCGCATGATCGTCCCCACTCTCGATGAAGTCCTTTTACCGGAACGTAACGCGGCTTCCCGAATGCGGCCAGTGACAGTTATTGCACCCTTAGTGAGGTTTAATTGGAGCCGCCCTTGAGAACGGAAATCCTTTCGAAGTACTCGTCGTCGCTCATCTCGCCCCGCGCGTAGCGTTCGGCGAGGATCTGCTCGGCCGACGCGGTGGGTGTGGCGGCGGCGGGCGCGTGGCGCGGTCCCCACCACCCCTTGCGCCGGGCCGTGATGACCAGCGCGACGACGGCGACCCAGAACAGGCCCCAGAACAACGGGATGACCGGCCAGAAGCCGCTTCCCCAGTGTGCGCCCCAAAGTGCGATGGTGTGCATTGTCGTCCTCCCTTGACGTGTTACCTCAAGGGTCCGCCGGAGGAGGGCGCACCGAATCGCCCGCCGGGCTCTGTTCGGCGTCAGCCCCGGGTAGTGCTCACGCGTGCCTGAGCTACGCCTCCCGGGGTATCAGGCCACGCAGAACTCGTTCCCCTCGGGGTCGGTCAGCACCACCCAGTCGTCGTACGGCGCCACGGCGTAGCCGTCCAGGGCGGCGGCCCAGAACCTGGCCAGCGAGGCCGGATGCCGGCAGTCCACGACCACGTCATGCAGCCGGGCCATCGGGCTTCCTCGCCTCGATGAGGAAGCGGGAGGAGTGGGCCACGAACGGCCCCTCCGCCTCGATCCGCTCGTGCAGCTCACGCAATCTGGCCGAATAGCGCTCGACCGAGAACCCCGGCACGGTCCAGATCACCTTGCGCAGGAAGTAGATCACGGCTCCGATGTCGTGGAACTCCATCCGCAACCGCTCGAACCGCAGGTCGGTCACCTTCAGCCCGGCGGACTCCGCGGCCGCCCTGGCCCGCTCCGGATCCCGGGCCGTGCCGTCGTGGGGCCCGATGAAGAAGTCGGTGAGCTCGGCCACGGTGCGCGGCCCGACCTGCTGGGAGAAGTAGGCCCGCCGGGCCGCAGCACGCGGGCGATCTCCTCCCACCACGTCTCCACGGGATGGCGGCTGGTCACCAGGTCGAAGATCCCGCTGCCGAACGGCAGCCGCGGCTCCTCGTCGTCGGCCACGACCCAGGCCCCGCGCGGCCGCAACCGCGAGGCGGCCAGCTTCAGGTTGGGCGGCCACGCCTCCGTGGCCACCGTCACGGGCGGCAGGGTGGGCAGGCCTGCCAGGATCTCGCCGCCGCCGGTCTGGATGTCCAGCGCGGCCGTGGCCGCGGCCATCCGCCGGCCGAGCAGCCTGGAATAGCCCCATGAGGGGCGCTCCTCGGTGGCCCGGCCGTCGAGCCAGGAGAAGTCCCAGCCGTCCACGGAGACGGTGTCCGCCTCCTGGACGAGGTCGTCGTACGTGCGCCGCATCCTTCGACCCTGTCAGCGGGCCCGGCGGGAGTTCAACCGAATTTGAAGCGCTCCCCACGACTGATCGTGGGAGCGGGTTCCCGTTCGGCCTCGTGCCGCTGCGGTTCGAGGGGGTGGACGACATCCCGCTGCGGCGGCGACGGCGGGGTCGCCGAGGCGGCGGAGTGGTGGTTCGGGCTCAGAGCCAGCCCGGTTTGACCAGGCCGGACTCGTAGGCGATCACGACGAGCTGGGCGCGGTCGCGGGCGTGCAGCTTCATCATGGCCCGGCTCACGTGCGTCTTGGCCGTGGCCGGCGACATGAACAGCTTGGCCGCGATCTCGTCGTTGGTCATGCCGGTGCCGACCAGGCCGAGGACCTCGCGTTCGCGCTCGGTGAGCTGGTCGAGGCCGGCGGTGGCGACCGGGGCCTTGGCGCGGGAGGCGTACTCGGCGATCAGGCGGCGGGTCACGCTGGGGGACAGGAGCGCCTCGCCTGCCGCGACCACGCGTACGGCCTGGATGAGCTCGGCCGGCTCGGTGTCCTTGACCAGGAAGCCGCTGGCGCCGCCGCGCAGCGCCTCGAAGACGTACTCGTCCAGCTCGAACGTCGTCAGGATGATGATGTGCGGCCCAGGCGGCATCTGCCGGGTGGCGGTCAGGCCGTCGGTCCCCGGCATGCGGATGTCCATCAGCACCACGTCCGGCAGGTGCTCGCCGGCCAGCCTGACCGCCTCCGCGCCGTCACTGGCCTCGGCCACCACGGTCATGTCCGGCTGGGCGTCCAGCAGCGCCTTGAAGCCCGCCCGGACCAGGGCCTGGTCGTCGGCCAGCAACACCTTGATCATGAGGTCTCCTCGGGTAGGGGAAGCCGTGCCTCGACCTGGAAACCGGTGCCTCCAGGGGCCGGCAGCGGGCCGGCGACGAGCGTGCCGCCCAGCGCGGCGGCCCGCTCACGCATGCCGGGGATGCCGTTGCCGCTGCCGGACTCGGACATCTCAGGGGCCGTGGTCGCGCCCGTGTCGGTGACGCGTACGGCCAGCTCGTCCGCGCCGTACTCCAGGCGGACCGTCACCTCGGAGCCGGGCGCGTGGCGGGCGGCGTTGGTGAGTGACTCCTGCACGATGCGGTACGCGGCCCGCTCCACCTGGGACGGCAGCGGGCGCGAGCCGACGTGTTTGAGCGTCACCGGCAGCCCGCTGCGCTCGACGAGTTCGTCGAGGCGGTCGAGCCCGGCGGTGGGGGAGCGGGGGGCGCCTTCGCGCAGGACGTTCAGCACCGAGCGCATCTCGCCCAGCACCTCCTTGGACGCCGTCTTGATGGTGGCCAGGGCGGTCCTGGCCTGCTCGGGGTTGGCGTCGATGAGGTGGAGCGCGGTGGACGCCTGGACGTGGATGAGGGAGATGTTGTGCGCGAGCACGTCGTGCAGCTCCTGCGCCATCGTCAGGCGTTCCTCGCTGGCCTGCCGCCTGGCCTCCTCCTCGGCGGTCCGCTCGCGGTCGGCCCGCCGCTCCCTGATGGTCCTGACCAGCTCGGCCAGGACCATGAGCAGCATGATGGAGGTGAGGATCCACACGTTGTGGAACAGGTCGCGGTTGCCGACCCACCACCCGTAGCAGAGGAACGACACCAGCGTCATTCCGGCCATGGACCAGGCCATCAGCCTCCTGCCGCGCACGATCAGCAGGAACAGCAGCACTCCCGGGCTGATGAAGCTCGGCCCGTAGGCGTAGCCGGCGATCAGGAAGAGGTCGCACGCGGCGAGCGCGGCGGCGGTGGTGACCAGGGGGAAGCGGCGGCTCAGAAGCACCGCCAGCGGTCCCACCAGCAGCAACCCGTAGGCGTACGGGTCGAGCGGCTCCCTTTCGAGCCGCTGCCCCCAGGAGGCGCCGTTGGCGACGACGAACTGGGCGGCGGTCACGATGAGGGCGAGATAGGGATCGAAGCCGGACTTCCTGCGCACGGACTACACGCTAGATCAGCCTTCTGACCAGCGCATCATCCCTGCGTGTGAGGGGGCACTACCGCTACGGGCGTAGCTGGGCCATCGTGGACAGTATGCGCCGAGTGATCGTTCCCGCAGCATTCGTCCTCGTCTCACTCCTACCTGCCGCTCCCGCGACGGCCGCGCCACCGCAGAAAGTCCCGGTCGCGGAGGGGTACGGCGGCGCCGTCGCCACCGTCGACCTGGACGCCAGCAAGGCCGCCATCTCCGTGCTCAAAAAGGGCGGCAACGCCGTGGACGCCGCGGTCGCCGCCGGCGCGGTGCTCGGCGTCACCGAGCCGTACTCCGCGGGCCTGACAGGCGGCGGCTTCATGGTCTACTACGACGCGAAGAAACGTAAAGTCTTCACCATCGACGGCCGCGAGACCGCCCCGCGGGCCATGACCTCGACCTCGCTCGAAGGCATCCCGTTCGACGAGGGCGTGACCAGCGGCCTGTCGGCCGGCGTGCCGGGCACGCTCGCCAACTGGGACCTGGCCCTGCGCGAGTTCGGCACGCTCTCGCTCAAGCAGGCGCTCCAGCCCGCGATCGAGGTGGCGTCCAAGGGCTTCGTCGTGGACCAGACGTTCCACGACCAGACGGCTTCGAACGCCGCCCGCTTCAAGGACTTCACCTCCACGGCCGCGCTCTACCTCCCGAACGGCGCGCCGCCGCCCGTCGGCTCGCGCTTCAGGAACCCCGAGCTCGCGGCCACGTACCGTGAGCTGGGCAGGCGCGGCCCCGGCTGGCTGTACGGCGGCCGGCTCGGCCAGGAGGTCGTGGCCACCGTCAAGCGCCCGCCGGTCACCCCCGGCAGCACCCGCAACGTGCGGCCGGGCCTGATGGAGCTGTCCGATCTGCGCGCGTACCGTGCGCTGCTGCGCCAGCCCGCCAAGGTCTCCTACAAGGGCATGGACGTGTACGGCATGGCGCCCCCGTCCTCCGGCGGGTCGACCGTCGGCGAGGCGCTCAACATCCTGGAGTCCCTGCCCGAGGTGGGGCTGCACGAGTACCTGGAGGCGTCCAGGCTGGCCTACGCCGACCGGGGCAAGTACGTCGGCGACCTCCCCGGCGTGCCGCTGGCCGAGCTGCTGTCCGACGGCTTCGCCAAGGAGCGGGCCTGCCTGATCGGCGACAGGGCGATGCCCAACCCGGCCCCGCCCGGCGACCCGGACGGCGCCTACGGGCCCTGCGCCCAGCCGACAGGTACTGCGACCCCGGTCGCGGACGAAGGCCCGGAGACCACCCACATGGTGGTCGCCGACCGCTGGGGCAACGTGATCGCGTACAACCTGACCATCGAGTCGACCGGCGGCAACGGCATCGTGGTGCCCGGTCGCGGCGTGCTGCTGAACAACGAGCTGACCGACTTCACGTTCGGCCCGGCGCCAGGCGACCCCAACCTGCCAGGTCCCGGCAAGCGGCCGCGCTCGTCGATGGCGCCGACGCTGGTGTTCGACGACGGCAGGCCCGTGCTGGCGGCCGGCACGCCCGGCGGCTCGACCATCATCACGACCGTGCTGCAGATCCTGCTCAACCGGTACGAGTTCGGCATGGACCTGCCCGAGGCGCTCGCCGCGCCGCGGGCCACGCAGCGCAACACCGCTGAGACTCAGGCCGAGCCGGCGTTCCTGGCGGCGCACGGGGCGGAGCTGGAGGCGCGCGGGCACAGATTCGCGCCCAACCCCGAGATCGGGGCCGCCACGGCGCTGGAGATCCTCGGCAGGGGCCGGGTCCAGGCCGTGGCCGAGCCGGTCAGGCGCGGCGGCGGCAGCGCGATGGTCGTCTCGGGTAAATGAGCCGATAGGCGCCGGGTTTCACCCTCCCAGGGGGTGAAACCCGGCCAGGTCGTACGGAAACCACGAAAACCCGCCACGGCCTCCGCGACGGGTGTGACCTCCCCGGCGCTACTGCAGGAGGAGGAAGGCGGCGACGCCGATGACGGCGATGACCACCACGACCGCCGCCACGATGATCGGCAGGCGCGACTTCTTCGGCGGGGCCGCGTTCTCCTGCTCACGCGCCTGCGCGAAGGCGCGGAACTGCTGGGTGCTGCCCGACGGGTCGATATGCTGCTCAGACATGGCCAGCAGCTTAGCGTGACAGCTTGCGTCGTTTGCGCTGTTTGGCGGGATCCGTTGGGATGGGCTGATTAGGGGACCGCCCCATCAGGCGGATAGCTTTGAACCATGCTCAGGACCCTGTTCTCGCCTCGCCTCGTGGGGCTTCACCTGCTCACGATCGGGGTCCTGATCGCGTTCATCCTGCTCGGGCGCTGGCAGCTCGGCGTCTTCCAGGATTCGGGCAGGCCGCACGCCGCCACGGATCCCGGGCCGGTCGGGGTCGGCACACTCGCCCAGGTGGGCGCCCAGATGACCGGCGACGTCGTGGGCCGCAGGGTCACCGCCGAGGGTGTCTACGAGCCCGGCCATCAGTTGCTGGTCGCCGACCGGCGGCCCGACGTCGACGCGCCGGGCGGCAACGTCTCGCGGGACGACGGCTACTGGGTGCTCACGCCGCTCAGGCTCGACGACGGCACGCTGGTGCCGGTGGTGCGCGGCTGGACGGCCAGGGCAGGCGACCCCGGCGTCGCCGCCGTGCCGCCAGGCAGGGTCACGGTGACGGGGCGGCTACGGCCCCAGCAGGGCACCGACAGCGTGCAGCGGCGCGCGGAGGGGCTGCCCGCCGGTCAGGTGCAGACGGTGTCGACGGGCGAGCTGATCAACCTGTGGACCGGTCGGAAGGTGCGGACCGGCTACGTCGTGGCACAACCCCCGTCGGGCTCGCTGACCCAGGTCAAGGTGGATCCGCCGGCCGTGGGTGGCACACTGACCTGGCGTAACCTGGCTTACGCCGCCAACTGGTGGATCTTTGCCGGATTCGCCGTCTTCATGTGGTTCCACTTCGTACGCGACGCCGTGCGAACGGATCGGGAACGTGGCAAGTCCCCTGAGATGGTTCTGGAAGGTTAACGGTGGAATCGGCTCTCAAGCCCTTCCGGGTGCTGGCGTACGTCGTCGGCGTCATGCTGCTCGTGCTCTGCGTCGCCATGGTGCTGCGGTACGGCTTCGGCAACCCGGGCATGTCGAAGATCACCGCGCCGATTCACGGCGGGTTCTACATGATCTACCTGCTCACGGTCATGAATCTGGGCATGAAGGCACGGTGGAACTGGCCGTACATGCTCGGCGTCATGCTCGGGGGCACGGTGCCGTTCCTGTCGTTCTACATCGAGCGCAGGGTGACCCAGCGGGTGCAGACGGCGCTGACCGCGGCGGAGGCCTGAGACCCGGCCCCCGCCGACCGGGCTCAGCGGCCGATGCCGCGCTTGCGCGCCCTCTTCAGCCGCGCGCGCTGCGACTCGTCCAGCATCAGATAACCGACCACAGGGGCGGCGACCACGGCGAGGACGACAAGCAGGGTGACCCAGTAGGGAACGGGCAAGATCAGCGAGAGCAGAACCGCGGCGCCTGCGCCGATGGCGTACTTCTGGACTGGCGACATCCTCAACTTCCTCCGACCGCGGAGCACGCGCTCCGCCTCTCCCACATTGTGCGTCTCCTGTCCAACGAGTGAGCCCACCGTCTTGGTTCCAGTTCGCGATGTATCGCAAATCATCGCTTAGCGGGCGAGAAGCGTGAGCTCCCGGCGGAGCGCGTCCGGGGAGGGGCGGCGGGCGGGGTCGCCGTACAGGAGGGCGAACAGGGTCGGGGCCAGTGCGCCCGCCCTCCGCAGCGGCGCGCCCGGAGCGGGAGGCGTGCCCTCGACGGCGGTGAAGAGGGTCGCGCCGAGTGACCACAGGTCGGCGGCGCGGCTCGGGGCGTCGTCCGGCGGGGTGTAGGCGGGCAGGGTGCCGGAACGCAGCGGCGGGAGCAGGGTCGCGCGGCCGGTCGCGGCGACCAGGATGTTGGCCGGCTGAACCCCGCCGTGCGGGTCGCCGGTGCTCTGGAGGCGGTCGAGGACGGCCAGGCCGATCGCGGCCACCCGGGCGGGCGGCAGCGGTCCCGACGTTTCGACGATCCGGTCCAGTGGCCGGTCCACGGCCAGCCGGTCGAGGATCTCACCTATCACCTCCACCGGCGGCGGCCCCGAGGGGTGGAGCATGGTCCGGACGAGCGACCTGAGCGGGTCAGGGCCCGCGGCGGGCACCTGGCCCGGCGGGCGGCCCTCCACGGCGAAGTGCAGGGTGGCGCCCAGCGACCACAGGTCCGTGGACGGCCAGCTGCTGCGGCTCGGCACGCCGAACCCGGTCAGCAGCGCCCGGCCCGTAGGCGTGAGCAGCACGTTGCCTGGATCGACCCGCCCGTGCACGATCCCCTCCGCGTGCGCCGCGATCAGCGCCGACAGGACGCAGACGCCCACCCTGGCCGCCTGCGGAACGGGGAGCGGGCGGCGCGCGCGTACGGTCTGCTCCAGCGAGGTGCCGGAGACGAACTCCATGACCAGCCACGGCCGGCCGCCCTCGGCCACCACGTCGAGCACCCGCACGATCGAGGGGTGCCGCAGGCCGGTGACCCGGCGGGCCCCGTGCAGCGCGGAGTCGCCCAGCTCGGCCGGGACCCGCACCTCCCGCACCGCGACGTCACGGTGCTCGGCCTCGTCGAACGCCAGGCGTACGGATCCCGAGCCCAGGGGATTCAGCAGGCGGTAGCGACCGGCCAGTTTCCTGGTCTCTCCCATGTCGAGGTGCACGATAGCGTCCGTTCCCGCCGCGTGGCCATCACGCCGGCTCGCCGGCCAGCCAGGCCTCGTGGGCGTCGTGCACCTTGCGCCAGAGCTTGTCCTTCTCCCCGGCGCTCACGTCGTCGAGCGGCAGCAGGAAGACGTCCGCCAGCGCCGCGTAGTAGTCCCGCGCCGAGTCGAATGTGACGGATCGCAGGCCGGTGCCGACGCGGGACAACAGGAGCCCGCGCAGGCTGTCCACGCCCGAGGCGTCGCGCCGGTGGGCGGCGGCCACGCGGACGAATCCTGACGACGGGGACGTGGTCAGGTGGCGATGCATGTCGACGAAGGCCGACATGTCGGTGGGTGCCATGGCGAAGTCCATGCCGACGAACGAACCGCTCGGGTCATGGTCGAACCGCCACCCGCGCGCGATCTCCGACGGGCGCAGGACGTACTGGAAGGGGCCCTGCCGGTAGGTGCCCGCGACCAGCGGGAGCGGCTCGTGCAGCGCGTCCCCGAGCCCGACGTCGGCCAGCCACTCACCCCCCGGATTGGCGTCCGTGGGCAGGCCGCGCACGGTGAGCACCAGATGGTCGCCGGTGATGCCGGGCTCTTCGCCCCGGGTCTGCACGCCGCCGACGTGCCTGGTCACGTCGTAGCCGAGCGCCGCGGCGAGTGCGGAGAACGCGCCGTTGAGGTGAAAGCAGTAGCCGCCGCGGCCCCCGATGATCCGCTGGGCGGACTCGAGGGGGTCCACGGTCGTGCGGCGGCCCAGCCAGATCTCCAGCGCCTCGTACGAGACCCTTTCGACGTGCGCGACGTGGAGCGCCCGCAGGCCCTCGGCGCTGGTGGGAGCGTTGAGCAGCTCGGGCAGGCCGAGTCGGCGGAGGTACGCGGCGGTGTTCACGCCGCCAAGTCTGCACGGTATGTGCACGATTTAGGAGGTGTCCTCTGCACAGCGCGCTTCTAGGCTTTCGTACGTGGCAGAGCAGCGACGCATCCTCGTGGTCGAGGACGATGAGACGATCGCGCTGGCCGTACGGAACAGGCTGGCCGCCGAGGGCTTCGACGTCAGCGTGGCGGGCGACGGGCAGGACGCCCTGATCCAGTACGGCAGGGCGGAACCGGACCTGGTGGTCCTCGACCGGCTGCTGCCGGGGCTCGACGGGTTGGAGGTGTGCCGCCGGATGCAGGCGGCCAGGCCGGTGCCGGTGCTCATGCTGACCGCGCTCGGCGAGGAGACCGACGTGCTGGTCGGGCTCGGGGTCGGAGCCGACGACTACCTGGCCAAGCCGTTCAGCATGCGGGAGCTGGTGGCGAGGATCCACGCGGTGCTGCGCAGGGTCGAGCGGGCTGCCCAGCTCGCGGTCGAGGACACGGTGATCAGGGTGGGCGAGGTGGAGATCGACACGGCGGCCCGCAGGGTGTTCGTGGGCGGCGTCGAGGCGCAGCTCACCAGGACCGAGTTCGACCTGTTACGGCGGCTGGCCGAGCGCCCAGGCCAGGTGTTCGAGCGCGACCGGCTGCTGTCCGACGTGTGGGGCTTCTCCGAGGCGGCGGCGACCAGGACCGTGGACAGCCACGTACGCGCGCTGCGCCGCAAACTGGGCTCCGACGTGGTCCGTACGGTCCACGGGGTCGGCTACGCGCTGGTGCGGCGATGAGGCCGCTCGACTTCCTCGGCCGGATCAAGGTCAAGCTCGGCATCGTGATCGTGCTGGCAGTGGCGACGGCGTTCGTGGTGAACGAGGTCGGCATCGTCTCCGGCCTCTCCCGCGAGGTGCGCATCGCGGTCGCCGTCGTCCTGGCGTTGATCATGGTGCAGCTCCTGGCGATGGGCATGACCAAGCCGCTGCGCCAGATGGCCAGCGCCGCCCAGACGATCGCCAAGGGCCGCTACACCCTGCGCGTCAGCGCCACCTCCAGGGACGAGGTGGGCGAGCTGGCCAGGGCGTTCAACGCGATGGCGGCCGACCTCGGCGAGGTGGACAGGCAGCGGCGCGAGCTCGTCGCGAACGTCAGCCACGAGCTCCGCACGCCCATCACCGGCCTGCGCGCCGTCCTGGAGAACGTCGTGGACGGCGTCTCCGCGCCCGACCCCGTCACCATGAGGACCGCCCTCGCCCAGACCGAGCGGCTCGGCCGCCTCGTGGCCCAGCTCCTCGACCTGTCGCGGCTCGACTCGGGCGCGCGCCTGATCGAGCGCGAGGCGATCGAGCTGGCGCCGCTGATCGAGCAGGCGGTGCTCGAGGTCTCGCTGGCCCGCGAGGACGTCGTGATCCGGCCCGCGGTCCCCGAAGACCTGGTGGTGCTCGCCGACCCCGACCTGCTGGCCCAGGTCCTCGCGAACCTCCTCGACAACGCCGTACGCCACAGTCCCCCGGACGGGGTGGTGACCGTGAGCGGCCTGGCGGACGGGGACGGAGTGCGGGTGACCATCGCCGACCAGGGTCCGGGGATCCCTGCCTCTGCCAGGGGGCGGGTGTTCGAGCGCTTCTCCCGGCTCGACGCGGGGCGAACGGCCGACGCCGGGGGCGCCGGGCTGGGGCTGGCCATCGTGAAGGAGATCGTCGAGCTGCACGGGGGTTCCATTCGCATCGACGACTGCGCGGGCTGCCGCATGGTCGTCGACCTACCAGGAAGGACGACGATGTCGGACACAGTCGCCGGGCCCCAAGTCCCACCAGAACACACAGCCCAGCCTCCGGCCCCCGAAGACCCGCTCTCCTCGGTTGCCTCGGTCCCCTTCCCGGTCTCCTTGGGGATCTCCGTCGCCTCGATGGCAACTGCCGGAACCGATTCTGCGCCCCCCGCCGAACTCGCCGCCGTGGACGGCCGAGATGGCGTAGGCGACCGGACCCCTGCCCCGCCGCACAGCGCC
>NZ_JADOGI010000180.1 GCF_015645445.1 Nonomuraea cypriaca | reverse complement strand
GGTTTGGTGTCGGGGTTGCGGGGGAGTCGAAGGGCTCGACGACAAAGGAGTTCGCCGTGCTGACACTGACTGACAACGCCGTCACCGCGATCCGCGACCTCATGGTCGGAGAGAACGTGCCCGCGGAGGCCGGCCTGCGGATCGCCCCGAAGCCCGACGAGGCCGGCACGCTGGAGGTGTCGCTCGCGAGTACGCCGCAGGCCGGCGACCAGGTCGTCGAGAAGGCGGACGTACGCGTGTTCGTCGCCGAGGACGCGGTGTCCATCCTCGACGACAAGGCGCTGGACGCCCAGCCGGGCACCCCGGGCCACCCCACGTTCCGCCTGGACAGGCGCGACCAACCTCGTCCCGGTCCCACCTGACCCAGGTCGGACTCCGAGTCCTGGGCTGCACGGCCTGAGACGGCCTGAGACGGCCTGAGCATGTCAGCCAGGAAGATCTGAACATGTCAGCCCAGGTCGGACTCCGATTCCTGGGCGCGGACGTCGCCCAGCCCGAACAGGCCCACCAGGCCGCCGTCCACCTGGGTGACGACGATGTGGTTCACCTTCGCCCGGTCCATGCGCTGGATCAGGGGCTCCAGTTGCTCGCTGGGCCGCACCGTGGTCGGGCCGACGCGCATGGCCTGCTCGGCGGTGCCGCTCATGTCGGCGCCCTTGAGCTCGCGCGACCCGATGACACCCTGGACCACGTCGTCGGCGTCCACCACCACGGCGAGCCCGGCGGGGTCGGCGATGATGCGTTCTGCCAGCTCGTCCAGCGGTTCGTCCAGGACGGCGGTCACCGGGTCACGGCGTACGTGCTGCGAGACCAGCGCGGCCTCACCGTCGTACGGCAGGTCGGCGGAGAGCCAGTCCATCTTGCCCACCGCATAGTCGTGGACCTCGGGGAAACCAAGCCGGTCGAGCCGGTGCGCGGCGCGCGGGCTCAGGTCGCAGAGCCAGTCGTGACAGTAGACGATGACCGGCCGCGACCGGTCGAACTCGCCGGCAGACCTGTCGATGGCGGCGAGCGGCACGTTCACGGCCAGCGGCAGGTGGGCCCACGCGTACTCCGCCTCAGGCAGCACCTCGACCAGCTGCGCCTGCCGGGTGGCCAGCAGATCTTGTACGGCTTCGCGATCGATGATGTTCGTCATGGCATCCCGCTACCCCCAGACAACGGCCCCACCGGGCAGACGGCAGGCCGGTTTCGTGTCACGATGACGACGCGTCCTATTCAGGGAGTGTCCGATGTGTGACGATCCGCTGTTGCCCCGCCCCGTGGCCGACGCGCTCGCCGGCTACCGATCCCTGCGTGACGTGCACGGCGTCTGCTGGGGCGAACCGCCCCTCACCTACGTCGTCCAGGCCTGGGCCACCGTCTACCTCGACCGCCGCCACAACTACTGGGCGGCCGCCCGGGGCCAGCTCGCCGAGCGCCATCCCGGACTGCCTCCGGAGCGGCTCGAGGACCATCTCAGCGAGGTGGACGTCGAGCAGGTCGTGCGCGACGCGCTGCGCGGCGACGTGCCCGACAACCTGCCCGCGCTGCGCCTCACGCCTGAGGGCCGCACGCTGGAGGCCCGATCGCGGGTCGTGCTGGGCGACGAGCCGTTCAGAACCGCGTTGCTGCTGGACTCCAGCCGGGCGGAGCCGGTCGAGGTGGTCGTGGACGGCACGGCGCACACGGTGCCGCCGCGCGGCGCGAAGGTGGTGGAGGTGGCCCGCGCCGTCACCGTCGAGGGCCGGCCGGTGGACCTGTCGCCGCTGGTCAGGCGGGCGGAGGCGGCCTCGGTCCGGGTGCGGGCGGGGTTCGCGTGCCGGTGGAGCGTGACGAGCGCGAACGGGCAGGGCTGGTATCCCGAGGGCGCGCCGCCCAAGGTGGACGCGCACGGGGCGGCGTACTTCCATGGGGACGATCTCGTGGTCGCGGTGCCCGCTGAGGCGATCACGGTGCGGGTGGCCAGGGGGATGGAGTACACCTCCGCGGAGGTCGTCGTGACCCCGCGGCCGGGCGCGGAGACGCTGGTCGAGCTGGCCCCGGAGCGCCTCTACGACGCCGCCGCCCGCGGCTGGTACGGCGGCGACCTGCACGTACACCTCAACTGGATGGGCGAGGAGCCCGCCGCTCCCGCGCTGGCCGCCGCGGCGCAGCACGGCGAGGACCTGCACGTGCTCAATCTCGTGGCCGGCAACGTCGCGGCCGAGCGGGTCTACGACGTCGAGGCGCTGGCGCACTGGGCGGGCAAGGAGCTGCCGTGGTCGGACGAGCGGCACCTGGCCAGGCTGGGCGTCGAATACCGCAACGATCTGGTGGGCCACCTCAGCGCGTTCGGCCTGCGCGACCTGCCCCGGCACTACCACACCGGCTTCCAGGGGACGGCCGACTGGCCGCCGAACGCCGCCGCGTGCGAGGAGTTGCGCGCGCTCGGCGGCGTGACGGGTTACGGGCATCCGTTCCACACGGCGTTCGCCGACGACGACCCGCCGGACGTGGTGCTCGACCGCGGGCGCGACTGCTCGGCCAGGGAGATCGTCGCCGACGCGGCGCTGGGCCTGATCGACACCCTCGACGTGCTCAACCACTCCTCGATCTCAGGCACCGCGGCCGTCTACCGCCGCCTCATCGGCGCGGGCAACAAGCTCACGGTCACCGCCGGCACCGACGCGGTGCTGTCCTTCTGCCGCCGCGGCACCGCCTCCAGCCCGCCTGGCTGGGAGCGCGTGTACGCCAACGTCGCCGGCCCACTCACCGCCGAGTCCTACGCCGAGGCGATCCTGCTCGGCCGCACGTTCGCCACCACCGGGCCGTGGCTGGAGCTCACCGTGAACGGGCACGGGCCCGGCGACACGCTGGAACTGGCCCCCGGGCAGCGGGTGGAGATCGTGGTCTCCTCGATCGGGCCCGAGGTCGAGTCGCTGGAGATCCGCACCGCCGAGGGCGTCCTGGCGCAGGGCCCGCCCGGGCGGCTGGCGGCGACCATGGTGACGGGCGAGCCGACGTACGTCGTCGCCGTCGCCTCCGGCGGGCCGCACCCGCGCTCGTTCCACCGGAGCGGCGCCTACGCGCACACCAGCCCCGTGTACGTGGACGTCGCAGGCGAGCACGTGGCCAGGGAGGCGGACGTGCGGTGGTGCCTGGCGTGGCTGGACCGGCTGGAGGCGCTGCTGCGCGAGTTCGGCACCTTCGACCACCCGGACCAACTCGACGACCACATGAACCTGTACGACCGCGCCAGAGAGGTCTACCGGTCCCGGCTGGACTGAGCCCGGGTGGTTCGCGGGGGCCTCAGCAGGAGCTCGGCGACCCCTCCGACGGCTTCGGGTCACGGCATCGAGACGACGAACTTGCCGCGCGTGTGCGGCGCCGAGGCGAGGTCGGTCAGGGCGCGGGCGGCCTCGCCGAACCGGTAGCCGCGGCTGATCATGTCCACCAGGGTCCCGTCGAGCGCGCGGGCCGCGAGCGTGGGGAAGGTGTCAGGGCGGATGCCGGGCGGGCCGTGGACGACGCGTACCGTGATGTCGTCGCGGCGCAGGCCGTCGTGGCCGAGCGAGCCTGGCGTCGTGGTGAGCAGGCGACCGCCAGGTCGCAGCGCTCGGGCGGCGGCTGCCAGTCGTGCCCCGTCGAGGACCAGGTTGACGATCGCGTCGACGCCGCCCGGGTGGCGGCGCAGGGTCTCCTCGCCGACGTCGGCGCTCAAATAGTCGATGGTCTCGGCCGCGCCGAGGTCATGGGCGTAGGCGGCGTATTCGGGGATCGCCGTGGCGATGACCTCGGCCTTCCGCTCCTTGGCCAGCAGGGGGACGACGATGCTGCCGACGCCTCCCGTCGCGCCGATCACAAGGACCCGCTCCCCCGGCTGGAAGTCGCCGTCGGCCAGCGCCGCGGCCGCCGTCATGCCGGTGCTCGCCAGCGCCGCCGCGGTCCCGGGCGCGAGACCTTCCGGCCTCGGGGCCACGAAGGGGCCGTCGGCCTGGAACGTCGCGTATTCGGCCAGGGCGCCGGAGGTGACGGCGGACACCCCCATCCGCTCGGCGTACAAAGGCGGCACCCCGAAGCCGAACACCTCGTCACCGATCCCGAACCTCTCGACGCCCGGCCCCACCCGGGTGACCGTGCCGGCGAAGTCGGTGCCCGGCACGTAGGGGAAGACCGTCTCGAACAGGTCGCGTACGGCGCCGCCGGTCATCAGCAGGTCGGCCGGGTTCAGCGAGGCCGCCGCGACCTTCACCTGGACCTGGCCAGGGCCGGGCTCGGGGATCGGCAGGTCATCGATCCTGAGCAGTTCGGGCGGGCCGTAGCTCCTCGCGACCAGGGCTTTCATGTCCATCATCGCTCCCACATTCTCAAATGGAGAGAATTTCTCCGCTTACTGACGATAGTCTTCACAATGACCAAACGTCAAGTGAGAGGCTGTTGACCGATGCCCGAAACGGGCCATCTCAGGGCGGACGCCCGGCGCAACAGAGAGCTGATCATCGACACGGCCAGGACCGTCTTCGCGGAGCAGGGGCCAGGCGTAACCATGGACGAGGTCGCGCGGCAGGCCGGAGTGGGCGCCGGCACGCTCTATCGGCACTTCCCCGACCGCGACAGCCTGGTGCGTGCCGTCCTGGTGGACACCATCGAACGCATGATCGCGCTGGCCGGGACGGCGCGGGAGGAAGAGACCTGGGCGTGGGACGCGCTCAGCCGCTTCGTACACGACTGCGCCGGGCTGCGGCTGGACCTGCTGATCTCGGTCGCCGACTCGCAGCCGCACGGCGCGGACGCCGCGCCCGAGATCAACGACGGCCGCATCCGCCTCCTGCAGGCGCTCGACCGGATCGTGAGCGCCGCCCACGACGAGGGCGCCCTGCGCTCCGACGTGGGCGCCGGAGATGTGATGGGCGTCGTCGGGCTGCTGATCCGAGGGCTGCCCGCGCTGCCCAGGGACCTGGGCGACGAGTTGCGCGAGCGCGCGGTGCGACTGCTGCTGGCGGGCATGCGGGCCCACCCGGCGCCCGTACCGCCGGAGAAGGCGCTGACCGCCGAGGAGCTGAGCCGCCGCATCTCCGAAGCCCACTGACACGGCCATGCCCCCGGCGACCATCCGCCGGGGGCATGGCTTTACGGGGGTTTAAGAGGCGCCTGAGAGGCGTTCGACGCCGCGGAGCAGGGCGGAGTGGTCGAGGGCGCCGTCGCCGGAGGCGTTCGCCGCCGCCACGAGCTGCGCCACCAGCGCCCCCATCGGGAGCACGACCCCGGCCTCACGGGCGGCCGACGTCACGATGCCCATGTCCTTGTGGTGCAGCGCGATGCGGAAGCCCGGCTCGAAGGAGTGGCTGAGCATGTTGGCGCGCTTCTGGGTCAGCACCGCGGAGCCCGCCAGGCCGCCGCCGAGCACCTCCAGCGCCGCCTCCAGGTCCACTCCGTACGCGCGCAGGAACACCACGGCCTCGGCCAGCGCCTCGATGTTGGCGGCGACGACGAGCTGGTTGGCCGCCTTGACCGTCTGGCCCGCGCCGCTCGGCCCGACGTGGGCCACCGTCCTGCCCACCGCGTCGAAGATCGGCTTGGCGGCCTCGAAGTCGCCGTCCGCGCCGCCCACCATGATCGAGAGAGCGGCGTTCCTGGCGCCCGCCTCGCCACCGGAGACCGGGGCGTCGAGATAGCGCAGGCCACGCCGGCCGGCCTCCTCGGCCAGCTCGCGGGTGACGTCGGGGCGGATCGAGGAGAAGTCGATGATCAGCGTGCCGGGGGCCGCGGTGGCGAACACGCCGTCGTCGCCGGTCAGCACGTCCTGGACGTCCGGAGAGTCGGGGACCATGAGGGCGACGACCTCGGCGCCGGTCACCGCGTCGGCGACCGACTTCGCCACCCGGCCGCCGGCCTCGCCCAGGGCCCTGGCCTTCTCCGGCGAGCGGTTGTAGCCCGCCACCGTGTGCCCGGCCTCGACCAGGTGGACGGCCATGGGGCTGCCCATGATGCCGAGACCGATGAAGGCGATGGTGCTCACGCTGATCCTTCCGTGGTGATGGCCCGCTGCTCGCGTGGCAGCCAGTCGAAGGCGCCGGTGCCCTCTGAGCGGTATTCGAGCCCGATATATCCGTCATATCCGGCGGCGTACACGTCGTCGATCCACTGCTGGATCGGCAGCGCGCCCTCGCCGGGCGCGCCCCTGCCCGGGGCGTCGGCGATCTGTACGTGCGCGATGCGCCGCCCGTGCCGCTCGATGACGGCCGGTACGTCGTCGCCGTTGGTCGCCAGGTGATAGAAGTCGGCCAGCAGCCCCAGCCGGGGCACGTCGCCCAGCCGGTCGAGCAGGGCCACCACGTCCGCCGCGGTCAGCAGCGGGTAGCGCGGCGCGCCGCTGACCGGCTCGAGCAGCACGGTCCCGTCGACACCGTGCGCGCAGGCGGCCAGCATCTCGGCGGCCAGGTCGTCCTGCTCCTTCGGGTCGACGCCCTCGACGCGGTTGCCGTAGAGGGCGTTGAAGGCGCGGCAGCCGAGCCGTTCGCCGATGGCGCCCACCACGGGGATGTTGTCGAGCAGCTCACGCGACCGCGCCGGCCACGAGACCAGGCCGCGGTCGCCGCCCGGCATGTCGCCGGCGAAGAAGTTGAGTCCGGTCAGCCGCACCCCGGCGGCCTCCACGGCGCGGACGAACGCGTCCACGTCCCTGTCGCCTGGAACGGCCACCGGCCACGGCCACCAGAACTCCACCGCGGAGAACCCGTCGGCCGCCGCCGCGGCCGGCCGCTCAAGCAGGGGCAGGTCCGTGTAGAGAATCGAGCAGTTGACGGTCCACTTGGTCACGTGCGGGCCTCTTCCGATCTTTCGCGGCGCAACTGGCTGACCAGGCGCTCCTGGGCCTGGTCGAGGTGGTGGGTGAGGCGCTGCTGCGCCCGGTCGGGATCTCCGTCGCCGATGGCCTTGAGGATGTCGTCGTGCTCGTGCACCACGTTCATCGGATGGGTGGTGCGGTGGGCCTGGAACTGGCCCATGGTGAGGTGCACCTCGCCCAGGATCACCTCGTGCATCCTCGACAGCCGGCGGCTCCCGACCGCGGCGACCAGGGCGGAGTGGAAGGCGATGTCGGCCTCCACCTGGCTGGCGAACGCCATGTCGCCGGCCGCCGCCTTCATCGCCGCCTGCGCGCGCACGGCCGTCTGCGGCACGGTCGCGGTGCGGGCCAGCGCGGCGACGGCGGCGCGTTCGACGGTCTCGCGGCTGAAGTAGAGGTCGCGGATCTCCGTCTCGTCCAGCTTGGGGACGACGGCGGTCTTGTGCGTCGTGCGGCGCAGCAGCCCCAGCGCGGTCAGCCGCTCCAGGCACGCCTTGGCGGTGGGGCGGGCGACCTTGTACTCGTTGGCGATGCGGATCTCGGTGAGCTTCTCACCGGGGGCGATCTCGCCGTTGACGATGCGCTTGCGCACCGACTCGTAAAGCGCTTCCGTCAGAGACGACGGGCCGAGGGTGAAGCTGGTCTGGCCGTCCACGGAGCTCCTTACCACAGATCGCCACACAATCCGACAGAATCGTCAGACAAGTATACAGTGCGGTGAACAGTGCGGCTCAGTATCCGGCCGCCTTGTCGACGACGTTCCGCAGCGGCTCGCCCCTGGCGAATCTGCCCAGGTTGTCGAGCAGGATGTCGAAGCCTCTGCGCGCGGTCTCCCGGGTGGTCGCGCCGTTGTGCGGGGTGACGATGACGTTCGGCAGCGACCAGAAGGGGCTGTCGGCGGGCAGCGGCTCCACGCCGTGCGCGTCCAGCCCGGCGCCCGCGATCTCGCCCCGGCGCAGCGCGTCGAGCAGGGCGCCGTCGTCGGCGATCCCGCCGCGCGAGACGCAGACGAAGCACGCCGTACGCTTCATCGCCGCGAACGCGGCCCGGTCGAACCGCCCGGCGGTGGCCGCCGTGAGTGGCGCGGTGACCACCACGAAGTCGGACTCGGCGAGGAAACGCGGGAAGTCGTCGGGACCGAACAGCTCGTCGACGCCCGGCGCGGGCACCCCGGTCCTGCGCCGCATGCCGAGCACGTTCATGTGGAACGCCTTGGCCTTGGCCGCCAGGTCGAGCCCCGCGTGGCCCAGGCCGTACAGGCCGATGGTCTTTCCCGCCAGCTCGCCGTGGACGTGGCGGTCCCAGCGGCGCTCGGACTGGGCGCGCATCCAGCGCGGCGCGTCCCTGTTCAGCATGAGCAGCAGCAGCATCGCGTGCTCGGCCAGCGGGATCGCGCCGTTGCCCGTGGAGGACGTGAGCGTGACGTCGCTCGCGAGCAGCCCGTCCGACAGGACGCCGTCCACGCCCGCCGACGGGCTGTGCACCCAGCGCAGCCGCGGCGCGCGGGCGAGCAGCGCCTCCGGGACGTGGCCCACGACCGCGTCCGCGGCCCCGATCGAGCCGTCCACGTGCGCGGCGAACTCGAGGCGCGCCGACGGGGCCGCGTCCCGGAGCCGGCGGCGGGCGTCCTCGTCTTGGTCGCCGGTGATGATGATGTTCATTTGAGTCCTGTGGTGGCGATGCCGCGGATGAGCTGTTTCTGGGCGACGGCGAAGAAGATGAGTACGGGCAGCAGCGACAGGAGCGACATCGCGAACAGCATGCCCACGCCGCTCTGCGTCTGGGAGTCGACCATGGAGTTGAGCGCCACCGGGACCGTGAACATCTTCGGCGACGTGAGGTAGATCAGCGGCACGAAGAAGTCGTTCCAGGTCCAGATGAAGGTGAAGATCGTGGTGGTGACGAGGGCGGGCCGCATGAGCGGCAGGATCACGTACCAGAAGGTGCGGAACGGGCCCGAGCCGTCGATCCAGGCGGCGCGGTCGAGGTCGCGCGGGATGGTCCTGATGAACTGCACCATCAGGTAGATGAAGAACGCGTCGGTGGCCAGGAACTTCGGGATGAGCAGCGGATAGTAGGTGTTCACCAGGTCGAACTGCGAGAAGAAGATGTACTGCGGGATGACCAGCACGTGCAGCGGCAGCATCACGGAGACGAGCGTGATGGCGAGATACACCTTGCGCATCCTGAACTCCAGCCGGGCCAGCGCGAACGCGGTCAGCGAGCAGGAGAAGAGGTTGCCGATGATGGAGCCGACGGTGACGACCAGCGAGTTGAGGAAGAAGACCGAGAACGGCCGGTTCAGGGCGTTCCAGCCTTCCACGAAGTTGTCGAAGGTGATCTCGCTGGGGATGATCCCCGTCTCGGTCAGGATCAGGTGGTCGGGCTTCAGCGAGCTGACGATCATCCAGGCCAGCGGATAGAGCATCAGCAGCACGAACACGCCGAGCCCGAGGTGCTTGAGCACGTCCCGGCGGCCGCGCCGCCGCTTGGCCGCGATGGAGCGGGTACGCGAGGATTCGAGCGAGGTGGTCGCGGTCGTCATCAGTCGTCTCCGTAGAAGACCCAGTACTTCGACAACACGAAGTGCACGGCCGTCACGAGGCCGATCGCGATCATCAGCACCCAGGCCAGCGCGGAGGCGTAGCCCATGTCGAAGTTCGTGAATCCCTGCTGGTAGATGTACAGGGTGTAGAAGAGCGTCGAGTTGGCCGGGCCGCCGGTGCCGCCGCTGACGACGTGGGCCTGGGTGAAGGTCTGGAACGCGCCGATCGTCTGCAGGATCAGGTTGAAGAAGATGATCGGGGTGAGCAGCGGGATCGTCACGCGGGTGAACTGGCGCACGACGCTGGCGCCGTCGACCTTGGCGGCCTCGTACAACTCCTCGGGGATCTGGCGGAGGCCGGCCAGGAAGATCACCATCGGTGAGCCGAACGTCCACACGTTCAGGACGATCAGCGTCGACAGCGACAGGCTGGGGTTCTGCAGCCAGCTCCCGAGCTCCAGCCCGAACACCGACAGCGCCCGGTCGATCAGGCCGCTGTCACCGAAGATCTGCCGCCACAGGATCGCCACGGCGACGCTCGTGCCCAGCAGCGAGGGCAGGTAGAAGGCGCTGCGGTAGAAGGACAGCCCGCGCAGGCCGCGGTCGAGTATGAGGGCCAGCAGCAGCGCGAAGCCGAGTTGCAGCGGGATGGAGATCACGACGTAGACGACGGTCACCCGGACGGCGGCCCAGAAGTACTCGTCCTGGAACATCCGATGGAAGTTCTCCAGGCCGTTGAACTCCGGGGTGCTGAGGATGTTGTAGTCGGTGAAGGCCAGGTAGAGGGAGGCCAGCAGCGGCACGGCGGTGACCAGCACCAGGCCGAGCCACCAGGGGATCAGGAAGACGTGCGCGGCGGCGCCCTGGCGGTGGAGCCTGGAGATGCGCTTCTGCACGGGCATCCCCTAGCGGGCCCGCGCGATACCGGCCTGGATCTCGTCCAGGAGGCGTTTGGAGCCGTCTGCCGTGCTCAGCCGGCCTAGCGCGATCTCCTCGGCGACCCTGGCCATGGCGGTGCGCCAGGTGCTCGTCCCCGGCGGCGCCTCGAAGCGGGGGCGCCGTTCGGCCTCGCGGTCCGCCTGCACGATGTCGAGCATCTCCTTCTCGTCCTGGCCCGCGGAGGCCAGGGCCTGCTCGAAGACCTTGGGGTTGACCGGCGCGCCCATGGTCAGGCCGACGGTCTTCATCATCCCGGGGTCGCTCGTGTTGTAGTTGATGAGCTTGCCGGCCGCCTCGACCTTCTCGTCGTCGATGCCTTGGTAGATGGCCATCCGCGGGAAGTAGAGGAACTTGTGACCGGCCTGCGCGTCGGCGGTGACAGGCATGGTGCGCATCTTGAAGCGGTAGTCGGGGAACATCTTGGCGTCGTCGATGATGTGGTTGGAGTTGGCCACCTTGGCCAGCACCTTCTTGCCCACCAGCGCCCAGTCGGGTCCCATGCCCTCCTGTTCGCTGAGCGTGAGCACGGCACCGGCCTTGAGCAGCTTGTCCCACCAGTCGAGCCAGGCGCGCAGGGTGTCGGCGGTGAAGCCGGGCCGGCCGTCCTCGGTCCACAACTGCTCGCCGTGCTGACGCAGCCAGGCTTCGAACGGCAGGTCGGCGTCGGCCTCGTACGGCATGCCCTTGCGCTTGTTCGGGTTGTCCTTGGCGTAGTCGACGAGGAACTCCGCCCAGGCGTCCCAGTCGGTGTCCGCGGCGGGGAACTCGACGCCGTCTTCCTCGGCGAACGTCTCGTTGTAGCGGATGACCGGGACGAAGATACCGAACGGCATGGTGTTGAGCTGCCCGCCGAGCTTGAACGACTCGACGTCCTGCTTGGAGTAGTCGGCCAGGCTCAGGGTCGGGATGTCGTCGAGCCGCCGGTAGAGATCGCTCTTGTGGTACGTGAGCACCTGCGGCGAGGCGACCCAGAAGATGTCGGCCACGTCGCGGGCGGCCATCTGGGTCGTCATGCGCTCCTGGAAGGCCTCGTACTCGGCGAACTCCGGCTCGACCTGGATCCCCGGGTTCTTGGCCGCGAAGTCCTTGAGGGCCTTCGTGTAGTTCTGCTGCCGGATGTTGTTGCCCCACCAGGCGTAACGCAGCGAGGTGCCGCTGCCGCTGTCGGAGCCGCCGCCGCACGCCGTGAGACCGGCCCCCAACGCCCCGGCCGCCGCCAGTTTCAGGAATCCCCGCCGATCGAGTCCGCTCATCAGTGTTCTCCCGTCGTCCTCACAGGGGACCGGCTACCCCGGTGATGATGACCTAGTGTTTATTTGTCTGACCTGACCGTCAATAGGTCATGAATACTTGTTTGACAATCTGCGATCAGCAGGACCTCGAAGAGGCCGAGCTCGGGCAGCCGGACCCGGCCGTCCGAGACCTCGAGGTCGCGGCCCGCGCGCAGGGCGCGTACGTGCCACTCGCCCGGCCACGGGAGCGTCAGCCAGGACTCGCCGATCGGCAGCGGACGGCGGAAGCGCTGGTCGGCGTCGCCGGAGCGGTTGAGCAGGTGGATCACCCGCGCCTCGCCTGCGCGCGCGGGGACGATCTCCACCTGCTCGGGGAGGTCCGTCTCCACGGCGAGATCCGGGCAGGCCGCCAGCGCCCGATCCGCGAACAGGTCGCGGTGCGCGCTCAGGCCGGTCTCCCGGTAGCCGCGGCCGACCGTCCAGGGCATCAGCACGCCTGTGCCCTTGCCGTAGGGCGCGCTGAGCCAGCCGGGATGGCCGGTCTCGCGGTGGCCGTGGCACTTCTCCGGGGGGCCGTACCTGGCTCTGGACAGCGCGAACACGCCCGTCTCCGCCTTCTCGGCGGGCTCCACCACGTGGAACGCGCCGATGACCGGGAGCAGGCCCGTGTCGCCGCGTACGTGCAGGGACCTCGTGGCCTCCTCGGTCTCCCTGCTCGCCAGCCGCCGGACGGCCGGCAGGCAGGCGAGCCGCACCTCGTCCGCGTCGAACCCGCTCGATCCGGTCGCCAGCACGGTCCCGCCGGCCTCGGCGTAGGCGTCCAGCGTGCCTGGGGACTGGGGCGTACCGAGGTCAGGCAGCACGATCAGCCGGTAGCGGGACAGGTCGGTCACCGGCAGCTTGTCCTCGGGCAGCACGTCGAACGGCACGTGCCGCTCCAGCAGCGCCAGGTAGAGCCCCTGGAACTCGCTGGTCGCCGCCCGGACGTCGCCGGTCTTCAGCGGGTCGGGACGGACGAGCAGCGTGCGCGCCTCGGAGACGAGGCCCCGGTAGGCGCCGGCGTGGTCCCGGTGGAATCGGGTGATCTCGCCGCCGATCCCCAGGCACTCGTACGGGCTGTCGTCCGGCGTCCCCATGATGTACGTGGACGGCACCGCCCCCCGCGAGATCGCCTGGAGCAGATACTGCGCGAAGTGGTACGGCTCCTCCCCCGCCATCCGGTACGGCATGTCCACGAACCCCACCGAGTTGACCAGCACCGGCACCCCGGGCCGGTACGACTTGGCCGCGCTGACGTGCTCGCTCGTACGGTGGTGCCAGAGCGGCCGGCCGACGGCGTTGTTGGCCTCGTGGAAGACGATGTCGGCGTGCTCGCCCAGGATCAGCGCCGCCTCGGGTCTTCGTGCGGCGATCTCGGCCCTGACGCGCGCGTTGAGGTCCTCGAGCGTCTCGTGCGCGAACCGCCGCCAGCGCAGGTAGCCGGGCGAGTCCCGGTCCGCGGGCAACTCCTCGCCGCCCGTCCGCTGGGCGAACCTCCGTACGCAGGCCAGGCAGTGGCAGACCCCCCGGTAGCGGCGGCTGTAGTCGACCTCGTTGAACGACATCCAGTTGAGGAAGAAGCCGTCGATCTCGTACCTGTCGAGCACCTCCCCGATGACCTCGAACAGCTTGACCTGGTAGTAGTCGCCGCTCGGGCACACACTGGTCAGGCCGTTGTAGACCTGCGGCGTGCCGTCGGGCGCGGCGAAGCACCACTCGGGGTGCTCCTCGGCCCGCCGATGATCGATCTTGGAGAAGTCCATCCTGGCCAGGACGCGTACGCCCCTGCGGCGGGCGGCGGCCACCGCGTCGCCGACCAGGTCGCCGGACGGGCGCTCGGCGAGCCGGGGGTTGGGGGTCTGGAAGTCCAGGCCGGTCGGATAGTTGGACAGGATCCCACCGACGCTGATCAGCCAGGCGTTCGCCCCGAACTCCTCGATGTAGTCGAGCACCCGCTCGACATCGAGCCCCGCATCCACCTCACGAAGATTCGTCTGAAACATCCTGAACGGCTCCCGCCACCAGCTCATGGCCTCTCTCCGCTCGGCAGGCTCGGTCGCCTCACGCCGCTCTGCTTATGGCCGAACTCCGTTCGGCTGGGCTCGTCCGCCCTATGCCGCCGTCTTCCCCCGCTCTGGTCGCTCCGCTCCCGCCGCTCCTCCAGACGACGGCACTCCCTCGCGGGCTCATGGCCGCTCCCAGGTCAGACGTACGACCTCGATGCGCTCGACGTCGGTCAGCTCGACCTCCACGCGACCGTCGCGGACGGCGGCGGTGGCGTCGGTGTCCCCGACGAGCAGGCGGGCGCTTGCTCCCTGGGCGTCCGGTGGGAGGGCGACCGAGAGGGTTTGCGGGGGCAGGGGGATGGTCTCCCTGAGGGCGCCGCGCATGGTCATCGGGTTGTTGAGGTTCACGACGGTGACCGCGAGGCCGTCGTCGGCGCGACGTACGGCGAGGTCGGCCAGGCCGGGGCCGCGGACCGTCACCTCCGGCTCGCCGCCGAGCGCCCACCGTACGGCGCCCGCGATCAGCCTGCCGTGGTCGGCCTGGAGCGCCTCCCAGAAGATCGCGCCGAGGTCGAACGGGAAGTAGACGACCCGTCCAGGACCCTCGCGGGTGATGACGGCCGGGGCGTCCGGGGCCTCCCGGGCGTACAGCTCCTCCATCGGCAGGTCGGGGAAGTCGGGCACGAACCGGAACGGCACCTCTGTGCCCTCCCGCGCCGCCACCCGCAGCAGCCGCGTGCCGCCGATGATCCGCTTGGCGCCGCCGAAGCCGGCGTTCAGCGGGTGCTCGCCGGTCAGGGCGATGTAGTTGTTCTTCACCGGTCCCCTCGTGGGCTCGACCAGGTCGGCGCCCAGCACGTCGGCGAGCCCGAGCGCGTCGCGCGGCTCGCCGTGCTCGTCGTACAGGGACGACTGGTGCGCGGCCACCAGGCCGCCGCCCGCGGCCACGTACGCGCGGATCTCCTCGCACTGCGCGTCACTGAGCTGCTCGGCGTTGGCCAGGACCAGCACCTTGTACGGCCGCAGCCGCTCGGCGGACAGCGCCTGGTCGGCGATGAACTCGAACGGGATCCTGGCCTCGACCAGCGCCTGGTAGAACCCGTCCTCGTCGGGATAGGTCAGCGCCGCGCCGGTCCGCAACTGCGCGGCCCTGGTGGGGTCGAGCAGCGCCACCTCGGCGGTGACGGTCGTGCCCGCCAGCTCCGGCTCCAGCCGCGCGTGCAGCCCGAACGCCTCCACGATCGCGGGCACCCACCGGGGATCGGAGACGGTGGCGTTGAACTTGGTGAACCACGGGAACGCCCCCTGGGCGAACCCGTCCACGATCCACGTCGTCACCTCCTCGGACGGGGCCACCGCGTCCTTCCAGCGGTGCTGGTGGTGCTCGGGCCCGACGGAGGTGATGAGCCCGATCGGCCGGTCGGGGAACAGCCCGCGGCTGCGCTTGGCCACCCGCCCCGCGGCCCACGGCGCCTCGATCCCGGAGCGGCCCTGCTTGTCCACGACGAACATCGGATAGACCCGGCGCACCAGGTCGGCGTCGAGGTCGCGGGCCGCGAAGGCGCCCAGGTTGGGGATGAACCTGGCGTGCGGACGCAGGTCCTTGACCGCCGCGTCCCAGATCGCGACCAGCTCGCTGAGCCTGCGCCGCCGCCACGCGACGTACGCGGGCCAGGCAGGGTTGCCCGGGTCGTTCTCGCGTTTGGGCAGCTCGAAGCCGGTGTCGTCGCGGAACCCGCGCTGCGCGGCTTCGCTGTGGGAGATGCCGCCGAAGCCCTCCCACCGGTTGGCGAAGATCGCGTCCACGTCGTACTCGCGCACGATCTCCCTGGCCACCTCCGTGATGAACTCGCGGTGGTAGCCGGTGAAGGCGCAGGTCAACCAGATGCCGGGGTACGACCAGTGCTCGATGGGCGCCCCCTCCGCGTCGCGCGCCAGCCATTCGGGATGCGCCTGGGCGGCGTCGGCGTGCACGGCGTGCGGGTCCACTCGTGCCATGACGTGCATGCCCAGCCCCCTGGCGGCCTCCACGAGGGCGCCGAAGGCGTCGGTGTCACCGAGGTAGGTGCTGCGGTGATGGAACGGGATCCGGGTCGGGTAGTAGGCGATGTAACCGCCCGCGCTGATGCAGGCCGCGTTCGACCTGCTGTCCCGCATCACCGACGTCCAGAAGTCGAGGTCGAGATGCGCCGGGTCGTCCTCGGCCAGCGTGAGTTGCGTCCAGCGGGTCGCCGTACGTGGCCAGTCGGATGTTCGCATCGTGACACACCTCTCGTCAGGCCTGTTGTCAGACGCGCAACATTGTCATACAAGAATTCAAGAGTGACAAGGCTTGTCGATCATCGGTCGCGACACGCCCGCCCGAAGCGACTTCATTAAGCCGTGGCGGGTCTATGATGTTGAAAAATAAAGCGCAGGGAGGTCGCGGATGCCGGTGTCGTCATGGGCTCACGACGCGTTCGGGCAGCGTGCCCAGCTCGTCAGGCGGAGCATCGCGGAGGCGCTGGCGGTCGCGCTGGAAAACGCCCGCGACGCCCAGCAGGTGGCGCGCACCGACCATCAGCACCCGTTCGGGTTCACCCTCATGTCGCGCAAGTTCGAGGCGCTGGCCGAGGCGTTCGAGGAACTGGGCGACGTGCGGATCGTCAAGCCCGCCGGGTCGCCGCACGAGCTGGTGCTGCTGGACGGCAAGCTGCTGTTCCCGTTCCGCTACGCCAGGGACCGCTCGGTCAGCGTGATGAGCGCGCGGATCGGTGACGGCCGGCCGTCGGCGCTGGTGCAGGCGCTGTTCAACCGGTTCGGGCCGGAGCCGGCGATGCGTCAGCTCGCCCTGCAGGACGTGGCGCCGCACGCGGTCCCGGTGGCCGAGGCGCTGGCCGGCCTGCCGGAGGGCACGAGCCTGGTGCTGATCGCGTACGCGTGCAACGCGCACGCGGGGCTGCTCGACGCGTGGTGGGGCGAGGCCGAGCTGCTCGACCGGACCGGCAGCCTGCGCTGGCACCACTGCGAGGAGATCCCGCTGACGGAGGCGGCCCCCGCCGCGCCGGCGACGGCGCCCGCGGCCGCGTTCGACCAGGGCGTGCTGCCCACGCCGTCGCTCAACACGCACACCGGCGCCCGGCGGCTCGCGACGCCGCTCGGCGAGGCCACGCCGATCAGGCCAGAAGCCGCGAGTGGTGAATAGCTTCGGACCAGGCGCGCTGAGCCCGCAGGCCGTCGCCGACGCCTTCGACGCGACCCGCCTCACCCAGGCCCGTCACCTGGCCGCGCTGACGAAGAAGGAGGTGGCCGAGCATCTCGGCGTCTCCCCCGCCGCGGTCGGGCAATACGAGGCGGGGGTCACCCGGCCGCGCCCCGACCTGATCCCGGGGCTGGCCGAGGTGCTGGCCGTGCCGATGGCGTTCTTCCTGCCCGGCCGCCCGCACGGCAAGCTCGACGGCTCCATGGCCCACTTCCGCAGCCTGCGCTCCACGCGCGCCTACCAGCGGGCCAAGGCGGTGGCGTTCGTCGAGCAGGTGTGGGAGCTGACGTACGCGCTGGAGAAGCGGGTCCAGCTCCCCGCCGTCGACCTGCCCGGCTTCGCGGGGGGCGAGATGCACTCCGACCTGCCGCGCGACCCCGCCGGCGCGGCCCGCGCACTGCGCGCCCACTGGGAGCTGGGCACCGGCCCGATCAACCATCTCGTACGCCGCATGGAAGCGCACGGCATCGTCGTGGTCTTCCCGCGCCACGACCCCGACGCGGTCACCGTCGACGCGTTCTCCACCTCGAGCCTGCCCAGGCCGATCGTGGTGCTGACGCCCAACAGGTTCGACGACATCTACCGCCACCGCTTCACCGCCGCCCACGAGCTGGGCCATCTCGTCCTGCACGGCGACACCGCCGCCGGCGACACCCACCAGGAGCGGGAGGCCGACGCCTTCGCCGCCGAGTTCCTCACCCCGCGCGACAGCATCCTGCCGTGCCTGCCGCCGCGCGCGGACCTGCGCAGGCTCGCCGAGCTGCGGGGGACATGGGGGGTGTCGGTCGACTCGCTGCTCTACCGGTGCCGCGAGACGGGGCTGATCTCCGACTCCGCCGCGAGTCGCGCCTACCAGCGACTGGCGGCGCTGCGCGACCAGCCGGGCTTCACCAACGAGCCCGTTTCCGGCTACCCGGGCGAGCAACCCGTCCTGCTCGCCCACGCCTTCGACCTGGCCACCCGCGAGTCCGGGCTGAGCGCCGCCGCCCTCGCCCAGGAGCTGGCCTGGCCGATCGCCCGCGTCCGCGAACTGATCGGCCTGCCCGACCGGCGCCCGTCCCTGCGACTCGTCCTCTGACTTCCCGCCCAGCGCTCGGGGTCGCTCAGAGTGCGAGGCAGTCCACGAGCGGGACTCCCGGCGGAATCGCGGGCGGGACGAGAGGGCCGAGGGGGTCGGCGACGCCGAGGGTCGTGCAGTTGGCGTTCCCGATCGGATTGAGCCTGTGGACCGACTCCAGGATCTGCATCTTCGCGGGATCGATGACGGCGTGTGCGGCCGGAGCCGCCAGAATCAGGCCGGTAGCTGCGATCACCGCGGCGGCGGCGATCCTACGAGTGTATGTACGCATGGATCTCCTCAGTGTCTATACGAACGACCATCTTTCGTTGCCGAGAGTAGTCAAATGATCACAATATGTAAACAGGCGAATCATTAGAGAGCCGCGCACGGATGACATCATCGGCGGTGTTGATGGCCATCTGGTGACCGGTGGGAGGTGGGGCGTCGTCATGACCGTCCAGCGACACGACAGTCCCCATCCGCAGATCGAGCAGACCTTCACCCCGCCGAGCCCGGCATAGGGGCAGATTTCCGGTGTGTTGATACTTCCCTGATCGCCATTGAAGGCTCCGGACGTGGCCATGACCCCCCGCTACCGCTCCCACCCCGATCCTGAAGACATCACGAAAAATCTAGACATCGGGGGATCTTTCACATGGACACAGTCACGATGTGTTCGTTCATCACCCTGGTGATGGCGGGCACGCTCCTCGCCGCCGGCTTCGTCTCGCTGGCGTACGCCATCGCGCGCGGCCACCGGGCATGGCGGTCAGCAGGCGACCCGCCCGATCGCGTCACCGGTCCCGGTGCCCAGGAAGAGCGCCCCGCCCGTGACGGCGCCGACCGGCGAGAACGCCCCCGAAGCCCGCAGGATCGCGGTCACCTGCCCCCGAGACCGCCGACCGGGCGGCCAGGACCGTGCGCGCGGCCGGTCGAGTCACGCCGGACGCTCCAGCGGTGAGGCGACGAAGGCAAGGCGGCGTCGGTTGACATCAAGCATGGTTGAGGTTGCAGGCTCGAAGGGCCAGAAAGACCTCTGATCGCCAGGAGAACACCATGCATGCCGTCGTCCTGCACGCCTACGGCCCCGCGGCGAACCTCCGGTACGAGACCGTCCCCGACCCGTCCCCCGGCCCCGGCCAGGTGCGCATCGCCGTCAAGGCGGCCGGCGTGCACCTGGTCGAGACGGTGATGCGGACCGGCCTGGTCAGCGAGACCGCACCGCCGCCCCCCGAGCTCCCGGCCATCATGGGCGGCGAGGTGGCGGGCACGGTGGACGCCGTCGGCGACGGGGTGGACCCGGACTGGCTCGGGCGCGAGGTCGTGACCAAGGAGGGCCGGCCGGGCGGCTACGCGGAGCTGGCGGTCGCCGATCTGGGCGTCGTTCACCGGATCCCCGGTGAGCTGGGGCACGAGGCGGCCGTCGCCATGATCGTGACCGGCTGCACCGCGCTGGAGTTCCTCGACGTGGCCGAGCTGACCTCGGACGACGTCGTCCTGGTGACCTCGGCGGCGGGCGGGATCGGCCGCCTGGTCGTCCAGTACGCGCGCCGCCTCGGCGCCACGGTGATCGGCGCGGCGGGCGGCCCCGCCAAGGTGGCGGCCGTTCGCGAGCTCGGCGCCGACGTCGCCGTCGACTACGACCAGCCCGGATGGGAGCGAACCGTCGCCGAGCTGCTGGGCGGCCGTACCGTCACCGCCCTGCTCGACGGGGTCGGCGGCGACAAGGCGCGGGCGGCGTTCGAGCTCCTCGCCGACGGCGGCCGGTACCTCGTCGTCGGCTGGGCCTCCCGTCAGAATTTCGAGCCCGACCCGGAGCTGCTCAAGGAGCGCGGCATGACCGCGACCAACGTCCTGATGCAGCTGATCGCCCAGCCGGACGATCGGCCGCAGTACGAGGCCAGGGCGCTGGCGGCGGCGGCCGAGGGCACGCTGGTGCCGGCCGTGCATGCGTTCCCGCTGGCGGAGACCGCCGCCGCGCACGCCGCGCTCGAAAGCCGAGCGACAACGGGCAAGGTGGTCCTCGTGCCGTAAAGGGACCCCATTAGTCTCACTGTATGACAGAACGGATCATGGCCCCCGGGACTCCCGACTGTCGCAGCGCGGGACGCTACCTGTTGTGGCTGGTCAGGAGCCAGCGCGGGCGGATCGCCGCCGGGGCGGTCCTGGGCACCGCCTGGATGGTGTGCCTGACGCTGCCGCCGTACTTCCTGTCCCGCGCGATCGACGACGGTCTCGGACCGGGGCGGTGGTCCGTGCTGGCCGGCTGGTCCGCGGCGTTGCTGGGCGTCGGGGGGTTGACCGCGTGGCTGGCCATCATGCGGCATCGTACGATGACCAGGGTGCGGATGGACGGCGCGTTCCGTACCGTGCAGGTCGTGGTGCTTCAGGCGACGCGCCTGGGCGCGGCGCTCCCCCGCCAGGTCACGGCCGGGGAGGTCGTCACGATCGGGTTCACCGACGTGATCACGATCGCCGACGCGCTCACCGTCACCAGCCTCGGCGTCGGCGCGTTCCTGTCCTACGCCGTGGTGGCCGCGCTGCTGCTGGCCGTCTCTCCTGCGCTCGCCGCGGTGGTCCTGCTGGGTGTGCCGCTGCTCGTGGTGGTGCTCGGCCCGCTGCTGGGGCGGTTGCGGAGCGCCGAGACGGCGTACCGCGTGCGGCAGGGCGACCTCGCCGCCCGCTTCGGCGACATCGCAGGAGGGCTGCGGGTCCTCAACGGCGTCGGCGGCAAGGAGGTGTACGCGGACCGCTACCGCCGCGGCTCCCAGGAGTTGCGGGAGCAGGGGTATCGGGTCGGCGCGGTGACCAGTTGGGTGCAGGCCCTCGGGGTGGGCCTGCCGACCCTGTTCCTCGGCGCGGTGACCTGGCTGGCGGCCCGGATGGCGGCTCAGGGCGACCTCACCGCCGGCGACCTGGTGGCGGTCTACGGGTACGCCGCGGTGCTGGTGGTGCCCGTCTCGATCTTCGTCGACGGCGGGTACGAGCTCAGCCGCGGCCTCGTCGCCGGCCGCCGGGTCGTCCGCTTCCTGGCCATGGAACCCGGCCCCACCAGCAGGGCCGAGCCCTTGGACGGCCCCGAGTCGCCATCCGTGCTGCGTGACCCGGTCCCCGGCGTCGAGATCGCGCCAGGCCGGCTGACCGCGCTGGTCAGCGACCGGTCGGCGGAGTCTGCGGCGGTGCTCGACCGGCTGGGCAGGTTCAGCGAGTCCGCCGCGACGTGGGACGGGATCCGGCTCGACGACATCGACCTGACCCAGGTCAGGGAACGGATCCTGGTGGCGGACAACGAGGCGGACCTGTTCGCGGGCACGCTGCGCGACGTCCTCGCGGGCCGGGGCGACCCGGACGACGAGGCGGTCGGGCGCGCGGTGCACGCCGCCATGGCGGAGGACGTCGTACGCGGCCTGCCGGACGGGCTGGGCTCACACGTCGACGCCCAGGGCCGCAACCTGTCCGGCGGGCAGCGCCAGCGGGTACGCCTGGCCAGGGCACTGCTGGCCGATCCCGAGATCCTCCTGGCGGCCGAGCCCACCTCGGCGGTGGACGCGCACACGGAGGCGAACATCGCCACCCGGTTGCGTACGGCGCGGGCGGGCCGCACCACGGTCGTCACCACCACCTCGCCGCTCGTCCTGACCCAGGCGGACACCGTCTATTACCTGGTCGACGGCTCGGTCGCGGCGGCGGGCTGCCACCGCGAACTCCTCCGCGACCAGCCCGGCTACCGCCTACTGGTGTCCAGAGACACGGGGGACGGCGACGACTCCGGACACGCCGAGGGCTCGGACGACGCTGGGGACGGCGACGACTCCGGGCGTCCGGGGGGCTCGGACGAAACCGGGGACGGCGGCCACACCGGGGGCTGGGACGGCGC
>NZ_JADOGI010000018.1 GCF_015645445.1 Nonomuraea cypriaca | reverse complement strand
GACGGGAAGGTGACGGTCGGACCAGAGACTGCCTGACATTCCCCATACCGTCCCGAGAGACCCTGACCAGGCGCGATGGCCGGGGTTCGCTGCCGCCTGCCCGCTGATCTCTATTTTCGGGTCAGAGGTCCCTTTCGGGGATGGTACGGGGAAGATCAACCGTGACACGGCGCCGGGACGAGCGCGGGACGCCGTTCACCCACCAGTCCGTGGCGTACCAGGGAGAGGTCTTTCAGTCCCGTCGACAGGTGGTCGAGACTGGCCGCGATCCAGGGTAGCTGGAGGGGGTCGGGGCTGGTCAGAGCGGTCAGACGCTCCTGTGTGGTCTCGCCGTAGAGGAGGCTGACGGCCACTCGTACGCGCGCCGTGGCCGGGTCGTCGCCGAAGGCGTGCCCGGGCAGGACGCCGATGCCGTGCTCCTCCAGCAGGCGCTTGGTGATCTCGGCGGCGCCGCCGAGTCGCAGGTGGCTCAGGTCGGGATAGATGTAGAAGCCACCTTGGGGGACGGGGACACTGGCCCCGATCTCCGCGAACCTCTCGTACACGGCCCTCGCGACCACGCCGTGCAGCCGGCGGCTGCGGACGATGCGGTCGGTGAGCGGGCCAGGCTCGCTGAAGGCGTAGGCCGCGGCCTCCTGTACGGGTGCCGCCGGCGCCGACCAGATCTCACTGGCCACCGCGAGCAGCTTCGCGCGCAGGTCGTGGCCGCACTCGGGCAGCCTGGCCACGCCGATCCGCCAGCCGCCCAGCGCCAGGCTCTTGCTCAGCCCGGTGGTGACGATCGTGCGCTCGGGCGCGAGATCGGCCGGTGAGATGTACGGCAGGGCCGGGTCGTGCAGCAGGTCCCGGTAGATCTCGTCCGAGATGATCATCAGGTCGAGCTCGCGGGCGACCGCCACCAGACGGCCGACGGTCGCCGGTGTGGCCAGCCGTCCCGTCGGGTTGTCCGGGAGAGTCACCAGGACCGAGCTCACGGTCCTGCCCTGGGCCCTGGCCAGCCGCACCTCCGCGGCGATCAGGTCCGGGTCGGGAACTCCGCCCTCTCCTGGGGGTGCGGGCACCAGGATGGGGCGTGAGCCCACCAGATCGGCCTGAGCGGCATAGCTGACCCAGCTGGGCATGGGCAGGACGATGTCTCCGCCGATCGCCAGGAGCAGGCCGTACAGCAGCGACTTGCTGCCCGGCCCGCAGACGACCAGCTCGGGGTCGGTGTTGAGCCCCCGTCGTGTCCAGTAGCCCGCCGCCGCCGTCCGCAGGCCGGACGCCCCCGCGACCGGCCCGTAGCCGTTGCGTTCTGACGCGGCGGCCAGCTTGTCGCGCAGCGCCGGGTGGACGGGCAGACCGGCCTCACCGAAGGCCAGGTGCAGCACGCGTTCCCCGGCGCGTCGTCTTCGTTCGATGTCCTCGTTCGCCGCGAGAGTGGCGGACAAGGTAACAGTCATGTTTGTCACGTTCCCAGCGTGGTTGTATGAAGGCATCAGCACAAGCGAGGCTTTTTGTGGGTAGGCATAAGGAAGTCCGATGCTGGAATTGCGGCGATTGGTCCTGATCTGCGAGTTCGCTCGTCGCGGCAGTATCGCTGCGACGGCGGCGTCGTTGGGTTACAGTCCGTCGGCTGTCTCCCAGCAACTCGTGGCGCTCGAACGCGAGACCGGTACGGCGCTGATCGACAGGACCGCGCGCAGTGCCGAGCTCACCGACGCGGGGCGGCGGCTGGTCGCCCACGCGGAGCGGATCCTGTCAATGGTCGAGGAGGCCGAGTCCGATCTGTCCGCGCACGCGGCGACCCCCGTGGGGCGGGTGGTGGTCACGGCCTTCCCGACGGCGGCGGTGGCGTTCGCGCCCGCGCTCGCGCGCTCGCTGCGCCGCCACACGGAGCTGACGCTCCGGCTGGGGCAGAGCCGGTCCGGGCGCGGCCTGCGCGAGGTGCAGTCGGGGGAGGTGGACATCGCCCTGGTGGACGACTGGTACGGCCGCGTACGCGACAGCGAGAGCGTCCGGGTGTTCCCGCTGCTGCACGATCCCCTGGTGCTGGTGGTGCCGCGCAAGCACCGCCTGGCCGATCCCGACGTGCCGGTGGACCTGCGGGAGCTGCGGGACGAGCCGTGGATGGCGACGCCCGACGGCGAGCCCTCCCGGCTGGCCGTGGACCGGCTCCTGGTGGACGTCGGCGGCACCCGGCCGACGCCGTGGGAGTTCGAGGGGCTGGGGACGATCCTGTCGCTCGTCGCCAAGGGGATCGGGATCGCCGCCGTGCCCGCGCTCGCGCTGGCGGCCGGGGTGCGCGGGCTCGCGGTACGCCAGTTCCCAGGGAACCCGGTCGGGCGTGACGTGCACGCCGTCGCGCGTGGCTCCAGCGTCCACCGGCCCTCGGTGTCGGTGACGCTGCGGGCGATCCACGTGGCCGCCCGCTACATCGCCGCCGACCTGGATCCGGTACACCTCGCCGACCGTTCTGGCGACAGTTCACTCGCCGCGGACGACCCGCTCGCCGACTGGCGCGAGAGACCGTTCCGCGACACGGTGGGCCGCCCCTTCGGCGAGTGACCCGAACAGGCCGGCCCGTGACGCGGTGGGCGGGTCGTCCGTCCACCCGAGCAGGCCGATACGTGACGAGGTAGGCCGGTCGTCCGGCGGGTGACCCGCTGGAGGCGGTAGCGTCTGGCGTCATGGCGCCGACGTACGACATCGAGCACCTCCTGCTCTCCCAGCCGAGCACCCGCACGGTCGCGGGCGTCGACGAGGTGGGCCGGGGCGCATGGGCGGGCCCGGTCACGGTGTGCGCGGTCGTCACCGACCTGTCGGAGCCACCGGCCGGACTGACCGACTCCAAGCAGCTCTCCGCCGCCCGTCGCACCCCGCTCGCCGCCGAGCTGACCTCCTGGGTGGCGGGTTTCGCGTTCGGCGAGGCCACCCACACGGAGATCGACACCCTCGGCATGACCGAGGCCCTGCGCCGGGCCGCCAGGCGTGCCCTGGAGGCGCTCTCCGTACGCCCGGACGCGGTGATCCTGGACGGCAAGCACGACTACATCGGCGCTCCCTGGCCGGTGCGCCTGGAGATCAAGGGGGACGCGGCGAGCATCTCGGTGGCGGCGGCGTCCGTCCTGGCCAAGGTGCGCCGCGACGCCTACATGGGGACGATCGGCTGCGAGGAGTACGGCTTCGCCGAGAACGCCGGCTATCCCTCACCCCTCCACCAGGAGGCCCTCGCCCGGCTGGGGCCCACCCCGCATCACCGGCTCTCGTGGTCCTACCTGGACGATCTTCCGCAATGGCGGCATCTGAAGCACCACCGCGATCCGCTCGCCGGCGAGGGACAGGCGAGTCTTTTCGCGTAACCGAGGCCACTCTTTTCCGCGTGGCCGGCGCCGGTCTCTTCGCGTAGCCGGGGCCGCGCGTCATCATGGGTCAGGTGCGAATCGGAGTCTTTCTGATCGTGGCCCGCTTTCCAGGACACGAGCCCGGACGGCTGCTGGCCGACGCCGTCGACCTCGTCGTGGCGGCCGAGGAGGCCGGCTTCGACGACGCGTGGATCGCCGAGCATCACTTCATGTCGTACGGCGTCTGCCCGTCGGCCATCACCCTGGCGGCAGTCGCGGCCGGCCGGACCTCGCGCATCGGACTGGGCACGGCCGTGAGCGTGCTGTCCACCCAGCATCCCGTGGCGCTGGCCGAGCAGGCGGCGATGTTGCACCATCTGTCAGGCGGGCGGTTCACCCTCGGCGTCGGCAGGGGCGGGCCGTGGGTGGACCTGGAGGTCTTCGGGACCGGGATCGAGCGGTACGAGCGGGGCTTCGGTGAGTCGCTCGACCTCCTGCTCCAGGCTCTTTCCCGCGGCCGGGTGGCGGCCGACGGCGAGTTCTTCAGGTTCCGCGAGGTCCCGATGGTGCCGGAGGCGAGGATGCGGCCGGTGGTCGCGTGCACCTCGGAGGCCACCGTCGGCCTGGCGGCGGCGCGCGGGCTGCCGATGCTGCTCGGCATGCACATCGGGGACGCGGAGAAGGCGGCGCTCGTCGGCGACTACCTGGCCCGCGGCGGCCCGGCGGCGGCCGCGCACATGGCGGCGGGCGTCGGATACGTCGCCGACTCCACGGCCCAGGCGGTGCGGGAGCTCAAGGAGTCGATCCCCCGGTGGCTCGGACCGGGGCTGGCGGGATACGTGCCGGTGGACGACCGGCCGCGACCGGCGCGGAACATCCCCGCGTACGTGGACCTGCTGACCCTCATGCATCCGGTCGGCTCGGCCGAGCACTGCGCGGAGACCCTCCGGCGTAGCGCGGAACGCACCCGGATCGAGCGGTTCGTCCTGATGGTCGAGGGGATGGGCGAGCAGCGGCGGACGCTGGAGAACATCCGGAGGTTCGGGGCGGAGGTGCTGCCCCTGCTGCGCTGACCGGCGAGCCGGGCGGAGCCGGCTCGCCGGACAGGGCTCAGCAGTCCACCAGCTCCGGTTTCTGGTTGAGAATCTGGGCTCGTGGAGTGACGAAGCCGGCCAGGGCCTCGGTCGCCGCCGGGTCGAAGACCGCGACCCGATGGCAGTTCTGGAAGGCCAGCCGCACCCCGAAGTGACGCTCGAGCGCACCGCGCATCGAGTCGCTCGCCAGGCAGCGCAGCAGCTCGCCACGGGCCTGCTCGGACGGTGGCGGCACCTCGTTGTCGGCGAACTCGGCCCCGGTGTGCTCACGCTGCTTGACCAGCTCGCTGATCAGCGACCACGCGTAGGGAAGTGAGTCGCGGACGCACGCGATGAAGGCCGCGTCATCGACGTCACCGGCTTGGGCCTGGTCGAGCAGATCCTTCGGAACGGTCAGCGACATGCTGTCTCCTTTCGGAAAGGGTCGAATCTGAACGCTAGGTGGGACAGGGGGAGTGCTCCAGATGCCTGGCGGGCACACTCGTGTGGTTCACGGGCCGTACACGAAGTCCGGGTCTATCTGGGCGGAGAGGTCGGAGCCTGTCCGCTCGTCGCCCCACGCGCGGGCGTTGCGCAGGTGGAACTCCACGGTCTGCCGGCCGAACCTGGGCCAGTCCTTCTTCTGCTCGTCGAGCGTCTTGCGGAGCACGGCCAGCGTGTCGGCGTTGGCCGGCTCCAGGTCGTCGAGGGTGAAGTGGTGGCCCTGCTCCATGGCGCGGACGGCGGCCGAGTGTCCCATCCAGGTGAGCAGGTCGTCACCCACCTCCGCGCGCAGGAAGTCGACGTCGGACTGGTCGTGGACCTTGTTGCCGACCACGGCGAGCGGGACGTCGTACTTGGCGGCGTAGTCGCGGTACTGGCGGTAGACGCTCACGCCCTGCCTGGTGGGTTCGGCGACGAGGAACGTCAGGTCGAAGCGGGTGAACAGGCCCGAGGCGAAGGAGTCGGCGCCGGCCGTCATGTCCACCACGACGTATTCGCCCGGCCCGTCGACCAGGTGGTTGAGCAGCAGCTCCACGGCGCCGACCTTCGAGTGGTAGCAGGCCACGCCGAGGTCGTCCTCGCTGAACGGGCCCGTCGCCAGCAGGCGCGGCCCGTCGGGGGCGGTGAGGGCGAAGGGGTCGGCGGCCAGCTCCTCGAAGGTCAGCAGCTTGGAGCCGCGCCCAGGCGGGGTCGTCTTGATCATGGCGTCGGCGGAGGGGATGCGCGGGTTGGCGCCGCGCAGCCGGTCCTTGATCTCGGTCAGGTGGGCGCCGAGCGGCTCGGGCTGCCGGTCGAGGCCCAGGACGAGGGCCAGGTGCTGGTTGATGTCGGCGTCCACGGCGACCACCGGGCCGCCCTGACTCGCCACGTGTCTGGCGAACAGCGCCGACATCGTCGTCTTGCCGCTGCCGCCCTTGCCGACGAACGCCACTCTCACGAGGTGCTCCTGCGGGTATGAAAATCGTTTCCGTTAGGACGTCACCATCATGCCACACTCCGTACACGCTCGGTACGTTGATTCGGGCACGCGACGATCTCGGCGGGATCGGTCAGCGGCAGGTGGCGTCGAGGCTGACCGGGGCCTCCGGCGTCCTCTCCGGGGACCGCGGCCGGCCGGCGGTGGCGGACCTGGTCGACGGGCGGTGGGACAGCGCCTCGGAGACCTTGCGCCGGATCTGCGACCAGTCGGGGTAGGCGGTGTTGATCAGCGGTGGGACGAAGCTGAGGCTGCGGATCCTGGTGTCCTTCACCCGCTGCGCCAGGTCCACGGCGGCCGGCAGGAGTTCCTGGGGCAGGTCCGTGGAGATGGCGCGTTTGGTGGCCGCGGCCAGGCGTTCGAAGCTGTTGAGCACGGTCATTGGATCGGCCTGCTTGGCGACCGCGTTGAGCAGGCACTTCTGGCGGCCCATGCGGACGTAGTCGTCGCTGTCCGTGCGGGAGCGGCCGTACCACAGGGCCTGTTCGCCGGTGAGCTTGCGGGTGCCGGGCGGGAGCAGGCCCTCGCGGGAGCGGCCGTACACGATGGGGTCCTCGATGGTGACCTTCACGCCGCCCATGGCGTCGACGAGTTCGGCGAAGCCCTTCATGTCGACCATGGCGTAGTAGTTCACCGGGAGGCCGAGGATGTCGCCGATCGTCTGCTTGAGCAGGGCCGGGCCGCGCTTGCCCTTCTGCACGCCGGGCACCATGTCCGGATGGTCCTCGGCGTACTGGAACACCTCGTTGAGCAGGCCGGGCGTGTCCGGGACCGAGCCGGTGAAGCCGCCGGGGAAGCGGTCCCGCGCCGGGCCCGCGGGGAACCTGACCTGTTCGAGGTTGCGCGGCAGGCCGAACAGGGTGGTCGCGCCGGTCTCGGTGTCCACGCTGGCCACGGTCATGCTGTCGGTACGCACCCCGGGCCGTCCTGGCGCCGCGTCCGCGCCGACGAGCAGGAAGTTGACCCGCTCGGCGCCGCTCCACGGGTCTTCGGCCACGACTGGGGTACTGGAGGTGGTGGAGAAGAGGCTGTTGACGACGTCGCGGGACACGTACGCGAGTCGCGCGCCGTAGGCGGTGGGCGCCAGGACGAGCGCGCAGAGGGCGATGGTGAGCGTGGTCGTGAGGAGGCGGCCGACGGTGTCCGAGCGCGGGGGGCGTACGAGGAGGAAGGACCAGACGATGACGCCCGTCCAGGCGAGCGCGATCACCACCAGCGCGACGGTGAGGACGATGAGCCAGCGGGGCTGGACCGCCAGCGACAGGAGGTCGACGCTGAACGCGGTGAACACGGTGAGCACGCCGGCCAGCATCAGGACATGGGCGACCATGAGCGCCAGGCCCGTCCGGCGGCGCTCGGCGGCCAGGTGCGCCACGCCCCAGAGCAGGGTCGATGCCAGCGTCAGTGCGAGGCTGGCCCCCAGGCCGAATCCTCGATCTTTCCCCGTCATGCCCCATTGCGTGCCCATTGACGTCACCTTATTAATGAGATGTGTGTGAGTAACGGTGTGCGGGGAAGCGGTGGGTCAAGTCCCGGTCAAGACCTCCTTGAGATGTGAAGTGAATGTGAGCAGGCGGCGCGGCAGCTATGGGTTCGACGCACCGTGGGCGGTGGCCGGTTTGCTTTTCGGAGCGATCGGGCTGGCCGCTCTCGCGGTGGTCTCGTTCGCCGTCGACATTCCGGCGGCGGGGCTCGCGTTCCTGGTCGGCGCGCTCTACACGCTGGCCAGCGCCGTCAGCCACCTCTACACGACGCGCCGCGGCAGGTTCGCCGTCTGGGCGGAGGAGGTCCGGCGGTTCCACGGCGACGAGCGGCTGCTCGACCTCGGGTCCCGGCGGGGCGCGGTGCTGCTGGCCGCCGCCGAGCGGCTGGCGGACGGCCTGGCGACCGGCGTCGACGCGTGGCGGGGCGACGCGGAGGCGGTGACCAGGGCGAACGCCGAGGCGGAAGGCGTCTCCGACCGGGTGCGGCTGGTCTCGGGGGACCTGCGTGACCTGCCGTTCGACGACGAGACGTTCGACGTGGTCGTGTCGAACCAGGCGCTGCACCGCATCCGCGACGCCGAGGGGCGCGCGCGGGCCGTACGCGAGGGCTACCGGGTGCTGCGGCCTGGCGGGCTGATGCTGCTCGCCGACGTCAAGCACACCACCCCCGCGTACGAGGCCACGCTGCGCGACCTCGGCGTCGTCGACGTACGCCGGCGCGACGCGGGATGGCGCTTCTGGTACGGCGGCCCATGGTCGGGCACGGAGATCGTCGAGGCCAGGAAGTAGCCCACGTTTGCCCGCTGGTGACCGGGTATCCAGATGCCCTTATGAGCGACGTGGAGACCGGCACGATAAGTACCAGGGTGCCCGCACGGCTGGATCGGCTGCCCTGGTCGCGCTGGCACTGGATGATCGTCATAGGTCTCGGCACCGTCTGGATACTCGACGGACTCGAGGTCACCATCGTCGGCAACCTGTCCGCGCAGCTCGCCAAGCCCGGCAGCGGCGTGGACATCACGCAGGCGCAGGTCGCCGGCGTGGCCGCGGCGCTCTACGTCGCCGGCGCGTGCTCCGGCGCGCTGTTCTTCGGCTGGCTGACCGACCGGTTCGGCAGGAAGAGGCTGTTCCTCATCACGCTCGCCGTCTACCTGGTGGCGACGCTGATGACGGCGTTCTCGTTCAGCGCGTGGTGGTTCTTCCTGTTCAGGTTCATGACGGGGTTCGGCATCGGCGGTGAGTACGCGGCCATCAACTCGGCCATCGACGAGCTCATCCCGAGCCGTCACCGGGGCCGGATCGACATCCTCATCAACGGCAGCTACTGGCTCGGGGCCGCCGGTGGCGCGCTGCTGACCGTGCCGCTGCTGAACGACCTGCCGGTCAACATCGGCTGGCGCGTGGCGTTCGGACTGGGCGTGGTGCTCGGCCTGGCCATCCTGCTCGTACGGCGGCACGTCCCCGAGAGCCCGCGCTGGCTGTTCATCCACGGCAGGGAACAGGTGGCCGAGGAGATCGTCGGCGACATCGAGCGGCAGGTCGGCGGGGACCTGCCGGAGCCCTCGGAGGCCATCACGGTGCACCAGCGCAAGTCGATCGGGTTCGTCAGGATCGCGCACACCATGGTCGCGCTCTACCCCAAGCGGACGGTGCTCGGGCTGTCGCTCTTCGTCGGACAGGCGTTCCTCTACAACGCGATCACGTTCGGGTACGCCCAGATCCTCTCGACGTTCTTCCAGATCGACACGCACACCGGCTACTACTTCGCGGTGATCGCGATGGGCAACTTCCTCGGTCCGTTGCTGCTCGGCCCGCTCTTCGACACGGTCGGCAGGATTCCGATGATCTCCGCCACGTACATCGGTTCCGGGCTCCTGCTGCTCGGCACCGCCTGGCTGTTCGACCAGGGCGCGCTCACCGCGGTGACACTGACCGCGTGCTGGTCGGCGGTGCTGTTCGTGGCCTCGGCCGGGGCCAGCTCCGCCTACCTGACCGTCAGCGAGATCTTCCCCCTGGAGACCAGGGCGATGGCCATCGCGTTCTTCTACGCGATCGGCACGGCCGCCGGCGGCATCACCGGGCCGCTCCTCTTCTCCTCGCTGGTCGAGACAGGGGTGCCGGGGGACACGGCGCTGGCGTTCACGATCGGGGCGCTGGTGATGATCGCCGGAGGGCTGGTCGAGCTGTTCCTGGGCGTCAAGGCCGAGCGGAAGGGGCTGGAGGAGATCGCCGCGCCGCTCACGACGGCCGAGACAGGGCGGGCGGTCTGACCGTGGTGGCGATGCGGGCCACGTGGTCGATGTACGCGGTCGGCAGGCCGTACAGGATGCCGGCCGTCTCCTGGTCGTGGATCACCGGCAGGGTGGCAAGCGCGTCGGAGGCCAGGGCGCGGCAGTACTCGATCGTGTCGGGCACCATCCGGCTCGCCCGCAGCCTGCGCAGCACCTCCGCCACCTGCTCGTCGCTCATGTCCCTGCCGAGCAGATCCCGCACGTCGGCCCTGGCCAGCAGCAGTGGGAGGCTGTAGACGCCCTGGCGCAGGTCGTTGCCCGCGGGCTTGCCGAGCTGCGCGGTGGTGGCGGTCAGGTCGAGCAGGTCGTCGAGCACCTGGAAGATCAGCCCGAACTTCTCCCCGTACGCCGCCATCCGCGCCCGATCCTCGGCGGAGGCGCCCGCGCAGACGGCGGCCACCAGGCATGCGGCCCTGAAGAGCGCGGCGGTCTTGCCGGTGACGGACCTGATCGCGTTCTCCGGGGTGCGGTCGGGGTCGTACAGCTCGCTCGTCTCCAGGAACTGCCCCTCGGCCAGTTCGACGACGGCGGCCGCCAGCACCTCGGCGACCGGCCTGGACACCGCCGTGATGGCCGCCAGCCCGGCCCTGGCGAGCATGAAGTCCCCGATGACCAGCGCCTTCCCCTCGCCCAGCTCGGCGTTGAGCGTCCTGGTGCCGCGGCGTTCCGTGGCCCGGTCCATGAGATCGTCGTGTACGAGCGAGCCGGCGTGGATCAGCTCGACGCAGGCCGCCGCCGTGACCACCCGCCGATCCGGCGCCTTGCCGAGCGCGAGGGACGTGGCCAGCGTCATCGCGGGACGCAGCCGCTTGCCACCGGCCGAGACGATGCGCTCGGCGCCCGCGTTGATGCCGGAGATTGTGGACGACCCGCTCAACCGCCGGATCCTGGCCTCGACCTTCACCAGTCCCTGCGCGATGGCCGGACTCCGCATGAGTTGATCCATGCCTCCCAGCCTGCGTCGAGATCGCTGTGCCAGGGCTGAGAAAACCTGAGTGTGCTCTCAGCGTTGAGACCCGCCTGGTCCGCTCATAGGAGTCGTGGGCGAGTCAGGAGGCCCAGGCCGCCAGGAGGTCGTCCGGCCCCCAGAGCTGGTCCAGCGGGAGGCCGGGCGCCGCACCCGCCCGTGAGACGGCGACCGTGGGCGTGGCGGCGGTCGTGCCGGGGACGAAGGTCGCGCCGCGGACGAGCTCGTCGTAGTCGTGGCGGTCGAACGGACGACCGTCCAGCCACTTGATCGATCCGACGAAGTGAACATGCCCGGCCACGGGCCCCTTGTCCGCCCCCACGAGGTCGATTTCCGGGTTGTTCTGGCGGTTCCACCAGCCGCCGATCTCTTCCGTGTCGGGCCAGGTGTCGTTGGGCAGGGCTCGGGCGAGGGTTTGGCGAATGAAGGGCTCGACCGCTCGTCCGCGCCACGTCGTCCAGGATCGTTCGACGCGCCGCAGCGCGAGGTCGGGGCGGCCGCGCTCGCTGTCGGCGATCGCCCGCCGGAGGAACGCCAGCCAGAAGCGCAAGATCCCATCTTACTTAGATTCCGTCTTACTTACTGCCGGGGATTGAGGCTGACACCGTGTCAGGCGGTATGCCAGGATGTGCCGACTTCAGGAGGAACATCGTGGCAATGACCGAGCGGATCGACACGGTCCTGCGTTCGGGCAAGGCGCCCAACCTGCACGGTCTCGTGGTGACGCGGGGCGGGGAGATCGTTCTGGAGCGGTACGGGGCGGGGGTGGACCACCGGCTCGGTGATTCGCTCGGGCACGTCGCGTTCGATCGCGACACCCTGCACGACCTGCGGTCGGTCTCCAAGAGCGTCGTGGCCCTGCTGTACGGCATCGCGCTGGACGCGGGACTGGTGCCGGGACCGGAGGCGGGATTGATGGAACAGTTCCCGGAATATCCGGATCTGGTGGCGGATCCGGAACGCGCGCACCTCACCATCGCGCACGCGCTCACCATGACGCTCGGGCTCGACTGGAACGAGGACGCCCCCTACACCAGCCCCGCCAACAGCGAGATCGCGATGGAGTTGGCGCCCGACCGATACCGGTATGTCCTGGAGCGGCCCGTCGTCGAGAAGGCCGGCCGGCGATGGCTGTACTGCGGCGGGGCCTCCGCGCTGATCGGCGGGATCATCGCGCGGGGGACCGGCAGGCCGCTGGAGGAGTACGCCGCGACCGCGCTCTTCGGCCCCCTGGGGATCGATCGGTTCGAGTGGAGCAAGGGGGACGACGGGCTGGCGATGGCGGCGGCCGGGCTGCGGTTGCGGCCGATCGACCTGGCCGCCGTCGGCCGGCTGGTGCTCGACGGCGGCCGGGGGATCGTGCCCGCCGCCTGGATCCGCGAGCTGACGCGCCCCCGCGTGAAGATCGCGGAGGGCTTCTCGTACGGCTACCAGTGGTACGTGAACACGGCGGCTCCCTACTGGGTCGGCGGGATCGGCAACGGCGGCCAGCGGCTGACGGTGGTGCCCGACGAGGAGCTGGTCGTGGTGATGACGGCCGGCGAGTACGACCAGGAGCACGTCAGCGCCGTGGCCGTGCACGAAGCGGTCCTCGGCGGCTGACCGCCGGCCTCGTGAGCCCTTGGTAGGCCGCCCAGAGCACCCGCGACGGCGCCCCTCGCCGGCGTTCCACAGGTGAGAAGCGCGAGAGGTGCGGTACGGCCGAGTATCGGGCGGTTCCGCCGACCTCGCCCTGTCCTCCGGATCGACTCCGGTCGGGTTCGCAGGACAGGGCAGGTCCTCACGTCCGAGGCACGGAGTTACCGCGCTCGTCTACTCCTCTACTCCTCGCCCAGCTTCCCGCTTCCGGTGAAAGCGTAGAGGTTGCCGTCCCAGGCGCCGACCACCAGCGCGTTGCCGCTGATGGCGGGACTGGAGGCGACCCAGGCGCCGATCTCGAAGCTCCACTTCTTCTCACCGGTGGCTCGGTCGAAGCCGTAGACGAAGCCGTCGCTGGAACCCACGTAGAGCGTGCCGCCGCTGATGATCGGAGAGGAGGTGATTCCACCTCCGGTTCGGTGCGTCCACAGCAGCTGACCGGTCTTGGCGTCGAGCGCGGACACATTGCCGTTCGAGAAGCCCATGTAGGCGACTCCATCGGCGATGGCAGGAGACGAGCCGGTGGGGGTTCCTCGCAGGTACGACTCCTCGGGACTGCTGTAGCGCCAGACCTCTTTACCAGTGGAGGCGTTGAGGACGACGAGTTCGTCTCCTTCGCACCCCAGGTACAGGAGCCCGTCCGAGAAGGTGGGGGTGGTGTTCGTGCACGATGCTGGCTCGCCGCGCCATTCCTCGGCTCCGGTCTTGGCGTTCAGCGCCACCAGCCAGTCGTTGTCCCCCGCGACGTAGAGCCGGCCGTCACCGAGCGCGGAAGGCGTTTCGGATATCCATCCGCCGTCGAGGCGGGTGTCCCACAGTTGCTTGCCGGTGGCGGCATCGAGCGCCATCAGGCGTCGCTCGCCGATGCTGTAGACCTGGTAGATCACGCCGTCCTCGTAGTTGGGCTGCTCGTACATCCATCCACGATGCACCCCGTCTTCGGAGTCCCCCTTGGTGATGGACCAGCGCTTTTTGCCGGTTTTGGCGTCCAAGGCGAAGAGGGTTCCACGAACGGTCGAGGCATAGACGATGCCGTTCGCCACCACGGGGGTGCCTTCAACCTGTCCGTCTGTGGGGAAGCGCCACAGTGCGCGTCCGGTTGCGAGGTCGACCGCGTGTACGGCGTGGTTCTCGGCGCCGTTCTCATCTCGAGTGCCGATGTACACGACTCCGTCCACGATTACCGGAGAGGAGGTGAGGATGGTGCCGGGGGTGCGATAGCTCCAGGCGGGCTGCAGTTCCGGCGCCAGGACATCTTCCGCCGCTCCGGTGTAGGCGGAGTTCCCCTTGAACATCGCCCAGTCGGCACCGGCGCGAGGAACGTTGAGGGACTCGGAGCGCACCACGCTGAAACCCGATGATTCGCTCCAGGTCTTGCCCGCGTCGTCTTTCGCGCGCACCTCGATCGAGTGGTTCCCGAGCGAGAGGTCACGCCCCCGTGTCGCTGCCGTCCAGGTGAAGTCGCTGCTCTGCCGCAGTTTCCGCCACGGGCCGCGGTCGATGCGGTAACGGACGTCAGTCACATTCGACGTGGTGTTGTAAGCGTTGACCTGGACCATTCCATCGCCTTGTGCGACTTGAGCGCCTGGCGCCGGGCTGGTCACCGCGAGGCTGCGCTCGACGTCGTACATCTTGAAGGGGTAGTCGATCTCGCGTCCCTTGAAGGAGACGACCCGGAAGCCGTTCGGGCTCTGATCAAGGGTGCTCGAGGTCGCGTTCGTGACGACGTGCGCGGCGCCCTCGACCGCCGTCAGGTCAACGTCGTTCTTGTGGGTGTGCCCGCTCAGCACCAGCTTGGTGTTGTACTGCTCCAGCACCTCGATGAACGGTGCGGGACTGTCCGCCCCTCCTGCCGTCGCTGGAGAGTTCATCGGGCGGTGGGCGACGACGACGACTTCCTTGTTCTTCTTGGCGTTCGTAGCGAGGTCGTTGCGCATCCACTCGAGTTGCGGCGGATCGGAGAACCCGGAGGTGTTCTCCAGCATGACGAAGTGCCGGTTGCCGTAGTCGAACGAGTACCACTCGGGGCCGAGGTGCTTGCGGTAGTTGTCGTAGAGGTCGCTGTCCTCGAAGTCGTGGTTCCCCACGATCGGCCAGACAGGCACCCGAGAGGTCGCCGTCGTGGACTTGTACCGCACGAACTCTTCGTCCGTGGAGTTCTGCGTGAGGTCGCCCGCGTTCACCAGGAAGTCCGGCTCGGCGGTGAGGTTGTTGAGCTCCCCGACGAGTCCCTCGAAGATTCCGCGCCCTTCCTCGCTCAGCATCAAGCTCTGCGGGTCCGTCAAGAGCCCGAACGTGAAGTCGCCATTCCTGTTCTTGGGCGCGGGAATCAGGCCGAAAGAAGCCGTGGCTTCCTGCCCGACGTCGAGCTCGCCCAGCTGCCGGTAGAACTGGGGGGTCATCGACTCGTCAGGCGGGGCCAGATACCCGGCCGGCTGAGTGACGAACACGATCTCCGCAGTCCGCCGTCCGGGGTCCGTCTCGAGCCGGTAACGGCCGTCCGCGTCGGTCTGGACGATCGTCACGCCGTCGGAGACGCTGACGCCCCGGATCCCTGGCTCGCCCTTCTTCTGCGAGCCGTCCCCGTTTTTGTCGGAGAACACGACGCCCGTGACTACGGCCGTGGACGTGTCGGCGGCATGGCCGGTCACCGATGCCATGGGGAGGAGCAAGGCGACCAGCGCGCTGCTCACCACTCCACGTGCTAACCAGCGCCTTGTGCGCAAATAGTGGTTCGAGTCTTCCGCTGTGTCGGACATTCGCTGATTCCTTTCCAACACCCAGACTCGTGCCGGTGCTCGACGTAGCCGCTGAGCTGCCCCGCTGTGAGTCCGAGAGCAGGTAGTTGATCTCAGTTCTCCGACACTAGGCACGTGAGCTGATCACATCCGATCGTCACGATGCTGCGGATATGACCGGTAAGTGAAGTTCTGAAGAGCGTGCCGTCGGGGACGGCGAGTCTCGCTCCCAGGCATGGGCGCCTGCCGGGCGGATGGCCCTGCCCGGCCCTGCCGGCCGCCGGACAGTCCCAGGACCCCCACCAGCAGCCCTCCGACCTGGACGTGTGCAAGGGCAAGGGCAAGGTCACATACGGGCGGGGGAAGGGCAGTCCGCCCGGCTTCAACGCGGTCTCCTTCCAGTCACTGGACGGCAGCGTGCAGTTCGTCATATCCGCCACGCTGGCCACCAGCAACCGCGATACCGCTCTCGACCCGCTGCTCAAGAAGGCGGGCGAAGCGGTCCTCTGCCCCGGCAAGTAATCGCGGCGAGTACGTCGTTGCGGGGCATGCCCATCACTCGGGTCCCGAACGTCAAGGGCTCGATACCGGCTGGCGCCGGCCCGTGAGGGCGGCGCCAGCCGGGCTCAGCCGGGTGTCTTCTCGGGTCGGAGCTGGTTGAGGATCGTGGGGTCGGTGATCTCCGTGTCGTCGCGGCCGAGCCCCAGGGCTTGGGCGCGTGCGTCCAGCCCGGCCTTAAGGAGGTTGAGGGTCGACTTGTAGGTCACCCGAGTGGTGAGCCGGGCCACCTCCGCCAGAGCCGCCTCGCCCTCCATCGCGCACAGCGCGATCGCGCAGGCGTTGGCGAGCTTCGGCATGGCCGGCCCGACACCCGGCGCCGTCCGCAGCGACTTCTCCAGCACCGCGCCCAGCCCGCGCACGGTCTGGGCGCGTTCGGGCAGGAATGACAGGAGCCACACCAGACCGCGGGCTGCGTGGTAGTTGAAAACGTCGAAATCCGGCAGGTTGGTCGGATGGGGCACCAGAGCCAGCCAGCTCAGGGCCCGGTCGCTGAACTGGTGCGCATCGACTTCGGCGAGCAGTGTGCGCCCTTTCCGCTCCCAAGCCGTGTCGGGCCGGGACTTCGTCGCCGTAACGGCGTGTGCGATCAGTTCGGTCCATGGCGCGGGCAGGTCCGACAGCTCGGCGAGCGCGCGGTCGGCCCACGGTTCGCCCGCGTTGAGCACCGGATGGCGGTCGGCGAGCAACCGCACAACCTTCCGCAACTCGCTTCCTTGGTAGCCGCTAAAGCGTCTGCGCCGTAACTCAGCGCCGAGTTCCACTGGAATATCCCGGCCCGAGGCCATCTCCACCCACGCCATTTCGACGCCGGCCAGCATCCAGAACACATCTTTGGGAGGAAGCCTCAGGGCCTTCTGGCGCGCGGCGGCCAGGCGGTCGTCCGGTTTGCCCAACGACAGCGACAGCAGCGCGTGCATGCGGGGAATACGGTCTCGCCGGGCCTCCGAGGTAGCTGATTCGTACAGATCAGCGCATTTCTCTACCAGCAGGCGGCGGATACCTTTGGGAAGGCGCGGCAGATTGCCTGCTATTCTGCTGAACTCTTTGTCCGAAAGTACCATCTCGCACGCCGCCGCCACGTCACCGCGTTCGACAGCGGCCCGCAGCATGGGCTCCAGTTCGTCGTAGCCGAAGTATTCCAGTGGGCGGGACGTCAGCGCCGTGCGCATCCAGACAGCCAGTTCGCGCCGCTCCTGTGTCTCGGCCGCCTCGTACAGCTCGACGCAGTGGTGCGCCAGTCGGCGGCGGAAATCTCGGGGAAGTTTCGCCAGGCGTTTCGCCACCCCAGGAAGAGAGTGTGTCTCGAATATTTTTGCACCTTCTGTTGGGGCGTTGTGTTCGACGACCTCCCGCACCAGGGCCAGTGCCTTTTCGGTTTTCACGAGTCCTGGGCGATCCGCCAGCGCCGTGTGCATCCACAGAATTCGTTCTCGCCGCTCCGGATCTTCGGCATACTCGTACAGCCGTGCTAGTACGCGTTCGGCGAGCTGTCTCTGATATTCCGGATAAAAGGTCCGAAGGCGCTCGACCAGCCTAGGGAATTCTTCGGATGCGAGCGCGGTCTCGAGTACCGCCATCTTGTCATCGGTCGCCGAGTCGCCGAAACGCATGGTGGCCAGTACCGTGGCCTCGAACCCGTCGGTTTCCAGCAGGTCCACTTGGCGCGCCAGCAGCCCGGCGTGCATCGTGCGGATCCGGTCCCGCCGCTCCTGCGCCTCAGCCGTCTCGTACAACTCGACGCAGTTGCGCGCCAGCCGGCGGCGGTCGTCTTCGGGAAGGGCCGGCAAACGCTTCACCATTTGCGGGAATTCGCCGGCCGCGAGCACCATTTCGCAGGCCGCCGTCACGTCGTCGCGTTCGACAGCGGCCAGCACTGCGGTCTCGAACTCGTAGAACTCGTCGAAGTCGGGCATCAGCCACCCACCACGGGGACGAGTTTGAGGAAGGTGATCTCCGGGCCCGGCGTCAGCTCGATCTCCTCGTCCAGGTCTGTCAACTGCCACTTCCCGGTCAGGATCAGGCGTTGCTGAGGAGGGTGAGCGCGGAGACGCCGATTCACCAGCGGGGAGCGCCTTGCGATCATGCAGCCACACTATGAGCCGTCCGGGGCGAGCATCGACCCAGCTGGTGGTACTCCGTTGGTAGTGCCTGCTATACCTCCCGGGTGAGCCACTCCGCTATACCAGCCGGCCGGACGCTACGCCAATGACGCGCTGAGATCCTTGCCAACTCCGACGCCGGCGGAGTCTTTGCCGTTCGACTCTCCCCAGCAAGATCATTGCATGCATATTGCACAGCTCGGAAACGATCAGTTCCAGCGGGGTAGACTCCGAGGTAGACGCCGCCCGTCGGGTCAGACGATCAGCAGGATGCGGCCGGTGGCCTGGCGGTTCTCCAGACGGTGGTGGGCTTCGGCGGCCTTCTCCAGCGGCAGCGTGCTGTCGATGTACGCCTCGCTGCGCCCCGAGCCGAGCCTGGCGAGCATCTCGGGATAACGCGTTCCGAACTCCGCCGCCCAGCCGGGCCCGCTGCAGCCGGTGATCGTCACGCCGCGTTCCATGAGGTCGGCGGCTCTCACGGCGGCGGGCTCGCCGCTGAGCAGGCCGTAGTAGAGCATGCGGCCACTCCCTGGTGTGAGCCGGTCGAGCACCTGCCTGGCCGACGGCCCGCCGATGGACTCGAAGACGACGTCCACGCCGGGCAGCTCGCCGGGCCAGCCGGCCACGCCGTGGTCGATCGAGGTGTCGGCGCCGAGCTCGCTGACCCGTGCCCGCTTGGCGGCGGAACCGGCGGTGGCGATCACCCGCCCGGCCCCGAACTCCTTCGCGTGCCGCACCAGGTACGTCCCCACCGAGCTGGTGCCCGCCTCGACCAGCACGGTCTCCCCGCCTTCGAGCCCGGCCTTGTACAGCAGGCCCAGGGCGATCGCGCCGGGCGCCGCCACGGCCACGGCGTCCCGCGCCGTGGTCCCGTCCGGCACCGGGCAGGCCGTGGCGGCGGCGAGCGCCACGTACTCCGCGTACGCGCCGAGCCCGCCGGTCACCCCCACCAGCGTGCTCTCCAGCAGCTTCTCGTCCACACCCGCACCCTGGCCTGGTCCTGGACCGGGACCACAACGCCGCGCTCAACCTCGCCTCGCTGGCAGAACAGGTCACTGAACAGGTCGCCGGGAGTGGCCCGGAGACAGTAAACGGACGCGGAGCCGACCATAAGACCGGGCCGGGCCCGGCCGGTGGCTGTGAAACGTCTACCCCGCACCGGGTGACCGGGCAAGACGGGGACCTTCGCCCAGTAATGAGCGAATCACTGAGAAGCACTGATACTCAGTGAACGGAGGTGGGTGATGGCCTCGTGGAAGGCGGTGATGGCCGCGCGGACCGCCGGGTGCTCGCCGTACCCCTTCCTGAACGCGGCCAGCGTGCGGCGGCTCAGTAGCAGGCGGGTGAGGGTGACGCCGGGCGGCGGGGCGGTGGCGGCCAGGCGGGGGACGAGCGCGACCCCCTGACCCGCGGCGGCGAAGGCGAGCACGGTGTCGAAGTCGTCGATGTGGTGGCGTACGCGTGGCTCGAACCCGGCGGCCTGGCACGCCCGGATCGCCATGCTGTGGCAGAGGGTGCCGGGGCGTTCGGTGATCCACGCGTCGGTGCGGGCGTCGGGGATCGAGGGGCGGTTGGTGAGGTACATCGCCTCGCTGAACAGCGGCTCGGTCTCGATCGACGCGTCGGTGACCGGTGGCACGAAGTCGTACTCGTGGATGAGCGCCACGTCCAGCGCGCCCGCTCCCAGCGCGGCCGAGACGTCGGCCGGGTCGATCTCGGCGACCATCGGCTCCAGACCCGGATGAGCGCCGGTCAGGCCGGTGAGGGCGGGCGGCAGCAGGACGCGGGCCGCCGTCGGGAACGCGCCGATGCGCAGCGGCCCAGTGGGGCCGCCCCGCGTGGCGGCGAGCGCGGCGGCGGCGCGTTCGAGCTGTTCGAGCACGGCGTGGGAGTGCTCGACCAGGAGGCGGCCGGCCGGCGTCAGCGTCACGGTACGGCCCGTGCGCTCGAGCAGCGGCACGCCCGCCTCCTTCTCCAGCGCGCTGAGCTGCTGCGAGACGGCGGAAGGCGTGAACGTCACCGCCTCGGCGACCGCGCTGATCGTCCCGCGCCTGGCGAGCTCGCGGAGCAGATGGAGCTTGCGTGGATCGAGCATAAGTCAAGCTTAAGCTGAACCGAAGAAATCAGCGCTGGACCTAACGTGTCCAGGACGGGCACGCTCGAAGCATGTTGAGAGGAATCCACGTGCCGCTGGTCACCCCGTTCACCGAGTCGGGGGAGCCGGCGGTCGACGCGATCGAGAAGCTCGCCCACCACGTGCTCGACGAGGGCGCGGCCGGGCTGGTCGCGCTGGGCACCACGGGTGAGGTGGCCGCGCTCGAGCCCGAGGAGCGGGCACGGGTGATCGAGGTGTGCGGCCGGGTCTGCGCCGAGCGGCAGGCGTCGCTGATGGTGGGGCTGACCGGGAACGACACGCGGTCGACTGTGCGGGCGCTGCGGGAGTTGCCCGAGGGAGTCGGTACGGCGCTCGTCACCATCCCGTACTTCCTGCGGCCCGGTGAGCGTGGCGTCATCGCGCACTTCGAGGCGCTGGCCGAGGCGTCGCCGGTGCCGCTGGTGATCTACCACATCCCCTACCGCACCGGTCAGGCGGTGTCCGCCGCCACGTTGCGCCGGCTGGGCGCGCATCCCATGATCGCCGGAGTCAAGTACGCAGTGGGCGGCATCGACCAGGACACGGTGGACCTGCTCGGCGACCTCCCCGACGGCTTCGAGGTGCTGGGCGGCGACGACGCGTTCGTCTCGCCGCTGCTCGCACTGGGCGCCTCGGGCGGCATCCTGGCCTCCGCGCACCTGGCGACCAGGAGCTTCGTCGAGTTGGCCGACGCCTGGCACGCGGGTGACGTACCCAGGGCCAGGGCGCTCGGGCACCGGCTCAACAGGCTGTCCGCCGCACTCTTCGCCGAGCCCAACCCGACCGTGATCAAGGGCGTCCTGCACGCCCAGGGCCTGATCCCGACCCCGGACGTACGCCTGCCGCTGGTCCCGGCCGGCACGGAGTCAGTGGCCCGAGCCCTCCAGACGGCGTCGGCCGAGTGACCCCCCGGGGGATCAGCCGTCTGAGCCGCGGATGGCTGTGCCGACCTCGCCTACTCGGTCGGCGAGCAGGCCGATCGCGCCCACCGCGCGGGTCATCGGGTCGTCCTCCGCGCCACCGAGTGCCTTGGTCTTGAGGTAGGCGGCCTTGACCTCCTGCCAGCGCGCGGCCTGGGCGGGGGTGAGGCGGCCGCGGAGCTCGGCCATTTTGAGGAGGTTCGCCTCGGCGTCCGAGGTGAGCGTCTGGGCCTCGCCCGCGTAGTGGTCGTCGATCATCGCTTCCAGCTCGGCGTCGTTCATCGCGGGGACGATGCGTTCGGCCAGCTTGTTCATGTTGCGGTACGACCCCTGCAACCGGTACGGAGGCTCGGTACGCGCCGCGTCCGACTGGCCGGCCGAGGCGATGTACGCCTGGTTGTTGGCGAGCACGACCTCCTGGACCCGCACCAGCTTGTCCAGGACGCCGAGGATCTGGTCCAGCTCCGGCTTGGTGTAGGGGTGCTTGAGCTGGTCCGGCCGGACCGTCGTGTCGCCCCTCGCGAGGCGTACCAGCAGCTCGACGTCCGAGCGGTCGCGGCCGGAGAGCGGCGCGAGCACCGGGTTCGAGGTGAGCGCGTTGTCCACGTAGCTGAGCGCGAACAGGTGCTCCTTGCCGGACAGGACGTCGCCAAGGTTCCACACGTCCGCCCGGTTGGCCAGCATGTCGGGAATGCGGAACCGCTGCCCTGACTCGGTGTACGGGTTGCCGGCCATGCACACGGCGAACCGCTTGCCGCGCAGGTCGTACGTACGGGTGCGGCCGTTCCACACGCCCTCGATGCGGCGCTGGGCGTCGCACAGAGAGATGAACTTCTGCAGCAGCTCTGGCGAGGTGTGCTGGATGTCGTCCAGGTAGAGCAGCGTGTTGTTGCCCGTCTCCAGCGCGAACGAGATCTTCTCCACCTCCTGCCTGGCCGTCGCGTCGGGCGCGTCCGCCGGGTCGAGCGAGGTCACCCCGTGGCCCAGCGCGGGGCCGTTCACCTTGACGAAGACCAGGCCGAGGCGGCTGGCGACGTACTCCATCAGGGTGGTCTTGCCGTAGCCGGGCGGCGAGATGAGCAGCAGCAGGCCCATCTGGTCGGTACGCTTCCCCGCGCCCGCCGCGCCGAGCTGCTTGGCCAGGTTGTCGCCGATCAGCGGCAGGTACACCTCGTCGAGCAGGCGGTTGCGGACGAAGGCGCTCATGACCTTGGGCTTGTACTCGTCCAGCCGCAGCCGGTGACGTTCTGCGGCGAGCAGTTCGTTCCTGCGGCGCTGGTAGGCGCGGTAGGCCGGGACCCGTTCCAGCCTGAAGCGGCGGGTTCTGGGGAGGATCTCGTCGAGCCTGATCTCCAGGGAGCGGCCGGCGATGCGGGGGTGGGCGCCCAGCAGGCCGTGCACGGTCTCGGCGGTGGCGGCGCTGGAGTCGTGGCGGGGCACGTCGCACAGTTGCACGGCGATGGCCTCGGCCGCCTCGGGACCCTCGCGGTAGGCGGACATCCAGGCGTGGGCGAGCTGGAGCCGCTCGGCGAGGGGGACCGACCTGAGGTCCTCCTCGAACTCCCGCACCTTGGCCGGGCCCAGCTCGTGCCGGAACGCGTCGAGCAGGTCCCTGGCGGCCTTGCTCGTCACGAATCCCGCCGGGCTGCCGCCCAGCTCCTCGACCAGGTACTCCCCGGCCAGCCCCGCGTCCGGCGCGCCGGCGCGAAGACCGGCCGCGAACTCCGCGATCGACTCGCCCAGTTCGGCGGCCAGCTCGCCCAGCGCCGGCGCGTCGCCGAAGACCGTCCTGGCCCGGACGAGCGACACGGCCCGCGTGGTGAATGTTTTACGTGAAACCTCGTCGATGCCGAACGCCCAGAAGAGCTGGGCCGCCGCCCGGACCTCGGCCGGATAGCGCAGCAGCCCGGCGCCCTCCCGCAGGCGTACCAGCGCTTCGAGGATGAGCGTGGCGTCGTGGTCGTGCACGCCCCGCTCGTAGCCCTCGTCGTACCGCGACTCGGCCGCCTGCCTGACCAGGTCGGCCAGCGGCGCGCCCGGGGTGGCCGCGTCGAGGAGCGAGGCGGCCAGATGCTCGGCCCGGTAGACCTCCGGCGTCTCGGAGACCAGGAGCTGGTCCCAGAAAGGCCGGGTGTCGGCGAACGAGTCAGGGACGGGCGCGCGGTAGTCGGTGCCGGTGATGGCGAACTGCACGGCACCGCTGCGTTCATGGTCGCGGCCGTTTCCTGGCTTGTTGAGCGGCACCAGGGTCAGGTCGAGGGGCTGGGTGTTGACGGCGAAGCGGTGGTGGCCCAGGCGGAGCGTCTCCCCGCCGTCGGAGAAGAGGTCCTGGCGGTCCCGCAGCGCCCGGCCGGCCTCCTGCTGCGCCGACTTGACCCGGCCGTCCAGCTCCTCGGCCCGTACGGCGTCCCCGAGCGTACGCAGCTCCGCGGCGGCCGAGCGCAGCTTGGCCACCATCGGGTCGGTGGCGAAGTACGTGTTGACCTCGTCCATCGAGGCCAGCGTGCCGAGGCGGCGGGTGACGCTGCCGAGTACGCGTTCCGCGGAGGCGAAGATGCGGTCCGCGCGGCGGGCGAGGTCGTCGAGCTGGGTCTGCTTGCGGGCGGAGAACGCCTCGTAGACGTCGTCCCGCTTGGCGGAGAGCTGTGCGGCGAAGTCGTCGAACTCGCCGAAGCGCGACTCCAGGTTCTCCAGCTGGAGCATCAGCCTGCCGAGCTGTTCGTCGCACTTGTCCGGCGTGTCGGCGATCGCCAGCGCACCCGTGATGGCCTGCCCGAGCAGGGCGAACTCGGCGGCGAACGCGGCCCGGCCCTCGGTGCCGAGCAGCTCGCGCCGGCGCCCGTCCAGGATGGCGCGGGCCCGGTTCACGCCCCCCAGGACCTCGGCGATGCGGCCCAGGATCGAGGTGCGTACGGTGGCGTCTGCGATGTCCAGCGAGCCGACCACCTCCGTCACCACCTCAAGACCCTCCGCCTGCTCGGCCAGCCGGTCGGCGACGGGGGCGGCCCCGGCCACCGTCTCGATCGCGGCCGCGTCTGCGGCCAGCCGCTCGACGGCGGCGTGGTAGCCGGTGAACGCCTCCGCGCCCTCCAGGAAGGCCACGGCCCGCCGGCCCGCCGCGGTCAGTTCCTCCGCCACGGAGCCGGCCAGGGCGTCCAGCGCGGCCAGATCGATGTGGCGGACCTCGCGCAACGTCACCAGGTGGCCCTGGGCCCGGCGCAGGGTGGCCAGCGTGGTCACCCAGGCGTCGGCGGTGACCGGATCGCCGGCTCTCGTCCGGCGGACCAGGGCGGTGGTCTCCTCGGTCGCCGTGGCGAGGGCGCGGGCGGCCTGGGTGGTGAGCTGCTCGACGTTCTCGTACTCGTCGAGCACTTGCTCGGCGGTGGCGCGGACGTCGGCGAGCGGCCCGCGCAGGCCGTGCTCGCCGAGCCAGTGGTAGGAGTCGAACGCCCGCGTGCAGGCGGCGATCAGCCCCTCGAACGTGCCGGCCGACGGCGCCATCTCCTCGACCATGCGGGACACGGACAGGCAGTCCGAGATGCCGCGCACCAGCTCCGCGTTGCCGATGCGCTCCAGCGGGCCTGTGCCGGCGGGCTGAGCGGCGGCGTAGGTGTCGGAGACGTACGGGGTCTGCCAGACCTGCATCGGGTGGACCCTGGTCGGCTCCTCGGAGGTGGCGCGGAAGACCACCATCGTGCCGTCGTCGAACAGCGAGTATCCATGGCAGACGATGGGGGTGGCCACCTCCTTCCTGATCACGTTGTACGGCAGCAGCAGCGAGCGCCCGTCGCCCCTGGCGTGGAAGACGTACAGGACGTCCTCGCCGTTGGGCGAGCGGATGACCCGCTCGAACTCCAGGTCCGTCACGTCCGTGTCGAACGTCTTGCTGAGCCCCGTCTCGAGGTAGTAGCCGCCGGGGAAGATCAGCCCCTGGTCCTCGGGCAGGCGCTGGCAGGCCTGGCCGATGCCGTCGAGCCGGACGACGGACCTGGTCCGGGTGTTGAAGACCAGGTGGCGCCGGTCGTTCTCCTTGTACGGCCTGATCCGCATGAGGATGAGCGGGCCCACGCGGGCGTACTCGACGTCGGCGTCCGCCAGGCTCTGCAGCGGCTCGCTGACCGGCTCGGAGTAGATGCCCGCGCCGGTCTCCGTGTTGTCCTCGATCTTGATGGTGAGGTCGCCGCCGAGGGTCTCCACGAAGACCTCGCCGCCGATGGAGATGTGCGGGTGCCGGCCGAGCACGTGGTCGTCGCGCGTGGTGGGCGTCCACTCGAAGTCGTGGGACGGCGGGAAGGCGTGGTCCCGCTCTCCGCGATTGTCCAGATATTTCGGGACTCCGCCGGTGCTGACCGCCCAGCGCAGCACCCGCAGGTCCGCAGGACCCGTCTGGAAGACCGCGAGCAGCTTGCCCTCCACGCGCCTGAGCTGCTGCAGCCTGGACTCCTTGTAGTACCGGTAGAGCTCCGCGAAGTCCTTCATGAACGCCGGGTCGTCCAGCGCCGCCAGCGTGTCGGCGTCGAACCTGAACGCGTCCCCGTCCCTGGAGAAGCGGTGCACCGCGAACACGTCCGCCACCGTCGTCTCCGGCTTGAGCCCGATGAAGACGTTGTAGCCGAACAACATCACGTCGCCAAGGGAGACGATGTCCCTGGGGACGCAGTTGTTCTCGGTACGGATCCGCTCGGTGCCGAGCAGGCGCAACTCCGCCCCGCCGAACACCTTCAGCCGCTCCCCGTTGACCGTCTCGGCCGCCGTCGCGAGGACCTTGGCCTGGGCCTGGAGCCGGTTCCTGAGGACCTCGTACGTCCCCGCCTCCAACTCCACGCCCGCCTGCACCATGGTCACAGTCAGCCCTTCGCGCCGGCCAACGCCGCCACCGGCGAGTCGGCCACGCCCAGCCGGCGGGCCGTCTCCAGCAGCTCACCGAGCGCCGACGACTGCGGGCCGCCGTCCTGGATGAGCCGGATGAGCAGGGCGGACACGGTCAAATTCTTCAGGTCCTCGGTACGTACGCCGCTGACCAGGTGCGCGAGGTCCCCCGCCAGGCTGGCCGAGCCGTTGACGTACGGCGCGGCGATCGCGCCCGCGACCTCTGAGTGGCCCACGAACCCGTCGACGACCTTGCCCGCGGTGATCGAGCCGACCACCTTGTCGAAGAACATCGTGTCGCCGCCGACGATGTCGATGTTCGCCTGGGCCAGCCCGGCGGCCAGCACGCTCGCCTGCGACTCCGCCACCTGGCGGGACACGTCGATGTGCTTGAGCCGGATCTCCTTGTCGGCCTCCAGGCGCAGGCGGTACTCCTCGTGACCCCTGCTGGCGTCGTCCAGCGCCGCCATCGCGGCCGCCTTCTCGGTGAGACCCTCGGCCTCGGCCTTCAGCTTCTCGCCCACGGCCGCCGCGCTCGCGAGCGCCATCGCCTGCTCGCCCTCGGCCCTCGCCTTGAGCCGGTCGCCCTCGACCAGCGCCATGGCCCTGGCGCCGTCCGCCTCGGCCCCGAGCTTCTCCTTCAGCACCAGCGCCTCCGCGCGGCCCACCTTCTCGATGGCCTCGGCGTCGCGCTCCTTGACCTGCACCTGTGCCAGCCCGCTCGCGGCCGACTCGGCCTGGACGCCCTCGGCGAGGCGGATCTTGGCCCGGGCCTCCAGCTCGGCGGCCTGCTGCCTGGCCTCGGCCAGCACGAGCTCCTCGCGCGCCCTGAACTTCGAGGCGGCCTCCGCGGCCTCGGCCGCCTTGATGTCCTTGACCAGGTTCTCCTGGGCCTCGGCCTCGGCGGCGATGATCACCTGCTGGCGGGTGCGCTCGGCCTCCTCGACCACGCGCAGCCGCTTGATGCTCTCCTCCTGCTCGGCCACCGTCTTGTCGACGGCGATGCGCTCGCGGATGACCTCGGCGATCGTCCGCTTCTCGGTCTCGACCTCCTTGTCCTTCGCGATGCGCGACAGCTCGGTCTCCCGCTCGCGGGCGATGACCTCCAGCATCCGGTCCTTCTCGATGCGCTCGGACTCGATGGCGATCACGCGCTCGCGGTTCTTCTCGGCGACCGCGACCTCGCGGGCCCGGTTCTCCTGCTGCACGCCGATCTGCTCGTCCGTCTTGATGCCGGCCGACTGGGCGCGCAGCCGCTCCTCGGCCTGCACGCGGGCGATCTCCGCCTCCTCGCGGGCCTTGACGCTCTCGATCTCGCGGCGCTGCTTGAGCTCGGCGTCGGCCTGGCGGCGCTCCAGTTCGAGTATGGCCTCGCGGGCGTCGACGTTCTGGCGGGTGATCTCCTTCTCCTCGCTGCGCCGGAACTCGTTCGTGCGGACGTGCTCGATGGCCGTCAGCTCGGTGATCTTGCGGATGCCCTGCGCGTCGAGGATGTTGCTCTTGTCGAGCTGGAGGAGCGCGGTCTGCTCCAGGTAGTCGATGGCGGCGTCTTCGAGGCTGTAGCCGTTCAGGTCGGTGCCGATGAGGCGGATGATCTCGTCTCTGAACTCGTCGCGCTTGGTGTAGAGGTCGACGAAGTCGAGGTGCTTGCCTGCCGTCTTGAGCGCCTCGGAGAACTTCGCGTTGAACAGCTCCTGCAGCGTCGTCTCGTCGCTGGCCCGTGCGGTGCCGATGGCCTGGGCGACCTTGATGACGTCCTCGGCGGTCTTGTTCACGCGGACGAAGAAGGTGATCTTGATGTCCGCCCTGATGTTGTCCCGGCAGATCAGGCCCTCACGACCGGTTCGCTCGATCTCGATCGTCTTCACCGAGATGTCCATGATCTCGGCCTTGTGGACGACGGGCAGGACCACGGCGCCGGTGAACGTCACGTCTACCTTGTTGACCTTCGACACGATCAGCGCCTTGCCCTGTTCGACCTTGCGGAAAAGGCGGGCGATGAAGATGAGCAGGCCGATCACGATGATCAGGATGACGGCGAGGAAAACGCCGAAGCCGGTTGAGATGACGTCCATCAGAGCTCGCTTTCGTAAGGCATGACCCAGAAGAACTCGCCCTCTGCGTCGTATTCGAAGATGAGTGCGTGGTCGCCGCGGGAAAGGCGGTCCTGTCCGGTCGTACGCACCTGTACGACCGCGGACGAGCCGTCGGCGGCGGTGACCTCGGCCTGGCCGAAGTCGGCGGTGGCCGCGCCGGTGCGGATGACGCACGGCTGGCCGACGAAGTCGCCGCGCGAGTGCCTGCCGCCTTCCGGGAAGAGGCGGCGCAGCGGAACCACCAGGCCACGGGTGGCGAGCCAGGCTCCGGCCACGGCGGCGAACGGCACGGCGATCAGCGCGCCGCCGCTCAGCAACTGGCCGCCGATCAGGCACAGCAGCCAGGCGAGTGCGATCAGCAGCGAAAGTGTGATCCCGGCGGGGACTCCCCCGAGTCCCAGCCAGGTGGCGTCGTCATCCAGTTCGACCAGTCCGATGATGACCACCAGCCAATAGGCGGCGACCACCACGAGAAGGAAACTGAAAATGACGGTCGGAAAGCTCAGTGCGGTGTCTAAGAACTCGGTCATCCCGCCTCGGTGCGCCCCATCCCCCGGTGATGTCCAGACGGACTATATCCACTTAAAGCGCGAGTAAAGGAGAAAGTTCCCGAACCGGTCTCCAGTGCCGGTCTCCAGTGAGTTGACCTCAAGCATGGTTGAGCTAGCAGACTGGCGCGCATGAGCCAGACGATGAGAGCGGCGGCCTTCGGCGAGCCCGGTGGTCCCGAGGTGCTGAAGGTCATGGAGCTGCCCGCGCCCCAGGCGGGCTCCGGAGAGGTACGCGTACGAGTCCGCGCGGCGGGCGTGCAGCCGTTCGACACGGCCGTACGGCAGGGGTGGCCGCCCGCATACCTGGCGGCGACGGAGTACCCGCGCATCCCCGGCAACGAGTTCGCGGGCGTGGTCGACCAGGTGGGCGCCGGAGTGACCGGGTTGTCCCCGGGAGCCGAGGTGCTCGGGTTCTCCGCGTTGAACGCCTACGCCGAGTACATCGTCGTTCCCGCGGCGAACGTGGCGCCCAAGCCCGCCGCCGTGCCGTGGGAGGTGGCGGGCGGGCTGACCGCGGGCGTGCAGACGGCCGAGCTGGCCATCGACCTGATCGGCGTCGCCCCTGGCGAGACGCTGCTCGTGCACGGCGCGGCCGGATCCGTGGGCACGGCGGCCGTGCAGATCGCCAGGATGCGCGGGGCCACGGTGATCGGCACCGCCCGCGAGGCGAACCACGACTACCTGCGCGACCTCGGCGCCGTCCCGGTCGTCTACGGGGAGGGGCTCGCCGATCGCGTCCGCGCGCTCGCCCCCGGCGGGATCGACGCGGCGCTGGACGGGGCCGGGGGACACGCGCTGGAGGTCTCGATCGAGCTGGTCGGGGCGCGCGGGCGCATCGTCACCCTGGTCGAGCACGAGCGGGCGGCCGGGCTGGGCGTCCGGCTGGTCCAGGGCGATCGCTCGGCTGAGCGGCTCGGGCGTTACGCCAGGCTGTACGCCGAAGGCGCCTTCAGGTTCCCGGTGCGGCGGGCGTACCGGCTGGAGGAGGCCGCGGACGCGCACCGGGAGATCGAGACCGGCCACGGGCAGGGCAAGGTCGTCCTGACCGTCTGAGACCTCACCGGCGCCGGCCACGGCAAGCGCAAGATCGTGTCACTGGCGCCGCCGCACGGCCTCGGCGATGGCGAGCTGGATCTCGCTGAGCTCGCTCGCGCCGTCCTCGACGTCCCACAGGCAGTTCTGCAGCACCCGGCCGAGCGTCCAGCCGGCCGCCCGCCGCGGGTCGAGCCCGAGACCGTCGACCATCAGGTCGAAGCGCCGCAGCACCGCCCGGGTCACGTCGCCGGACGCCACGATCTCCTCCCACCGGTTGTGCAGGGCGGGCATCAGGTCGAACCCCGGATCGCCGGCCAGCGGCTTGGGGTCGATGCCCAGCCACGGCTCCCGGTCGGCCGCAAGCACGTTGTCGTAATGCAGGTCCCAGTGCAGCAGCCGGTCGCCCGGCTCGGCGACGAGCTCTGCGACGGCTCCCGCGCACCACCGCAGCCAGTGACGGTCCCGCTCCCGAGGCAGCGCCTCGATGGTCTTGTCCACGTCGTCGAGCATGGCCCGCGCGATGTCCCCCAACCGGCGCATGCCCTCGGGCGCGGGGTGGGCGACCAGGCGGCGCAGCAGCCCGGTCAGGATCTCCAGCGCCTCGATCTCGTCCGGCACGGCCGACAGCGGCCGGTCGGAGTCCAGGCGTTCGAGCAGCAGGGTGCCGGTCCCGGGGTCGGAGTCGAGCAGCAGCACCGACGCGTCCCCGGCCCAGGTGCGCAGCCCCGGAGCCTCGGTGGCGTTCTCGTCGGTGACGGGCTGCAGCTTGAGCGCGGCCTTCGTACCGTCCGCGCGCAGCACGGGCAACACCAGGGACACCACCCCGTGCATGGGCTCGCCGTCGATCCGCAGGTCCCATTCCTCCAGGTACCGCTCGCCCAGTGCGGGCAACCCGGCAGACCAGGCGCGCCCGGCCTCCCCGTCGTACTTCACGTGCGATTCCGTCAACGCCGCCGGCACCTTGATCCTCATACTCCCAGTCTGCCTGGGGGCGAAGTCTGGGGCTTTCCCTTATGCGGACCCTGGGGCGGCCCAGGCGTGTTCGTTCCTACGCTGGCCGGCGTGAGGACGATGGTGTTCATCCACGGTCGCGGCCAGGAGGGCAAGAACCCGCGCGAGCTGCTCGGCGAGTGGCGTACGGCCCTGGCCGCCGGGCTCGGCACGACCGATCTCGCCGTCGAGACCGTGCTGCCGTACTACGGCAACGTGCTGCACCGGGTCACCGCCGAGGTCGCCGGGCGCCCCCAGCCCCTGGAACCGGCGGACGACCCCGAGGAGATGCCCCTCCACCCCTACCTCCCCGAGGACACCGCGGAGATCGAGCGCCGTCTCATCGCGGACATGGCGCTGACGACGGGGGCCCAGGCGCAGGCGGACCTCGGCGACGTACTGACCTGGGCGGTGGCCCGCCGGATGCTGGCCTGGCTCTCCCGGCACACCAGGGTGGACAGGGAGATCATCAAGATCTTCCTGCAGGACGTCGCGGTCTACCTGAGCCACGGGAGGGAGCCGGTGCTCGCCGAGGTACGCCGTTCCGTGCCCGCCTCGGGGGAGATCGTGCTGGTCTCGCACAGCCTCGGCACGGTGGTCGCCAGAGACCTCCTCGTGGACGACGGTCTGCGCCGGCGCGTCGTGCTCTGGGTGACGGCAGGCTCGCCGCTCGGCCTGCCCACGATCCAGCGCAACCTGCTGGCCAGGGGCACGATCCATCCCGGCGTCGCGTGGCTCACCGCGTACGACGTGAACGACATCGTCGCGCTCGGCCACCCCCTGGAACGCGCCTGGGGCGTGCCGCTGGACCAGGTGGAGGTCGAGAACCTCGACGCACCGCACGCCATCGACCGCTACCTGAGCCACCGCACCGTAGCCGCCCCGATCGGCGCGGCCTGCCACTGACATCGTGGGCCCGTCATTTGGTAGCAGTCATCTACGTAGACGCCATCTCCTTTCGAGGCGGTGGCGGTTTCAGTAGTGCCAGGGGTACGGCGACCAGTCCGGCTCGCGCTTCTCCAGGAACGAGTCGCGCCCCTCGGCCGCCTCGTCCGTCATGTACGCCAGCCGCGTCGCCTCCCCTGCGAACACCTGCTGCCCGACCAGCCCGTCGTCGATCGCGTTGAAGGCGAACTTCAGCATCCGCTGCGCCGTCGGCGACTTGCCGTTGACCTTGCGCGCCCACTCCAGCGCCGTCGACTCCAGCTCCGCGTGCGGCACCACGGCGTTGACCATGCCCATGCGGTGGGCGTCGGCCGCCGAGTAGGTGTCGCCGAGGAAGAAGATCTCTCTGGCGAACTTCTGCCCGACCTGTCGCGCCAGATAGGCCGAGCCGAACCCGCCGTCGAAGCTCGCCACGTCGGCGTCGGTCTGCTTGAACCTGGCGTGCTCCGCGCTGGCCAGGGTGAGATCCGCCACCACGTGGAGGCTGTGACCGCCGCCCGCCGCCCAGCCGGGCACCACGCAGATCACGATCTTGGGCATGAACCGGATCAGGCGCTGCACCTCCAGGATGTGCAGGCGGCCGGTCGCGGCCGTGCCGTCGGAGTATTGGTAGCCGTCCTTGCCCCTGATGCGCTGGTCGCCGCCCGAGCAGAAGGCCCAGCCGCCGTCCCTGGGCGACGGGCCGTTGCCGGTGAGCAGCACGCAGCCGACGTCGGTGGTCTGCCTGGCATGGTCGAACGCCCGGTAGAGCTCGTCGACCGTCTGCGGGCGGAAGGCGTTGCGCACCTCGGGGCGGTTGAACGCGATGCGTACGGTGCCCTGGTCGACGGCCCGGTGGTAGGTGATGTCGGCGAAGTCGAATCCCCCGACCGACTGCCACGCCTTGGGATCGAACAGCTCGGAGACCATGGCGAGAGCCTAACGGATCCCACTCCCGCCCCCTGGGCGCGGTCACGCCGGCCGCGCCAGAAGACCTCGGGCACCGTCCACGCCGGCCGCGTCAGGCGACCTTGGGCACCGTTACGCCGGCCGCGTCAGGTGACCTCGGCCCGCAGCTCCGCGAGCAGCTCGCCCTGGTCGGCGAGCATCTCGGTGAGGATGCGGCGGGCGGCGCCGAGCAGATCGGCCAGCTCCGGTGTGGCCAGTGTGTAGACGACGGTGCTGCCTTCACGGATGGCGCTCACGATCCCCGCCCTGCGCAGGACCGCGAGCTGCTGTGAGAGGCTCGAAGCCTCGATGTCGATCTGGGCCAGTAGGTCCCTGACGGGTAGTGGCCCTTCCTGGAGTAGCTCCAACACTCGGATGCGAGCGGGGTGGCCGAGCGTCCGGAAGAAGTCGGCCTTGGCCTGGTGGACCTCCACGTGCATATTGCAAGACTAATCCAGTTCAGTTGCATAATTCTTCAAGTCGTAACGTTGTTGGATAGCATGACAGCGGGGACTAGGGAGTAGCCATGGGCCGAGGAAGAGCCAAGGCGAAGCAGACGAAGGTCGCTCGCCAGCTGAAGTACACCAATCACAACATCGACTATGACCGGCTCCGCGAGGAGCTGGGCGCGGACACCGGGCATGAGGAGATCCACCCGCCCGCGGCGTCCGAGCAGGAGTCCGAGCACGGGCGATGACGCGGAGGCGCCGGACGTGTGGCATGTCCTCGACGACCGCGTCGAGGTAGGGCTCGTCGTCCGGCAGCCGTTCCACCTGGCGTAGTGATCATCGCCCGCCTCGGCACATACCGTGCCGGGGCGCGGCGGTTCGTTGATCAGGTGGCGCAGGTGTCGTGGGTGGCGTCGAAGCCCCTGAGCGAGTCCGTGTCGTCGGAGCGCAGCGGCTTCAGCCCCGTCCAGTCGTCGCCGATGACCAGCACCAGGCGGTTCGTCCGCGCGCCCGCGAGCTTTCTCGGCGCGGCGGCGGGCAGGTCGTTCGCGAGGGTGGGCACGCGGGTCTCGCCGTTGGGGCCGTAGAGGACGGTGGTCTTCGCCTGCGGCTTGCGCGCGGTGTTACCGATCTTCGTGATGTGGTAGCCCCGCTGCTCCAGGTACGCGGCCACCTCCGTGCCGAGACCGCTGCGCCAGGTGCCGTTGCGCAGTTCGACCTGGATCTGCGACCGGCTCACCTTCGCCTGGCCGCCCTTGATGCCTTCGACGCTCCGATCCCCGGCCACGATCTGGAACAGCCGGCCCGCCTGCGGCTGCACCCACTCGACGCGGCCCGGCTGGGTGAGTGAGTAGTGCCACGGGGTGGTGATGAAGCGGATCCGGCCCGCGTCCAGCCCCTGGAGGCTGGTCGCCAGGTCTCTCATGACGCCCACCGACAGGCCCTCGTCGGTGGTCACCGCCTTGGTGCCGGCGTCGAGGATGGCGTAGAGCCTGGCCGGGTCGGTGAGCGTCTCGCCGCTCATCGCCTTCTTGACCATCGAGGAGATGAACATCTGCTGCCGCTGGATGCGCCCGATGTCGGAGCCGTCGCCCAGGCTGTAGCGGGCGCGTACGTAGCCGAGCGCCTGCTCGCCGTCGAGTGTCTGCTTCCCGGCGGGCAGGTGCAGCAGCGCCTTCTTGTCGTTCACGGCCTCGGGCAGGCAGACCTCCACACCGCCGACGGCGTTCACCATGCTCTTGAAGCCGGAGAAGTCGATCTTGACGAAGTGGTCGATGTGGATGTGGGTCAGGGATTCGATCGTCTTCCAGGTGCAGGCGATGCCGCCGGAGTTGAACGACTCGTTGATCATGCCGAGGTGGGCGTGCTGTCCAGGCAGGCCCCTGGTGGCGCGGCAGGTGGGCAACTGTACGAGCGAGTCGCGCGGGAAGCTGACCACCATCGCGTTGTCGCGCTCGGACGACACGTGGACCAGCATGATCGTGTCGGTGCGCTCGCCGGCGACCCGGCCGTATTTGGCGTTCTTGCCGTCACGCTGGTCTGAGCCGACGACGAGGATGTTCATCGCGGTGCCCGCGACCTTGGGAGGGCGGGTGGCGCCGAGATCCTCGGCGGTGACGTCCTCGTGCTTGATGTTGCCGCTCAGGCGCGCGAAGACGCCGACGACGACCCCCCCGACCAGGAGGACGACGGCCACCGTCACCGCCACGACCCAGCGCAGCCAGCGCCGGCGGCGTCGTGGTGGCGCGCTCGGACCGGAAGGGGGCGCGTCGACAAGCCCACTGCTCACGTGACTCCAGTAGGACGGGGGCCGACGGGCCGCCGCCCATGGCCAAGAGCCTCGCCGTACAGATCTCGGCCGTTGATCGTCCCGAGTGTACTCAGTCCGGCACGATCACGCGCCGGTAACCACAGCCGGTGGTGGTCGCGTCGGCATGTGGGTCAGTCGGGGACGTTCACGCGGAGGGACACCGAGCCGCGCAGGTCCAGCCAGGCCGTGCCGGGGCCGCGTACCAGTCTGATGACCACCTCGTCACAGCTCGGGCAGCGGCCGACCAGGCCGGGATCGGGGCCGTACACGCGTAGCTCGGCGAGCGGGCCGGTCAGCCCGCAGCTCGCGCAGCGGCCGGTGGCGGTGGTGACGTCCACGGCGAAGATCTCGCCGAGCGGGCCCCCCAGGGCGTTGCCGTCCAGGTGTTCTGCGGTCATGTCAGCCTCCGGTCGGGCCGAAACGTTCGGTTCTGATGCGCTGGGGCGGGTGCCCGAGCGCGAGCAGCAGGTCGGCGGCCGTCTCGACGAAGCTCGTCGGCCCGCACACGTAGCAGTCGGGGCGGCCGGGCTCGAAGCCGGCCTCGGCCAGGTCGCCCAGGGCGATCCGCCCTGGCGGGCGGGCCGCGCCGGGCGGCGCGGTCCTGGTGTAGAGGTAGGTGACGTCCAGCCCGGGGTCAGGGCGGCGCAGCTCGCCGGCGTAGTAGCGGCGGTCCTGGTCGCGCAGCGAGTAGATCAGGCGGAACGGCACCGGGTTGCCCGCCTGCCGGCGCGCCCTGATCATCGCCATCAGCGGCACGATCCCCGACCCGCCGCCGACCAGCACCACCGGCGTCTCGCTCGCGGACCGCCAGACGAACCAGCCGCCCACCGGGCCGCGGACCTCGATCTGGTCGCCGGGCTCCATCACCTCGGTGAGGTACGGCGAGACCTCACCGTCGGGCACGTTCTCCACGGTCAGCTCGACGAGGTCGCCGTCGGCGGGCGCGGCCAGCGAGTAGCTGCGCTGCGCGGTGTAGCCGTCCTCGGCGGTCAGCCGTACGTCGACGTGCTGCCCCGGGAGGTGGCCCGGCCAGCCGGGCACCCGGAAGGTCAGGGTGTGGGCGGTGGCGGTCTCGGCCACGGTCCTGACGAGCTCGGCCGGCCGCCAGACCAGGCGGCGCACCTTAGTCACCCTCGTAGCGCTGCTCACGCCACGGGTCGCCGTAGTTGTGGTAGCCGGCGGTCTCCCAGAAACCCGGGTAGTCCTCGTCCATCAGCCGGATGCCGCGCACCCACTTGGCCGACTTCCAGAAGTACAGGTGCGGCACGATCAGGCGGGCGGGACCGCCGTGCCTGGGCTCCAGGTCCTCGCCGCCGAAGCGGTGCACGATCCACGCCTTGCCGTCGAGCAGGTCCTCCAGTGGCAGGTTGGTGGTGTATCCGCCGTACGAGTAGACCAGGGCGTGCTCGGCCGCCGTGTCGACGTCCTCGAAGAGCACGTCCAGCGAGACGCCCTCCCACGTGGTGTCCAGCTTGGACCACTTGGTGACGCAGTGGATGTCGACCGTGGGCGTCTGCCTGGGCAGGGCCAGGAACTCCTCCCACGACCAGCGGTGGGTCCGCTCGGCCTCGGTGTCGATGGCGAACTCCCACCGCTCAGGCGGGATCCGCGGCGTCGGCCCAGCCGACAGCACCGGGAAGTCCTCGACCAGGTACTGCCCGGGTGGCAGCCGCTCGTCGCCCCCTCTGCGCTTGCCGCGGAAGCCGCGCGAAATGATGCCCACGAGTCCTCCCAGTGATCAGGAGGTCATTCCACCACGAACCTGCCCGCGGGTGTCAGCGGCGCGCCCGTGGGGCGACCAGGCCGGACTCGTAGGCGAAGACCACGAGCTGGGCGCGGTCGCGGGCGCCCAGCTTGGTCATGGCCCTGCTGACGTGCGTCTTGGCGGTGGTCGGGCTGATCACCATGTGCGCGGCGATCTCGTTGTTGGACAGGCCGCGGGCGACCAGCGCGGTCACCTCGCGTTCGCGGTTGGTGAGCACGTCGAGCCCTACCGGCGCGGGCTCGGGGCGGCGGGCGACGTACTCGCCGATCAGGCGGCGGGTGATGGCGGGGGAGAGCAGCGCGTCGCCGCGGGCCGCGACCCTGACGCCCTGCAGCAGGTCGGCGGGCTCGGTGTCCTTGACCATGAAGCCGCAGGCGCCGGCCCGGAGGGCGTTGAAGACGTACTCGTCGAGGCCGTAGTTGGTCAGGATCACGACGTGGACCTGGTTCAGGCGCTCGTCGGCGGCGATCCGCCTGGTCGCCTCGATCCCGTCCACGACCGGCATCTGCACGTCGACGAGGGCGACGTCGGGCAGGTGCTCCAGGGCGAGGGCGACGGCCTGCTCGCCGTTCGCGGCCTCGGCCACCACCTCGATGTCGTCCTCGGCCTCCAGCAGGGCGCGGAAGCCGCCGCGGATGAGCGCCTGGTCGTCCACGAGCAGGACACGGATCACGATGGTTCCTCCAGAGGCAGTTCCGCGCGTACGGTGAAGCCTCCCTCGGGGCGGGGCCCGGCGCGCAACCGGCCGCCCAGTGCCGTGACGCGCTCGCTCATGCCGAGCAGGCCCACGCCCGGCACATGTGGCGCGTCGGAGCAGGCCGTGCCGTCGTCGTCCACCTGGACGGCCAGCGCGTCGCCGCCGTAGTCGATGCGTACCGACGCGGAGGCGCCGCCCGCGTGCCTGGAGACGTTGGTGAGTGCCTCCTGGACGATCCGGTACGCGGCCCTGTCCACCTCGGCGGGCAGCTCGCGGAGCGCCCCGGAGATCGTCACGGTGGCCGGCTGGCCGGTCGAGCGGGCCCGTTCCACCAGGTCGTGGAGCCGGTCGAGACCGCTGGCCACGGGTTCGCCGTCCGCGCCCTCCGAGCCGTCGGAGTCCCGCAGGACCTCCAAGGTGGCGCGCAGCTCGCGCATGGCGTCGCCGCCGGCCTCCTGGATGGCCAGCAGCGCGGCCGGCACCTCCTCACCGTTCTTGCGGGCCAGGTGAACGGCCACCCCCGCCTGCACCTTGATGATCGAGATGCTGTGGGTGAGCGAGTCGTGCAGCTCCCTGGCGATGCGCAGCCGCTCCTCGCTCGCGCGGCGGCGCGCCGCCTCCTCGCGGGTGCGCTCGGCCTCCACCGCCCGCTGCTCGACCTGCTCCAGGTACGCCTGCCGGTGCCTGGCCACCGTGGCCGTCACCCCTGCGGCCACGAACCAGCCGATCAGCAACGACGTCTGCTGGACGATCTCCCTGGGGTTCTGGTCGGTGGCGGTGGACAGGTTCACCGCCAGGCTGACGATCAGGAAGCCCGCGCCGGCCAGCGCGGCGATCACGCGGTGCCCGGCCCTGACCGCGCCGAACACGGAGACCAGCACGGGAAAGGCGGAGGGCGGTCCCGGCTCGGCGTGGAGGGAGTAGTAGAGCATGCACACCGTGCTGACGGCCAGTGACACCAGGGGAGCACGACGCCAGGCGACCAGCGCCGCCGAGCCGGCCAGGACGGCGACCAGGTCGAGCGCTCCGGCGTCCGGCGTGACCAGCACGGTGAGCGACAGGACTGCGGCCATCACGGCGGCGAGCGCGGTGTCCAGGGCGAGCGGGCGCCATCCGAGCATTGGGCTCATTCCTGCACATTAGAGCCTGGTGGTGCCGTCCTCCTCCGTACCAGGTGGGAAACCGCCACTACTCCCGGCGTCGTAGTGCGGCCCGCTGTGCTTCGCGCGTCGTAGGCGCAGGAGTCTTCCCCGGCACGATGCCCAGGGGCCGGGCCGGACACCACGATGTCGTGCCATGGAGAAGATCTGCGCCATCACCGCGACAGAGCACTTCGACGCACTCATAGGAGACTGAGATGGTCACGCAACAGTTCGATGCCCGGCCCGTACGCACCTCCCCCTGGGCCATGCAGTGGCTCAGGGCCGCGGTGGTCCTGCATGTCGTCGCGCTGCTGTTCCAGGCCGTGACGGCGGGCATGCTGCTCTCCACCCCTGGCGGGCGGTCGCTGCACATGGCCTCGGCGGTGGCCCTGCTCGTCGTCGGGATCCTCCACCTCCTCGCGGCGATCCTGGTCTGGCGGCCAGGTGGCGGGTCCGCGGCGTTCATCGTCCCGGCTGCGCTGCTGCTGGTCCTGACGGTCGTGCAGGCGGTGCTCGGCGAGATGGGGGTGAAGACCGTTCACCTGCCGCTCGGGGTGCTGCTGTTCGGCGGTGGCGTCGCCCAGCTCGGCAGGGTGTTCCCCCGCCGGGCCGTGGCATGACCCGGATCGGCGGCGGCCAGGCGGCCACGACCCGGAACGGGCGCGGGGCCGGGCCGGGGAGACGGGACGTGCTGCGGTTGCTCGGTATCGGTGCGGTGGCGGCGGTGGGGGTGCCGGGGTGCTCGCTGCTCGCCGGCACCCCGCAACCGCAGCTCCTGGCCGGCGCGGCGCCGCAGCCCAAGCCGTACGCGGTGCCGCTGCCGTTGCCCGAGGTGGCCAAGCCGGTCAGCAGCGCGGGCGGGGCCGACTTCTACGAGCTGACCGAGCGGGTGGCGGAGGTGGAGGTGCTGCCGGGGCTGCGTACCCCGATCTGGGGATACGGCGGGACGTTTCCCGGGCCGACCATCGAGGCGCGCAGCGGGCGGCGGACGGTGGTGAAACTCGTCAACCAGCTCGGTGAGCCGACCGTCCTGCACCTGCACGGCGGGCACACACCGCCGGAGTCCGACGGCTTCCCCACGGACCTCGTCGCGCCGGGGGCCGCGCGCGAGTACGTGTTCCCGCTGGAGCAGCGGGCCGCCACGCTCTGGTACCACGACCATCGCATGGACTACACGGGGCCGCAGGTGTGGCGCGGACTGGCCGGGATGTTCCTGGTGCGCGACGCCGAGGAGGAGGCGTTGCCGCTGCCCGCGGGGGAGCGGGACGTGCCGCTGCTGATCTGCGACCGGTCGTTCGCCGCGGACGGCACGCTGCTGTATCCGGGCCTGCCGGATCGGCCGGGGGTGCAGGAGGGGTACATGGGTGGCGTCCTCGGGGACGTGATCCTGGTGAACGGCGCGCCCTGGCCCGAGCTGCGGGTGGCCAGGGCGCGCTACCGGCTGCGGCTGTGCAACGCGTCCAACGCGCGCGTGTACGAGCTGTCCACCGGCGGCCCCATGGTGCGGATCAGCGGCGACGGGGGCCTGCTGAGCGCGCCGCGCACGGTACGTCAGATCAGGCTGGCCCCTGGTGAGCGCGCGGACGTGGTCGTCGACTTCGCCGGCTACGAGCTGGGCCGGTACGTCGAGCTGCGGAACCTGGCGGGGGAGGGCGCGCAGGCCAGGGTGATGCGGTTCGCGGTGGACCGCGACGAGCCCGACGACTCGGCCGTGCCAGGACGGTTGTCCACCGTCGAGGCGCTCGATCCAGGCAAGGCGACGGTGACGCGGGAGTTCGAGTTCAGCAGCGGGAGCATGCACGGCGGCACCGGGTGGCTGATCAACGGCCGGCCGTTCGACGCCCGTCGGATGGAGGCCAGACCGAAGCTGGGGGACGTCGAGGTGTGGCGGCTGACCAGTGACGTGGCCCACCCCGTACACCTGCACCTGGACCACTTCCAGGTGTTGTCGGTCAACGGCGAGCGGCCGTCGGGGCCGCCGGAGTGGAAGGACACGATCGAGGTGCGCGACGCCCAGACCGTCGAGATCGTCACGCGGTTCACCGACTATCGGGGGCGATATGTCCTGCACTGCCACAACCTCGAACACGAGGACATGGCCATGATGGCCGCCTTCGAGGTCATCTGACCACCGGGAGGCGGTCGGAGCGGGGCCAGACGTAGTCCAGGTCGTCCGGCTCGTCGCCGAACACCGGGCGGTAGAAGCCGGGGTCCTTGCGCAGGAGCGCGGAGCGGTGGCTGCGGTGCAGCGCCTCGTCGCCGAGCCAGGGCGGCAGCTCGCCGGCCGCCGCCAGCTCCTTCTGGCGGCGTACTTCCGGGGTGGCTTTCGGGGTGGCTTTCGGGGTGGCGCGGTGCCTGGCCAGTTCGGTGGTCATGGTCCGGGCGCAGGTGTCCGGCCGGCCCATGGCGCGCCAGCGGTCGCACACCTCGAGGCCGTAGCGGACGAGCGCCTCCTCGTAACCGGCCCACATCTTCACGACCGGGTGGTGGCGCCAGCCGTAACCGGGGATGGTGAGGGCGCGGAGGACCTGCAGGGACTCGATCCGCTGCTTGCCGAGCCGTAGCGGGTCCAGGACCGCAGCCGTTGCGGCGAAGTCCGGAAATGGTAGGAAAGTTTGCATCAGTGCCCCCGCTGACGTGCTCTTTCTCGCGGATCGTATAGACCGTTCGGACGACCGCGCTCACAATCGGACCATGGGAGAGGGGTATGTCGGCGCGAGGACGCCGCGAAGGGAAGACATCAGGCTGCTGACGGGCAGAGGCAGGTACGTCGGCAACGTCCGCCTGCCGGGCACCGTCCACGCGTACGTGGTCCGCAGCCCCACCGCCCACGGAAGGCTGCTCGGCTGCGGCGCCAAGGCGGCCGCGGCGGCCGAGGGCGTGCTCGACGTCATCACCCCGGCCGACGCCGCCGGCCTGTTCCTGCCGTGCGTCAGCCTGGCCCCGGGCCAGCGGATGCTGTCGTACCGGATGCTGGACGACGCGATCAGATACGCCGGCCAGCCGCTCGCCGTCGTCGTCGCCCGCACGCCGGAGGCCGCCAGGGACGCCGCCGACCTCGTGGACCTGGAGCTCGACGAGCTGCCCGCCGTGGTCGGCGCGGAGCGGGCGCTGGAGGCAGGCGCGCCGCTGCTCTACCCCGACTGGGGCACGAACGTGCTCACCGACTTCACGCTGTACGCCTGCGCGACAAGCTGATGGCGATCGCCCGAGGGCTACTGGGCGGTCAACGACTCCGGCGTGCTGGTGAACCCGGCCCTGGTGGAGGGCCAGATCAGGGGCGGCGTGGCCCAGGGGATCGGCATGGCGCTGACCGAGGAGATCGTGTACACCGAGGACGGCCAGCCGATCACCGAATACCTGCCGCCGACCACCAGGGAGGTGCCCGGCATCGAGGTCTTCATGTTGCGGACTCCCTCGCCGCTCACGCCGGGCGGCATGAAGGGCGCGGGGGAGTCCGGCACCATCGGCCCGGCCGCCGCCATCGCCAACGCGGTCGCCGCCGCGGTCCCCGAAGCCGCGGCGAAGATCACCGACGTTCCCCTGACCCCGGCCCGGCTGTGGCCCCTGCTGTAGACGTGGTGTGACGCTAGGTCAGATCTTTCAGGTTCTTGCCTGACTCCGACAGCGCCCGCTCCAGCGCTTCCTGGCCGGCGGGCTTGGGTTTTACCGGACGATCCCTGGGCGGCCGGCGTACGGCGTCGGGCATGGGCTTGGGGTCGTTCTTCGGTGTGTTCTCGTCAGGACTGCTCATGGCTGTGTCCGTACCCGCGAGCGTCCCGGCCGCCCGCGGAGCGCGGCTAAAGATAATGGTGATTTTTCTCGCGGCGGATTCAACCAGAATGCCTTTCCATACGTACATGTTTCGACAGCGGTGTACGTCGACCCTAGGCAGGCACTCCTTGTTGAACGAAACACGCATTCGCTGCCCCGCCCAGGAAAGAGAGGCCATGACCAGGCTGCGATCGGCTCGCCCGAGCGGGAAGCAGTACGTTTGGCCGCTGGTCCAGGACGCCAGGACGGTCCGCCACGCACGAACGATCATTCACCGTGAATTGTCGGCGCTCGCCCTTTGTTCCGATCTCGTCGACGACGCCGTGCTCATGGTCAGCGAATTGGTGACCAACGCTTTCCTGTACGGCGCCGGCCCCTACGAGCTGGCCCTGCACATAGACGCCAAAGAGATCATGTGCGTGGTGGTCGACAGCAGCCCGATCCTGCCCGCCCCGCCGCCTCCCGACGTGAGCGCCGAGCACGGGCGGGGGCTGCGGATCATCGCCAGGCTCTCCGACGGCTTTCACGGCTGTCACCCCCAGCGCTACCTCACCCGCCCGGACCTCGTCGGCAAGGCCACCTGGTTCGCGCTCCCCCGCCGCGTCACGCCCGGCAACGTCGTACCGATCAGGCCAGGCGCCTGACCGCCCTCTCGGCGTTCCGCTCGCTGCCGCGGGTGCTGCGCTGGTTCGGCGAGCTGCGCTGATCAGAAGTCCGGCATATCGTGCGTCCGTGACGGCCACCGTACGGCTGCGCTGATGGACACAGTGATGCATGCGCTGATGGGCACGGACGTCCTGGTGAGAGTCGGTCACACGAGTTCGAGGCCGCCGTCGACGGTGAGGACCTGGCCGGTGAGCCAGGTGGAGGTGGGGTGGGCCAGGTGCAGGATCCAGGTGGCGACCTCGTGGGGCTCGCCGCGGCGGCTCAGGGGGATGCGGCCGGCTTCGTCCTGCTTGATCTGCTCCACCGCGTCCGCGGCCAGGCCGGCCGCGGCCAGCGCCTCGGACTCCGTGGGGCCGGGGGCCAGGGCGTTGACCCGGACGCCGTCGGAGGCCAGCTCCAGGGCCCAGGTGCGGGTGAGCTGTTCCATGGCGGCCTTGGTGGCGGCGTAGTGGGCGGCGCCGGGTAGCGGCCGGTGGCCGTACGTGCTGGAGATGTTCACGATCGAGCCGCGGGTGCGCCGGAGGTGGGGCAGGGCGGCGCTGGCCAGCAGGCTGGGCGCGGCGACGTTGAGCCCGAAAAGCTCGCCGATGCGCTCGGCGGTGACGTCGGCCAGCGGCATCATCGCGGTCGCGCCGGCGTTGTTGATGAGGACGTCGACCCGTTTCCAGCGGGCGAGCGCCGTGTCGACGATGGTTTGGGGCGCATGCGCGTCGCGGAGGTCGATGGGCAGGATCTCGATGTTGGGGTGACCCTGGGCGGTCTCCTCCAGAGCCTCTTTGCGGCGGCCGACACCCAGGACGTACGCGCCGGCCTGGGCGAACGCGATGGCGGTCGCGCGGCCGATCCCCGACCCCGCACCCGTGACGATGACCACCAGATCTGTGAATGCCATGACAGAACCCTTCATTCGATGTTCGTCAAACATCGAACAAGGTATCATAGGCAGCATGCGACGAACCGGGCACCCTGAGCTGGAGGAGATGACCCTCACCGGAGTGATGGCGGCCCTCGGCGACCCGATCCGGGTCGGGCTGGTGCGAGTGCTGGCCGACGGGGCCGAGCGCGGCTGGGGTGAGCTGCGGGCGCCGGTGGCCAAGTCGACGCTCAGCCACCATCTCCGGATCCTGCGCGACGCCGGCCTGACCCGCACTCGCAAGGAGGGCACCCGCTGCTATGTGACCCTGCGCCGCGAGGATCTCCAGGAGCGTTTCCCCGGTCTGCTGCCGGCGGTGCTGGCCGCGGCCGACGTCGAGGACGTCGGCCGCCACGTCGGCCTGGCGACCACTTCGCCGACGTCCTGACCCCAGAACACTTCAGCGTGCGGCGACGCTGGACAAGAAATTTATCTGGGCATACCATTTTTTATCTATGCAGATAAAACCCTCCCGCGACTCGGCCACCAACGCCGTACGTCGTGCGCAGATCATCAGGGCGGCCATCGACACCATCGGGGAGCTGGGCTATGACAAGGCGTCCTTCGCCCGCATCACCGAGCGTGCCGGGCTCAGCAGCCCGCGGCTGATCTCGTACCACTTCGCCGGCAAGGAAGACCTGATCAAGGCGATCGTCGAGGACGTCTACCGGTCGGGGGCCGTGTACATGATCGAACGGATGGAGGCGGAGGGCACGGCGCCAGGGCGGCTGCGGGCGTACCTGGAGGCGAACCTGGAGTTCCTGCGTGACCACCCCAAGGAGGTCGCGGCGCTCACGGAGGTCGGCAACCACCTGCGCAACCCGTCAGGAGAGCGGCACACGACGGCCGAGTACCAGGAGCCGGGCGTGCGGGGGCTGGAGGAGTTGCTGCGTGACGGGCAGCGCTCGGGGGAGTTCCGCGACTTCGACGCCAGGTCCATGGCCGTGATGATCCGCGGGGTCATCGAGGCGGCGGCCGCACGGATCGGCGGGGACCACGGGATCGACGTCGCCGCCTACACCCGCGAGGCGGTGGCGATCTTCCTCATGGCCACCACGGGAGAAGCGGAGGAGTCACGATGACCGCGGCGACGGCGTCGAGGTCCTCTCGCCGGGCGATGCTGGGTGTGCTGGTCTTCGAGTTCGCGGGCCCGCTCGCGATCTTCTACGGGCTGCGGGCGGCGGGCGTGAACCAGTGGCTGGCGTTGCTGTGCGGCAGCGTCCTGCCGGCCGGGCGAGCCGTGCACGGCATCGTCACCGAGCGCAGGGTCAGCGGCACCACCATGTTCGTCCTGGGCGCGATGGCGCTGACGGTGGTCATGTCGTTCGTGACGGGCAGTCCGAGGGTGCTCCTGATCCGTGATGCCTGGGGCAGCGCCGCCCTGGGGCTGTGGGCCCTGATCAGTCTGCTGGGCCGGCGGCCGTTCCTCTACGAGGGCACCAGGATGTTCCTCGACCCGGGCAAGCAGGAGATCTGGGCGTCGAACTGGGAGCGCTTCCCCGAGTTCCGGCACGCGCTCAGAGCGGTCACGGCCGTCTGGGGAGTCGCGTTCCTCGCCGACACGGGGGTGCGCGTGGTCATGGCGATGGCCCTGCCCATCGATCTGGTCCCGCTGCTCGACGACGTGCTGCTCGTCGTCACCCTGTTGGTCCTGGTGGCCTTCCAGCGCCTCTACGGCCGCGTCTGCCTGCGCCGGCACGGCCTGCGCATACGAGGAGTCGAAATGTCGCGCATCGCGGAACCGGAGCCGTCGTGACCACGCCAGTGGCACTGATCACCGGTGGAGGCAGCGGAATCGGTGCCGCCACCGCCCGCAGGCTGTCCCGCGGCGGCATGCGCGTCGTGGTCGCCGACCTCGACGCGAGGTCGGGAGCCGCCGTCGCGGCCGAGACAGGCGGCCTGTTCGTACGCCTCGACGTCGCCGATCCCGGCGGCAACCACGCCGCGGTCGCCGAGACGATCTCCGCGTACGGCCGGCTGGACGTCGCCATGTTCAACGCCGGGATCCCGGGCCGCTGCGGACTCCACGACTTCACCGTCGAAGGCTACGGCGAGACGATGCGCACCGATCTTGACGGCGTGGTCTACGGAATCCACGCCTGCCTGCCCCGGTTCCGCGCCCAGGGGTCGGGCTCGATCATCGTCACCTCCAGCCTCGCCGGCCTGACCGCCTCGCCCGACATCTTCTACGCGACCGCCAAGCACGCCCTCATCGGCCTCGTACGCTCGGCCGCCATGCTTCTGGCCGGCGACGGCATCCGGGTCAACGCCGTGTGCCCCGGCCTGGTGGACACCCCGATCATCGCGTCGTTCCGCGCCCCGCTGGTCGAGGCGGGACTGCGACTCGCCGACCCTGAGGAGGTCGCCGCGGCGGTGGAGACCATCCTCGCGGACGACCGCACCGGGCTCGCCTGGGTCGTGCAGGCCGACCAGCCCCCCACGCCGGCCGAGTTCCCGGCGATCACGCTCAGCGGCCTCGAGCCCTCCGGCTAGGAACCCGTCGGATTCCACCAGCCCGCCGGTCGGCGGGGAAGCGGCCGCCGAGCAGTCACGCCGGCGGCGCGTCCGCGCACAACTCGGCGAAGCGGCGGGCGTCGATGTTGCCGCCGGAGACGATCAGTCCGATGCGCGGCGGCATGGGGGAGAGCCGGCCGGCCAGCAGGGCGGCCAGCGGGGTGGCGCCGCTGGGCTCCATGACGATCTTCAGGCGTTCGAACGCCAGCCGCATCGCCGTGCGGATCTCGTCATCGGAGACCAGGACGATCTCGTCGACCAGGTGCTTGTTGACGGAGAAGGTCAGCTCGCCGGGGATCTCGGCGGCAAGGCCGTCGGCGATCGTCCGGGAGACGGGGATGGACACCCGCTCACCCGCCGCCAGTGACCGCCTGGTGTCGTCCCCGGCCTCGGGTTCGACACCGATCACGCGGATGCCGGGACGCAGGCCCTTGGCCGCGGTGGCGCTGCCCGCCATGAGCCCGCCGCCGCCGATCGGCGTCAGCAACGCGTCGAGGTCGCCGACCTCCTCGATCAGCTCCAGCGCGGCGGTGCCCTGCCCGGCGATGACGTGCGGATGCTCGTACGGGGGGATCAGCGTCAGTCCGCGCTCGGCCGCCAGCGCCGCGCCGATCGCCTCCCGGTCGCCGGTGTAGCGGTCGTAGGTGACGATCTCGGCGCCGTAACCGGCGGTGGCCGCCCGCTTGGACGGCGGGGCGTCCTCGGGCATGAGGATCACGGCGGAGCTGCCCAGCTCGCGGGCGGCCAGGGCGACGGCCTGGGCGTGGTTGCCCGAGGAGTACGCGGCGATGCCCTTCGCGAGCTGCTCGGGCGAGAGCCGGGAGATGGCGTTGTAGGCGCCGCGGAACTTGAACGCGCCGATGCGCTGGAAGTTCTCGCACTTGAGGAAGACCTGCGCGCCGGCGAGCGCGTCCAGGGTCCTGGAACGCAGTACGGGCGTGCGGTGGGCGACGCCCTTGATCTGGACCGCGGCGTCGCGGACGTCGTCGAGGGTGACCGGGAGTGCGTTCGTCATGCGTGGTCCTCCAGCGAGGTGTCGGTGCGCGATTGGGCGAGGTAGTTGTAGGCGGACGCGCGGGAGATGCCGAGCCTGGCCGCCACCTGTGGGACCGCCCGGCGCACGGCGAACACGCCGCGCCGGTCCAGGCCGCGGAACAGCCGCAGCCGCTCCTCCCTGCTCAGCGAGCCCCAGGGCTTGTTCTGGTCGAGCTGGTACGCGTCCACGACGGCGTCCAGGACCGAGTCGACGTCGTCGCCGAAGGTGGTGGTGGGCACGGCGGCCGGGGCGGCGGCGAGCTCGCCGATCAGCGCGTGCGCCTGGCTGAGCGCGGTGATGTCGAGGTTGACGCACAGGGCTCCGAACACGGCCCCCTCGCTGTCGCGCAGCACCATCGTGGAGGACTTGACGAGCTTGCCGTCCTGGGTGCGGGTCACGTAGTTGAGCTCGTCGCCCGCCTCGTCCCCGCGGGCCAGTACGCCCATGCCGATCTCGCTCATCGACCCGCCCACGTTGCGCCCGGTGACCGAGCCTGCGATGGCCACCACGGAGTTGTCCGGGCGGCGGAAGTCGTGCACGACCACCTCGCAGACCGAGCCCAGGGTGGCCACGATCCCGTCGGCGACCGGGGCGAGCGCGGCGATGATCGCATCCTGCTCCTGCTCCATGAGCCCCTCCAGACCGGTTGGACATATCGTATATGTCCTGGATGAAATGTCCAAGCAGCCAGATCGCAAGCGCCCGTCCCCAGGTGAGACGACCGTACAAGCCCGGCGAAATCCGCCTATACGCTGAAATGTCACGCTTTACAAGATCTTGTCAGCCTCCATGAACGGGTGTTACCTCTTGCGAGATGCGCGCAACCTGCGCATCCCTGACACGCAGGAGGGATTCGTGTCGACCAAGTCCTGGTTACGCAGCGCTCTCATCGTCGTCGCGGTCACCGCGACGACCCTCCCCCTCACCACGGCAGCCCGGGGAGAACCCGGCGGGCAGGCCGTGGGAACCCATGATTTCCAGGCAGAGACCGGTCAGCCAGACGTGGACAACCGCCAGGGCCGGGTGCCCCCGCCCGCCGGGGTCAACGCCCGCAGGGCCGGTCCCGAGGCCGAGATCCGATGGAACGCTCTAGGCACCCCCGCCTCGGTCACCAGCGCGGAACCGCTGGCCGAGGGCCTGAGCTCCGACTCGGAGCAGGCCGCGCGGGCCTATCTCAAGGACAACGAGGCGGTCTTCGGACTGTCCGCCGAGGCCGTCGACGCCCTGGAGAGGGTCGCGGTCAACCCCATCGGCGCAGGGCACGCCGTGCTCCTGCGTCAGCGCTTCGGCGACCTGCCGGCCGGCGTGGACGGTCTCGTCGCGATCGGCGTGACCGGCGGTCAGGTCAAGCACGTCACCTCCTCGCTGTCGCGGGAGACGGCGGCGCCCCCGGCCGCGGCGATCACCGCGGAGCAGGCCATGGAGGTGGCGGCCAGGGACGGTGGCATCGACCTGGCCACGGCACGCACCAAGCAGGCGACCCCGGTCGCGGTGCCCGCGCCCGACGGGGTGCACAACGCGTACCAGGTGGTGCTGATCGCCGGCGGGGAAGGCGAGGCGGCGGGGTACACCACGCACGTCGACGCGGTCAGCGGGGCCATTCTGACGCGCGACAACCTGGTCGACCACTTCGAACCGGAGAACCCGCAGTGGTCGGTGTTCCCGTCGAACCCGCGCGACGACTACTCCTCCAAGGACACCCGTGAGACCTGGTGCGCCGCGCCCGGTCGCGGCTGTGACTTCGTGAGCGGTGTCGACCCGGGGACGGGCAAGGCCTGGGACGTCGACCACGCCACCGGAGAGTCGACGAACACCAGCATCGGCAACGCGGCCAAGACCTTCGAGAAGCGGGCGAGCGGCAGCTCGTCGGCCGTCGGCACCCGTCCGAACGTGATCACGCCGAGCAGGAACTACACCTTCCCGTGGAACAACACCTGGCACGAGGCCAAGTGCGACCCGGCGACGTTCGACCAGGAGGGTGAGGCCGACCTCGAGGCCGCCATCGCCAACCTGAACGCCATGCACAACCGCCTGCACGACTGGTCCTACCGGCTCGGCTTCACCGAGACCGCCTGGAACATGCAGGGCGACAACGGTGAGCGCGGCGGGCTCGGCAACGACCCCGAGCAGGGCAACGCCCAGGCGGGCGCCCGGGTGCTGTCCGTACGCAACAACGCCAACCAGATCACCGGGCCCGACGGGGTCGCGCCGATCACGAACATGTACCTGTGGCAGCCCCAGGCCGGCGCGTTCTACTCGCCCTGCGCGGACGGCGACTATGACATGTCGGTCATCGGCCACGAGTACACCCACGCGATCTCCGGCCGCATGATCGGCGGGCCGAACTCCGGCTGGAGCGGCGCCCAGGCCGGGGCCATGAACGAGAGCAACTCCGACCTGGTCGCGATGGAGTACCTCAACGAGTACGGCTTCCGCCCCGCCGGGCTGACCCCGTACGTCACGGGTGGTTACGTGACGGGCGACAAGGCGGCCGGCATCAGGAACTACGACATGTCCAAGTCGCCGCTCAACTACAGCGACATGAACTACGACATCGTCGGCCAGCAGGTGCACGCGGACGGCGAGATCTGGTCGGCCACACAGTTCGACGTACGCGAGGCCTTCGTCAAGCGGTACGGCAAGGGCTCGGCCAAGCAGCAGGAGTCGTGCGCGGACGGCAAGACGCCGGTCGAGCGGTGCCCGGGCAACCGGCGCTGGATGCAACTCTCGTTCGACGCCCTGCTGCTGATGGCCTCTGGCGCGGTCAGCTACGTCGACCACCGCGACGCGCTGCTCGCGGCGGACCGGATGCGCTTCGACGGCAAGAACCAGGACATCATGTGGCGCGCGTTCGCCGAGCACGGCCTCGGCGAGGCCGCGGCCAGCAACGGCCCGAGCGACCCCGACCCGACCCCCAGCTTCGTCAACCCGGCGGGCAAGAACGGCTCGCTGCAGCTCAAGCCGCTGGGCGAGGCGAAGGACGCGGCGCTGCGGCTCTACGTGGGCGACTACGAGGCACGCGCCGTCCCGGTCGCCGACACCGATCCCGCGACGCCGCTCGGCGACACCGTGGAGATGACCCCCGGCATCTACGACTTCGTGGTCGCGGGCGCCGGATTCGGGCACAAGCGGACGAAGTTCGTCGTGGTTCCGGGTGTGAAGCTGCCGCTCCCGCTGCTGCTGACCCGCAACCACGCCTCGGCCGCGAGCGGGGCGACCGCCACGGGAGACGGCGTCAACCAGGCCAAGCTGATCGACGAGACCGAGGCCACGAACTGGGCCTCGCTCACCGGCGCGCCCGCGGGCAAGTCGGTCGTGGTGGACCTGGCGGGTGACGACCCGGTCAAGATCCGCAGGGTGCAGGTGAGCGCGATGCTCAGGCCCGGCTCGGATCCGGCCGATCCCGCCACGCAGAACCGCTTCTCGGCGCTGCGCTCGTTCGAGGTGCTGGCCTGCGCCAAGGACTGCGCCGACCCGGCGCAGTTCAAGAAGGTCTACACCAGCAAGTCGAACGCGTTCGACGCCACGCGGCCACGGCCACGTGGCGCGGACATGCTCATCGAGTCGTTCGACGTGCGGGCCACGAGCGCCACGCACCTGATGTTCAGGGCGCTCACCACGCAGTGCACCGGCAACCCGGTGTACGCCGGCGAGCAGGACAACGATCCGAACTCCGCGACGGACTGCGCCACGGCCAGCCCGCAGCGGGAGCATGTGAGGGCGGCCGAGTTCCAGGCGTTCTCGTACTGACGGCCGATCTGACCGGCTGATCTGAAGGGGCACGGCCCGCGCTATCGGGGGGGCGCGGGCCGTGCTCTGCGGTTTACTGGTACATGAACTCCGCGTCGACGCCCTCGGCGAGGGCGGTCGGCGGCTCATTCATCGAATTCTCCTGAGAGACTCCTGACCAGACCCGGCGGCCGGACGCGTGTTTAGGATCTGCTGTGGAGGAATCTATGCCGACCAGACCCAGACGTGCCACGCTGGCCACCGTCGCCGCTTCGGCGGGAGTGTCGGTGGCCACCGTGTCGAAGGTGCTCAACGGCCGCGCGGACGTCGCGCCGGCCACGCGGGCGCTGGTGCGCTCGCTGCTCGCGGAACACGGCTACGTCCCACGCCCGCCACACCGGACTCCGGTGGAGGGGCTGGTCGAGGTGCAGCTGGACGAGGATCTCTGCTCCTACTCGGCTGAGATCATCACCGGCGCGATCGAGGCCGGCGCCGCGTCGGGCGTGGGGGTGATCGTCACCCAGGAGAAGGGCACGCCCCGCGACGGCACGTCCTGGGCCCACGACCTGGTCGCCGCCGGCCGGCGCGCGGTGATCACCCTCGCCGAGCCGACCCAGGCGCAGCTCATCGCGCTGTCCCAGGCCTGCCTGCCGCTGGTGGTCATCGACCCGGTCAACCTGCCGGGCATCCCCATGGTCAGCATCGGCTCCACCAACTTCGTCGGCGGCCTGTCCGCCACCCAGCACCTGCTGGCCCTCGGCCACCGCCGCATCGCCTACCTCGGCGGCCCCGCCGGCGCGGCCCCCAACCAGGCGCGCATGCACGGTTACCGCGCCGCGATGGAGGCCGCGGGGGTGCCCGTACGGCCGGAGTACGTACGCGCCTCCGGGGGTTTCTGCTATCCAGACGGGCTGAAGGAAGGGGCGCTCCTGTTCGACGTGGAGCCTGTGCCGACGGCCGTCTTCGCGGTCAGCGACGGGGTCGCGCTCGGCGCCATACAGGCCGCCAGGGCCCGCGGACTGCGCGTCCCCGAGGACCTCAGCGTCGTGGGCTTCGACGACACCGACCTCGCCGCCCTGACCTCGCCGCCGCTGACCACCGTCCGCCAGCCGCTGCGCGAGATGGGCAGGGTCGCCCTGCGCACGGCGCTGCGCCTGGCCGCCGGCGAGACGATCGAGTCCCACCACATCGAACTCGCCACCGAACTCGTCGTACGCGGATCCAGCCTGGCCGCCTGACCTCCCGGGGTATACGTCGTACACCTCCGGGGTGTACGGTGTATACATGAAGACGGCCGAGAGGATCGCCGACGCGGCGCGGGACATTCTCGTGAGCGAGGGTGCCGACGCGGTGACCATGCGGCGGGTGGCGGACGTGGTCGGCGTCACCGCGATGGCGATCTACAAGCACTATCCGAACCGTCAGGCCCTGCTCGACGCCGTGGTCGATCGAGCCTTCAAGCGGATCGCGGAGGGCTGGGGGACACGGATCCAGGACGGGGACTGGGAGAGCCGGGTGTTCGGCCTGATGGACGACTTCCTGGACTTCGCCCTCGGGACTCCGCATCTGTACACGTTCCTCATGACCGATCGGCGGGAACGCGCCCGGCGGTTCCCCGACGACTTCGAGGGCCGCGGGTCCCCGGCGTTCGCCCCGGTGGTGGCCCTGGTCGACGAGGGCATGCGCCTGGGCCTGCTGCGCGCCGACGATCCGCTGGAGGTGGCGCTGGTGCTGACCTCCAGCACCCAGGGGCTCGTCCACCTCTACATCGGCGGGCGCATCGGCCTGCCGGAGGACGCGTTCCGAGAGCTGTGCAGGCGGACGGGGAGGAGGACCCTCGATGGCATCCGGGCGTAGACGGAAGGTGTCGATCGCCCTCGCCGCGTTAGCGGCCGTCCTGGTCTGCGCGAGCGGTTACGCCGCCTGGTGGGGCAGCGACCAGTCCATCAAGGTCGTGCGCTACGGGGAGAACAACACCCGGGTGCTCGCCGTGCGGGGCCACGCGGTGACCCTGACCGACACGGCGGAGACCCGCAAGCCGGGGACGTACTGGCTGGAGTGGACCGGCTCCCACTCGATGCTCGGCGAGATCGTGTCCCGGGCCCCCGGCCAGGTGACACGCGAGGTGCTGCGCGGCTTCATCCCCTCTGTAGGCACCCCCGGCCGCTTCGGCAACGTCCCGCCCGGTGACCCCAAGGTCGCCTGGGGAGTGGACTACTCCGAGATCATGATCCCTACTGAACTCGGCCCCGCTCCCGCGTGGTACGTGCCCGGACGCGGCTCCACCTGGGTCATCGCGGTCCACGGGCAGAACGGGCGGCGCAAGGCGGAGCTGAAGGTGCTCCCGGTCGTACACCAGCTCGGCCTGCCCTTCCTGAACATCAGCTACCGCAACGACGAAGGCGCGCCGCCCTCACCCGACGGGCTGATCCACCTGGGCGACTCGGAGTGGCGTGACCTGGAGGCCGCCGTCCGCGAGGCCCAGCGCAGGGGGGCACGACGCGTCATCCTGTACGGCACCTCCATGGGCGGCGCGATCGTCGGCCGGTTCCTCGCGAGGTCCCCGCTGGCGACCATGGTCGACCGGGCCATCCTGGACGCGCCCATGATCGATGTCGGGATGACCGCCGCGCACAGCGCCAGCGGCTACGGTGTCCCTGCGTTCTTCGGGTCACTCTCCAATCACGTCACCGAGTGGCGTACCGGAGTGGACGTGGACGGGCTCAGCATGATCAACCACCCGCCGAAGGTCAGGCCGCCCCTGCTCCTGATCCACACCGTTCCCGACGAAGCCCATCCGGTGCAGGAGTCCCGCCTTCTCGCGGCCACCGGCCGGCGCCTGAACTGGCCGATCCAGCTGGAGGAGTTCGCGCGGGGGCAGCACACCGAGGCGTGGAACGTCGACCGCGCCCGCTACGACCGCCTCCTGCGCGACTTCCTGGACGACGCCCGAGCGTCGCCCGAGTGAGGCCGGCGGCTAGAACTCGCTGAGCTCGAAGATGCCGATGTCGTCCGCCGAGGTGCCCTGGCTCGGCGAGGTCTGGTTGAGCGACGCCTCGACGGCGACCCAGCCGTGGAAGCCGCCGGCGTTGTCGATGATCTGCAGCATGGGCTTGACGTGCGAGTTGCCGGTGTAGCAGGTCTCGCCGCGCCCGTCCGCCAACGCGCGCCGCCAGTGCCAGATGGTGTCTCTGCGGTCGGTCGAGGTGGCGTTCGCGGTGGACAGGTAGTAGTCAGTGCCGGAGTTGGCGCCGCCCAGGCAGCGGCCGCTCGAACACCGTTGCCACGCGGTCATCCAGAACGGGTTGCCCGCGCCCTCGTCGAGGTACGGCGTGCCCGCGTCGGTCTTCCACAGGTGGTAGTCGTGCTTGAGCCGGGTGTGGTCGAAGGCGGCGATCTCCGCCATCGACGCGCGGTCGCTCCATGCGGCGTTGCTGCCGTAGCCGTACCCGTGCGTCGCGCCGAAGGAGCTGCCCCGGTAGGTGAGCTTGGCGAGTTGCCCGGCGATCGGCTCACTGACCGTCCACTCCTCCCATCCGTTGCCGTCCCAGGTGATCCGCAGCACCGAGCCGGTCGTCGTGTAGGTCCCGCTGAGCTTCTTGGGGGAACTGGTGGCGGGGTAGCCGCCCGCGGTCTGCACCTGGCAGGCCCGCGCGCCGCAGCCGGAGGCGGTGACGCCGGTGTAGCCGCGATTCACGCGTACGCGCTGGGACCAGTGGAAGTGGGAGTCGTATGCCTTGCCGTCGGCGGTCAGCGAGTAGGTGGCGAGGCGCACCCAGTTCTCGCGTGAGGCGGTCTTCAGTCCGCCGATGGCGACCACGAATCTGTACATTCCGGCTGGGGCCGCGGCTGCCGCGGCCGGTACGGCAGGCGGCGCCACCAGTGCCGTCACCGCTAAGGCGAGGAGAACACGCTGGAAGACAGTCAACAGGACCTCCGGGGGGTGGGCGTGTCACCGTTCATGGTGACACGCCCCCTGAACTCACACCCGGCTCGTACCGGTGAGTTCACCCAGATGTCGCTTGGGTTCCTCGCGGCGAGAAAGCGCTAGCGACGTCGGTGGCTGCTGACGGCGGCCATGGCGGCGATCAACGAGGAGTTCGCCTCGCTCGCCCCGGCGCCCGTGACGATCCGGCAGGCGGCCGTGGGCTCGCGGACGCCGAGGGTCGCCTTCAGTTGCCGCAGGATCCGCGTCGTCAGCAGGTCGAGCCGGGGTCTGACCTCGGTGGCGAGCTCCGGCCGCTCGCTCGGTCGCAGCTCGGGATGGGCCTTCCAGTGCGCGTACAGTCCGCGCTGCACCACCTTGGCGGCCTCGATCTGGGCCGTGAAGAAGTCCACGCCGTCCTTGGGGGCGAGTCCGATGCTCCTGGACAAGGTGGCGACCGAGTCGAGCACCTGCCGTTCGCGGGCGGGATCGTCGATCGGGCGGCTGGTTCCGTACTTCGCCGCGGCCACCTGGTCGGCCAGGAGAATGCGCCGGACGGTGAGATCGGTCAGCCGCGCCAGACCGTCCTGGTGGATCGCGGCATGTACGGGCGGCCGGTGGTCGATCGCCGGCGCCGCGGGCGCCCCCGCCAGCACCAGCGACGCGGCCGACAGCATCAGACATGGATACCTTCCGTTCATCCCACATGAACGCTGGGTGAGCACTCCCCGATCGTATTCCGGCACAGCGGGAGCATCCAGGGTCGCGGCGCTCACCAGCGTGATGGCCGTTTTCCGCCAGCGGCCGCCCGGCCGTCGGGCACAGGATGAAGCATGGCTTATGAAATCAGGGCTATTGCGGCTCTTCGAGCTTCGCTGGAATGTGTGATCATGCGGCCACCGGCACTGATCGTTTGACGGTCGCTGTCTGTGACTTTGCGCGGCGTCCTGCGCGGGTTGCGGCGTAGCGGACGCGGCGGTGCTGGTTGGTGACATTGCGGAAGCCGTAGCTGACCCTGGCGACCAGCTTGACGATCCGGTTGACGCCCTCGCTCTTGGCGTTGCTGACGCCCGTGCGCACGGCGACGATGAGTTCGGCGGACCATTTGTCGATGGTGTTGACGAAGGTGGCCAGCTCAGGGATATCGTCGAAGATGGCGCACCAGGTGAAGAACGTGTACAGGCGGTGGCGGATCTGGCTGTGCGCCGGGGTGACCCCGGTTCGAGATGGCGACAGGGCGAGTACCTCGCGGATCAGCTCTTTGGCGACGTAGGCGGCCTTGATCGCCTCCCCGGCCGGGCCGGCGTCGGCCAGCAGTTTCCACATCTTGGCCCGCGCGTCGCCGCTCAGGTCTTCGAAGTTGCGCATGAGCAGGCGTTTCACGGCGTACTCGGGGTCGCCGTCCCGGCCGCGGCGGCCGTACTTGCGGGCGGTCTCCTTGCGGCGGACGGTGGCGACCATCTTGTTGGCCAGTTGCACCACGTGGAACCGGTCGACGGCGATGGCGGCGTGTGGCAGCACTGTGCGGATCGCGGCCTTGTAGGAGGCGCTCATGTCGATCGCGACGATCTCGACCGCGGCCAGCCACCCCTTGGGCTGGCGTTTCAACCAGGAGATCGCGTCGGCCGCGGCCCGGCCCTGCACCTGTCCGAGGAGCCCGTCCTCGCCGTTGATGTCGACGAATCCGGTCTGCCAGCGGTCGGCCAGCACCGTCCAGGTGCCGGTGACGGGATCTTTGCGCAGGCGGCGTTTCCCGCGCCGGGTGTCGTCGATGCCCAGGTGGGCGACCGGAGGCAGGCCGTCGTCGTGGAGTTGACCACCGCGTGCGGCCTGGCTGTCAGGCTCGGCAGGCTCGATCGGGCCGGGGCATGGGTCGAGCGCGGGGATGATCCCGGCGTCGTCGGCGAGTTCGACGAAACAGGCGTGCGCGGTGGGCCAGGCGACGCCATGGGAGCGTGCGGCCTCGGCCGCCGCCAGCAACTGCTCGCCGATGGCCTCCCCGATCGCTCGCCGCAGCCGCCGCGTGGTTCGCATCCCCGGGTTGATCTGCGGGATCGCTTCGCTGAACGTCCGTTTCTGGCAGGCGTTCTCATCGCACCACCAGCGGCGTTTGTGCCACACGAGCCGCACCCGGCGCTCGCCCACAGCCAGGTCACGAGGATGGGTGGCCACCAACTCCAGCGGGCGCCGTGACAGCACCCCACAGCCGGTGCAGCCCCCGGCGATATCCGGCGACGTCGTGACGTACACGGTCAAAGTCCCGTTTGCGCTGGTAGCAGCGTCGAACACGTCGACTCCGTCCAAACCCAGCAGCAGATTCGCAATATGCTGATCCATGCGCCTGTGGTTGAGAGATCGCTAGTTTTAGTCGACAAGCATGATCTCAAACCACAGGCGCTCATCATGCCTGCGTGATCCGCGGCAACACTTCTCCGGTCACCCTCTGTAACCCAGGTTGATCACGCGGCGCGATCACACGAATACGGACTCCAGGGAAGCTCGTAGAGCCGCTATTGCTCCAGATGTGGTGGATCAGCTTCGTAAGAGGGACGACTCCGGGCGGGAGCCCAGGGCGCTCACCGATGAGGGTGGCAACCCGCTGCGCTGCTGCCTGCGGCGGTCGGCGCCGGGGGAGGCCCTGCTGCTGGCCTCGTACGCGCCGCTGCGCCGCTGGGCGATGGAGACCGGTGCCGACCCGGGAGCGTACGAGGAGCTGGGTCCGGTGTTCATCCACGCGAACCCGTGCCAGGAGCCGTCGCCCGGCTACCCCGTCGCCATGGGCGGCGATCGTCGTGTCTTCCGTACCTACCGAGCCGATGGAACGATCCTCGGCGGTCAGTTCGTCGAGGCGCGCCAGTCGGCCGATCCCGTCGCCGCGACGGCGTTGCTCGACGTGCTCTTCGACGACCCCGAGGTGGCCCTCGTCCACGTCCGCGCCGTGGAGTTCGGCTGCTTCATCTTCGAGGCACGACGTCCTCAGCCCCTGGGTCCTCAGCGTCTGAGCTGAACGGGTCAGCGCCGAGCAGACACGGTTCGGCGCCGAACGGGCGGGAGCGCGAGGCGCCGCGTCAGCCGGCCGCCCGCAACGTGTCGAAGGTGGCCTGTGCCTGCTCGCGCAGGGCCGTGCGCACGGGAGCGGGGATGCCGCCGATGAGCATCTCGACCTCCTCCGGGGTGCCCACCTGCTCCAGGAAGCCGACCAGAAGGTGCATTCCCACCTGGGGGGTCGTCGCCATGACGTGCTGGGAGAACTCCGCCCAGGCGGCCTCGGAGACGTGATCGCGCAGGGCCGGGAAGAGCGCCGGTTCCTCGTGTTCCAGATGCAGATGGACCAGGTCGCGAACGGCGACCGCGGTGTCCAGGAGCGCGGTGCGGTCGGAGTCGTCCATCGGGGCCGCGCCGAGCGCGTCGAGTGCCGCGTCCAGCCGGTCGTGCTCGTCGCTGAGGCCGGCGAGCGGGTCGGCGGCGGTGGGGGCCTTGGCCTTGATCATGGGCCAGAGGATGTCGTCCTCGGACTCGTGATGGTGGTGCAGGTGCGCGACGAGGAAGTCGCGGACCTCGGCCAGGGCGGCTGGCGGGGCCGAGGGCCTGGCGGCGGCTTCGGCCAGCAAAGAAGTGGCGCGGCGATGTATGTCGTGGATGAGGCGGGTCTCGAGAACCGCTGTCACCTGGGAATCCGTCATGCGGGGAAGTTATTGGATAGAGGTGACTATGGTCAATATAGTCGACTATGCCGTTTGGTAATGTTCACCGGTGATGCGTTCGTACAACTCGCCTCGGCGCACGGACGCGGCGCTCTCCACGCGCGCGGCGATCCTGGACAGCGCGCGCAGGCTGTTCCTCGCCGACGGCTACGCGAAGGTGACCGTGGCGGACATCGCCTCGGCGGCGCGGGTGGCCGTCCAGACCGTCTACACCAGCACCGGCGGCAAGGCGGCGATCTTGGCCGCGCTGCTGGCGCCGGTGGTCGAGGACCCCGCCGTCGAGCAGACCCTCATCGCGATCGAGCGGACGGACGACCCGCGCGCGATCGTCGCGATCACCGCGGCCGGCACCCGGCAGGCGCACGAACGGCACTGGGAGATCGACTGGGGCCTGATGCACCAGAACCTCGCGGAGCCCGCCGTCGCGGCGGTCAAGGAGGCGGCCATGGCGGCCTACCTCGCCGCACTCACGGCGGTGGCCGACCGGCTCACGGCACTGAACGCGCTGAGACCCGAGCTGGACCATGCCGACGCCGTCGACCTGCTCTGGTTCTACCTCGGGGAGCCGGCCTGGATCACCCTCGTGGGAGAGCGCGGCTGGGGCTTCGACCGGGCCGAGTCCTGGATGGCCGGCGCGGCCCAGCAGGCCCTGCTGCACACCCCTTCCATCCCATCCGACCAGGGCGCCGGCTGAAGGTCTCGTAAAGAGAGAGCCAACTTCTTTTTCCCGCCCAGATTCGTGACGGGTCTATGCGGCCGGTGATTTCGGGGATCGCTCGTATGAAGGGGGAACGATGACATCTACCGCTGAGCACCAGCAGCACACCGAACACGATCACCGGCATGACGAGAGTTGCGGCCACGTCGCCGTACCGCATGGGGACCACACCGACTACGTGCACGACGGGCACCTGCACCGCGCGCACAACGGTCACTTCGACGAGTGCGATTCCGCCGGGCACGTCGAACATGCCGATCACCCGCACCAGCACGAGGCCGGCTGCGGTCATGTGGCGATCCCGCACCAGAATCACATCGACTATGTGCATGACGGGCACCGGCACGCTTGGCATGACGGCCATTGGGACGATCACTGACACTAGGCGGTGAGTGCGGCTCCGGCGCCCGGGAGGAAGCGGCCGGCCCGGGCGTCGAGCGGCCTGCCGTCCTCGGCGATGAGCCCACCACGGAGGTACGTGCGGACGATCCGCCCGGTGACCTCGCGGCCGTGGTAGGGCGTCCAGCCGGCCTTGGAGATCACGTCCTCGTTCCGCAGGGTACGCCGGGCGCCCGGATCCACGAGGACGAGGTCGGCGTCCGCGCCCGCCGCCAGGCGGCCCTTGCGCGGCCACAGCCCGTAGATCCTTGCGGGGTGCTCGGCGTGGACGGCCACCACGTCCTCGTAGGAGAGGTGACCGCGGGCGGCGGCGTCCAGCAGCAGGGCCATGGTGCTGTCCAGGCCGGGCAGGCCGAAGTGCACGTTCCAGATGTCGCCGGCGCGCTTCTGCTCCAGGGTGGAGGGGGCGTGGTCGGTGGACATGTGGGTCAGCGTGCCGTCGCGCAGCAGCCGCCACATGCCCGCCTCGTCCTCCGCCGTCCTGGCCCGCGCGGGCGGGGTGAACTTGCGCAGCGCGCCCTCCGTCATGGCCTCGTCCTCGCGCAGCAGGAAATACTGCGGACAGGACTCGGCGGCCAGCAGCGCGCCGCGCGACCGTTCCGCCGCCACGTAGGAGGCGACCTCGGGGTGGCTGACGTGCGCGACGACCGCCCGCGCGCCGGTACGGCGGACCAGCAGCGCGGCCACCGCCGCGGCCACCAGTTCGGCGTCCCTGTTGCGCCAGTCGGGCAGGATGCCGCCGTCGTCGCGGCCTTCCGCGCGCAGCAGCCGTTCGGCGTGCTCGGTCAGGGACTCGTCCTCGCAGTGCATCAGGGTGACCCCGCCGATGAGGGCGGAGGCCGAGAGGTGCGCCTTCAGCGCCGCCGCGTCGTGGCCGGGCACGCCGTGCGTGGTGCAGGTGAACAGCTTGAAGAAGGCCGCGCCGGCCGCCCACAGGCCGGGCAGTTCGCCGGTCTCACCGGGCCAGGCGTGCGCGGCCAGACCGTAGTCGACGGACGAGCGCCCTTCGAGGTAGCGCCGCTTCTCCGCCAGGTCGCCCGCCGTACGGACCGGGCGCCCGTGGGCGTGCTCGATGATCGTGGTGACCCCGGAGGCCGCGGCGGCGGCGGTGCCCGTCGGGAAGTCCTCCCGCTCGGTGCTGCCCGGGTCCATCAGGTGGACGTGGGTGTCCACGCCGCCGGGAAGCACCAGGAGGCCCGAGGCGTCCACGACCTCCCTGGCGGCCGGGCGGTCCGGGCCGACATCGGCGATCAGCCCGTCGCGGACGGCGACGTTGGCCCGCCGCCGGCCGTGCGGGGTCACCACGGTGCCGCCCTCGATGAGAAGGTCGATCATGAGTACCGGAGTTCCTCTGTCCCGGCGAACCAGTCGAAGGGCTGGTCCGCAGTGTTGACGATCATGCTCTGGGCGCGGGTGTAGGAGCGGTACGCGTCCAGCCCGTTCTCCGAGCCGATGCCACTGGCCTTGGTGCCGCCCCACGGCGAGGCGGGGTCGATCCGGTGGTGGTCGTTGATCCAGACGATGCCGATGTCCAGCCGTTCCGTGACCCTGACCGCGCGGGCCACGTCGCGGGTCCACACCGAGGCGGCCAGGCCGAACGGCGAGTCGTTCGCCTTGGCCACCGCGTCGTCCTCGTCCTCGAACGGCACGACGACGGTGACCGGGCCGAAGACCTCTTCGTACCAGATGTCGCAGTCGGGGGTGACGTCGGTGAGCACGGTCGGCTCGTAGAACCAGCCGGGCCCGTCGGGGGCGCGTCCGCCGCACAGCACCATCGCGCCCTGGGCGCGGGCGCGGCCGACCGTCTCGGCGACCTTGTCCCGCTGCGCCTTGGAGACGAGCGGGCCGATCTGCGTCTCCAGCTCGAGCGGGTCGCCCAGGCGTAGCGCCCGGGTCCGCTCGGCCAGCGCGGCGGCCACGTGCTCGAAGCGATCCCGGTGGACCAGCACCCGAGCGCCCTGTACGCACGTCTGGCCGGTGGCGATGAAGGACGCGAACAGCGCGCCGGCCACCGCCTGAGCAGGGTCGGCGTCGGGGAAGACGATGACCGGCGCCTTGCCGCCCAGCTCGGCGGTCACGGGGATCAGCGCGCGGCCGGCGTTCGCGGCGATCACCCGGCCGGTTTCCGTGCCGCCGGTGATGTCGAGCTTGTGCAGGCCGGCGTGCTCGGACAGCGCACGTCCCGTGGTGGCTCCCATTCCCGTCACCACGTTGACGACGCCCGGCGGGACGCCCGCCTCCTCCAGCAGCACGGCGAGCTCGCGCGGCACCAGGGGTCCCAGCTCGCTCGGCTTGACGACCAGCGAGTTGCCCGCTGCGAGCGCGGCCGAGAGCTTCTTCATGGTGATGAGCAGCGGGTGGTTCCACGGCGTGATCAGGCCGGCGACGCCGAGCGGGAACCGGCGTACCACGTTGAGGTAGCCGGGGCCGAAGTCCGGCGCGCTGCCCTCGGCGGTCTGCGCGACCGCGCCGAAGTACTCCAGCCACTCCGGCAGCCGGGCGAGCTGCGCCCGCATCTCCCGCAGAGGACGCCCGATCTGCCGGGTCTCCAGCCTGGCGTAGTCGCCGACGCGCTCGGCGAGCAGCGCCGCCGCGCGATTCAGCACGCGGGCCCGCTCGCGGGCCGGCCGGCCGTGCCAGCGTCCGTCGGCGAACGCGGCCGTGGCGGCGGCCACCGCGGTGTCCACGTCCGCGGACGTGGCGTGCGCGACCTGGTACAGCAGCGTGTCGGTGGCGGGATCGCGCACCTCGAACGTGCCGCCGTCGGCCGCCGGGCGGTCCTCGCCGCCGATGCGCAGCGGCACCACGTCGGTCATGAGGTTCCTTCCTTCAGCGAGTACAGCCGTTCGGCGTTGCGGTGGGCGATGCCTGCTCGGTGCGCGCGGTGACCTGGGCCGAGCTGGCTGTCGAGCGGGCCGCCGCCCATGTCGAACGGCATGTCCGTGCCGTACAGGACGCGGTCCGCGCCCACCAGGTCGATGAGCCAGCCGGTCGCCGCGCCGCTGTGGGTCAGTGTGTCGTAGTGGAAACGCCGCAGGTAGGCGCTGGGCGCCTCGCGGCACCCGCGAGTCTCCGGCCGCACCCGTCGCCCGTGGTCCAACCGGCCGATCTGGTACGGCAGATGCCCGCCGCCGTGGACCAGCACCAGGTCCAGCCCGGGAAGCGCGTCCAGGGCGCCGGACAGGATGAGCCGGGAGGCGCACACGGCGGTCTGCCACGGGTTGCCCTGCAGGTTGGTCAGGTAGAAGTCGTCCAGACCCGGGGTCGAGCCGACGTAGTAGGGGTGGATCGTCAGCGGCAGACGCAGTTCCTCGGCGGCGGCGAGCACCGGCCGCAGCGCGGCGTCGTCGAGGGGCGTGCCCTCCACGTGCGGCCCGATCTGCGCGCCGCGCAGGCCGAGCGCGGCGCACCGGCGCAGCTCGGCCACGGCCGCGGCGGGGTCGCGCAGCGGGAGCGTGCCTAGCCCGGCGAACCGGTCCGGGGCCTGCGCGACCATCGTCGCCACGGCGTCGTTGACCACCCGCGCCGCGTCCACTCCCTCCTCGGTCCAGTAGAGGAACAGCGTGGGCGCGGGGGACAGCACAGCCAGGTCGATGCCCATGGCGTCCATGTCGCCGAGCCTGGCCTCGACGTCGTGGAACGCCGCCGCCAGCGGATACCGGTAGCCCTGCCGGTGGACGACCCACTCCTGGCCGTCCACGTGTTCGGTGCGGATGCCGTCGGGGGCGTCGCCCGCCCGCGCCGCCGTGACGAGGGCGGGCGGGAAGACGTGGGCGTGCACGTCGATGGTTCTCATAGGGCCGCGAGCACCTCCTCGGTCGTGGCGACCCAGCCGAATGCCTGGCGGATCACCCGCAGCGCGGCGTCGTGCAGGGTCCGGTCCATGGTGTCGACGCACTCCTCCACCACCACCGCCGCGTAGTCGCGGGTGTTGGCGGCGACAGTGGTGGCCAGCACGCAGCTGTTCGTGTTGACCCCGGTGAGCAGCAGCGTCTCCGCGCCCAGGGCGCGCAGCGCGTGGTCGAGGTCGGTGGCGGCGAAGCAGTCGTACCGCTTCTTGGTGGTGACCACCAGGTCGTGTCCCGGGTCGTACACGTCGGGCATCAGTTCGAGCCCGGGGCTGCCGGGGAGTTGGTGCCGCAGGACGTTCGTACGGGTCGCGTCGGTGCCGGCCACCGCCGCCCACCACGGGTTCGAGGCGATCTCCGCCACCGACCGGTAGGAGGTGACGACGTGGATCACCGGCACGCCCCTGCTCCTGACCTCCGCCAGGAGCCGCGCGTTGGCCGCCGTGACCCGCTTCGCCGCCGGCTCGGGCAGCGGCATGGTCGCCGCCTCGGGGTCGAGGTGGCCGCGGTGCAGGTCGATGGTGACGACGGCGGTCCTGTCACGGGTCAGCGCGGGCAGGCTCATCGGGCGCTCTCCTTCGGGTGCGGGCGGCGCTCGATCTGACCGGTGGACAGTACGTAGTCGACGTAGTCCTCAGCGGGCACGCCCTTGGCGCGGTCGAGGAGCCAGTCCGCCGCGTACGTCACCCAGTTCGGCCCGAGCGCCACCGAGGGGGTGGGCAGCGACAGGGCGTGCCTGCCCTGCTGGTAGACCAGCAGCGGGGCGGGGACCGGCGAGCGGCGGGCCAGGTCGTAGCTGTGCTCCATGGGTGACAGCTCGTCCTCGTCGCCCGCGATGACGAGCCAGGGCACGCGCATCTCCGGCATCAGCGGGCGCAGGTCGATCTCCCGCGCCATCCGGTCGAACGCCTCTTCGTCGTACTCCAGCCCGGACATCCACATGTACCTGGCCTTGAAGCTGGGCGAGGCCATCTCGAAGATCATGTGACCGCCGGGCTCGTGGCACACCAGGCCGACCGCCGCACCGCGCAGCGCCGGCTGGGTGGCGGCGATCTGCGACATCCAGTAGGAGCCGAAGGAGAGCCCGAAGCCCACGATCCGGTCGTCGTCCACCTCGGCCCGGTCACGGCACCACGCCATGATCCGCTCTCCGGCGTCGATCCACGCGGTCGGGGTGAACCTCACCCCGCGGATCGGCGCCTCGCCCTGGCCGGGACCGTCGAAGGCCAGTACGGCGAAGCCGCGCTGCAGGAACTTGTCGCCGTAGAGGTTGACGTTCAGCTCCTTTGGCGCGTCCATCCCGCCACAGGAGATGACCGTGGGCAGCGGCCCTTCTGTGCATCCAGGCGGCAGGTGGAACCAGGCCGGTATGTACGAGTCGCCGAACGGGATCTCCACCCGCTCCACCCGATGGTCGGCGAGCCGGGCGTAACCGGTGTAGCAGGCGTTCTTGCGGTCGTCCAGCTCGACGAGCGCCGGGGTGTCCTCCCAGATCGGCCACTCGGCGGTGGCGTACAGCAGTGCCGCGTGGAAGTAGTGCTCACGGGCCGTGACGTCGCGCCCGTCCCGCTCGGCCTCCAGCGCCAGCCGTTCGCGCCGCCCGGCCAGCTCGGCGAAGACGGGGGTCATGTCGGCGAACTTGTGGATGCGCGACTCGGCCACCCTGAAGTCGGCGACCGCGTCCACGCCCATCGGCCGCAGCGTGTACGCCACCCGGGGCTGGTCCCATTCCAGACCGTCGGTACGCAGGATCGAGTCGATCAGCCAGCGCTGCTCGTGCCAGCGCCTGGGTCCGGGCTTGTTGACCATCAGTGAACCTCCACCCTGCGGGCGTTGCTGAACTTGGAGACGTCGACGAAGAGCAGCGCGACCACGCCGGCCAGCGGGAGCACGGCGAGCTGCCAGAGCGCTGCGCCGCCCCAGCCGGTGGACTCGACCAGCGCCGAGAACAGGTAGCCCGCGATGGCCGCGGGGACGTAGAAGCTGGCGACGTAGAGGCCGGAGGCGCGGCCGATCATGACAGGTCGTACGGCGCGCTGCATGGACGAGTAGATGTTGACGAAGAGGAAGCCGCTGGCGATCGCGCCCTCGGCGAAGGACAGGAAGATCTGCGGCCCGGCCGTCGTGGGCCCGTTGAACAGCAGGTAGCCGACCACAGAACCGGCCAGCAGCGAGACGATCATCACGGTGCGCTGGTTGAGCCGGTCGCCGAGCCAGCCGGCGGGCAGTCCCACCAGGGCGCCGATGCCGAACATGCTGACCGCGAGCCCCGCGTCGCCGGTCGACAGGCCCAGCTCCTCCTGCAGGTAGGTCGGGTAGAGGCCGAGGTAGCCGTACATCGCGAGCCCGACGACGACGGCCGTCACGGCGAGCAGCACGATGTTGCGGTTGAGCAGGGCGGCGGGCACGTGGTCATAGCTGCGCGGCGTGTCCTCCCCTGGGGCGCCGTCGCGTCGCTCGGTGAACGACTTCCTGATGCCCAGCAGGATGAGCAGCGCGAAGCCGAAGCCGATCGCCCCGTAGACCCAGAACGGCGTGCGCCAGTCTCCGGTGGAGGTCGCCATGCCGGCCCCGAACAGCGGGCCGAAGAAGCTGCCCAGGCCGTAGGCGAAGTTGAGGCTGCCGAGGGCGAGAGCGCGGTTGGCGAAGAAGTAGGCGCCCACGGCGGAGAAGAGGGCGGCGTTCTGCATCGCCTCGCCGACGCCGGACAGCGCGCGGTAGGCGAACATGTCGAAGAAGCCTGCGGATACCGCGGTCAGCAGGGTGAACGCCGAGTAGATGACGATCCCGATCAGCATGACCGCCTTGCGGGAGAGCCGGTCGAGCAGGTAGCCGGTGGGGACGCCGGCGAGGCCGATGCCCAGGGTGAAGATCGTGGCGAGCAGGCCGCCCTGGCCGAGGGAGAAGCCGTACTCCTCGCGGATGTGGGGGACCAGGACGGGGAAGACCTGCCGATCCATGGCGTTGACGACGTAGGAGCCGGCGAGGACCACCAAGCTGATCAGCGCGACCGACTTGGTCAGCCGTACGGCACCTTGCCGTTGCTCCTGGGGTCTCCCGGCTCGTGTTTCCGACATGTTTCTTCCGCCCTTCCTGGAACCTTCCCCCCGCCTGCAATAATGGTGCATCCTATAAAATGCACAATGCATGACGTCAAGGCGGAGGACTGTGAGAATGAGTAGGCCCCTCGTGGCCCTTGCCTCACTCGGAGGCACGATCACGATGACCGGGAGCGGCACCGGCGGGGTCTCCCCCTCGCTCACCGCCGCCGATCTGGTGTCCGCGGTCCCCGGGCTCGCGGACGCGGCCGATCTGCGGGCCACGACCCTGGCCACCTCGCCCGGCGCCTCGCTCGGCACCGCCGACATGCGCCGCTGCCTCGCGTGGGCGGCCGAGTCGGTACGCGCGGGCGCCGCCGGCGTCGTCGTGGTGCAGGGCACCGACACCATCGAGGAGACGGCGTACTTCCTGGACCTGCACTGGGACCATGACGAGCCGCTGGTGGTGACCGGCGCCATGCGCACCCCGCAGGCCGCGGGCCCCGACGGCCCCGCCAACCTGTACGCCGCCGTCATCACCGCCGCGGAACCGGCGTCCCGCGGCCTCGGCGCGCTCGTCGTGATGAACGACACCGTGCATGCCGCCCGCCGGGTGCGCAAATGCCACACCAGTGCTCCGCAGGCGTTCGTCTCGCCCGGCTTCGGGGTGCTCGGCCACGTGGTCGAGGGCCGGGTCCGCTACGGCAACGCGGTGGCGCGGCACCCGGTGCTGCCGCTGCCGCAGGAAGGCCCTCATCCCCGGGTGGCCATGGTGGAGACCTGCTTCGACGACGACGGCGGCCTGCTCGCGTACGCGGCGGCGCAGCACGACGGCATCGTGCTGGCCGGGTTCGGCGTCGGCCACGTGCCCGCCGCCCTGGCCGGCACCGTCTCGGCCGCGACCGCGCGCGTCCCCGTGGTGCTGGCCAGCCGTACCGGCGCGGGCAGCACGGCACGCGAGACGTACGGCTTCGCCGGGTCCGAGCGCGACCTGATCGCCCGGGGCGCGATCCCGGCCGGGTTCCTCGACGCGCGCAAGTCACGGATCCTGCTCGGGTCGCTGCTCGCGCTCGGCGTGCCGCACGAGCGGATCCTGGCGGAGTTCGGGGCGCGCGGAGCATGGGCGCAAGGGCCTACAGTTGCTGATTCTGGCGGATCCGAATCCGTATGAAGGAGGCGCAGTGGCGCTTGGCAGGTTCGCGACGGCCAACAGGTCGCGCACCGCGCACGAGTACGTCCTGGGTACTCTCCGATCGGCGATCCTCGGCGGGACCCTGAAGGGCGGCAGCCGGCTGGTTCAGGCCGAGCTCGCCGCCGAGCTGGGCGTCAGCACGACCCCCGTACGCGAGGCGCTGCGTGACCTCGCCACCGAGGGCCTGGTCGTCATCGACCCGCACAAGGGCGCCGTGGTGCGGCCGCTCGACATCGCCGAGGTGCGCGAGATCTACGAGCTGCGCATGACGCTGGAGCCGCTCATGGTGCGGCGGATGGTCGCGGCCATCGGCGACGCCGAACTCGACGAGGCCGAGCGGCTGCGGCAGGCCATGGAGACCGAGACGGATCTGGGCGCGTGGGTCGATCTCAACCGCCGCTTCCACGCGGTCTTCAGCGAGTCGGAGGACGGCAGCCGCCTGGCGGGCATCCTGGCCGGCCTGCGGGACAGCGCCGCGCCCTACATCAGCCTCTCCCTGGAGGCCCGCCCCCTCCAGGTCCCCGAGGCCAACGCGGAGCACAAGCAGCTGGTCGAGCTCTACCGGCGGCATGACGAGGCCGGGGTCGTCCAGCTGACCCTGGACCACCTGGCCTCCACCCTCGCCGCCATCGAACAGGCCCACGAGGCCGGCCTCATCGGCTGAGGCACAGGTGTTTCGTGATCGCCGCCGCCCGGTCCGCCAGCGGGCCGGGGGCGATGGGCACGCACTCGTAGCCGAGCGAGGTGTAGGCGTCCCGGTGGATGCGCTCGAATCGCAGCGACTCCTCGTACGTGATCCGTCTCGCGTCGGTCGGGGTGACGAACCCGAGGTTCTCGATGAAGAAGACCTTCCTGTCGTAGATCTGCCGCGCCTGGACGCGTTCCACTTCGCGGGACAGGGTCGGCGGGACGGGATGGCCGAGATAGGTGGCCAGGGCGTGGGTGCAGACGGGTGAGCGGTCGTAGAGCTGCACGTCGCCGGGGGCCTTCTCCTGCCGCTGGCGCTGCAGGGCGACGATCGCCTCGAGGAAGGACGGTTTCGTCCACGGCTCTGGCTCACCCTGAGCCTGTCGCAGGGCGATGACGTCGGTCGCCGCCTCCTCGACGACTGTGTGGCCGTCGACCTCCAGCCACCGCAGGATGGCCGTCTTCCCCGCTCCGGGGGCGCCGGTCAGGATGTAGCGCTTCATCGATCTTTCCTTTCTGGCATACGGCGAATTCCCCGGGCGGCGATGGGCAGCCGGGGCCGTCGTCTGGGGGCGCCGCCATGAGATGACCGAATGGATGGCGGGCGGCGTTTCACCGGGCCCCGCGGGCGGCGCAGGTCGATGGTATCGGGACGGTACGGTCTCGCCCCCCGCCGCGACTTCGCGGGCACCGTACGTAATGTTAGAGTTACGCTCAGCCATGGAAACGATAACGGGATTGCCACGTCACGTGGCTTGCGTGATGGATGGGAACGGCCGCTGGGCCGCGCGGCGATCGCTGCCGCGCACCGCGGGCCACGAGGCGGCCGAGGCCGCCGTGATCGACGTCATCGAGACGGCACGTTCGGCCGGCGTCAAGTGGCTGAGCCTCTACGCGTTCTCCACCGAAAACTGGCGGCGGCCGATGGGCGAGGTCGACGTCCTGATGAGGCTGGTGCGCCGGGTCATCCGCAAGCACGCGCCGGTGCTGCACGCGCGGGGCGTCCGGTGCAGGTTCCTGGGCATGACCGACCCGCGGATCCCACCGCCGCTGGTCAGGGACATCACCGATCTGATGACGATGACCGGCGACAACAGCCGCATGACGCTGACCGTCGCCTTCGATCACGGGGGGCGCCGAGACATCGTGGAGGCCACCCGCTCGCTGATCCGCTCAGGCGTGCCGGCCGAGCAGGTCACCGAGGCCGGCTTCGCCGCGCACCTGCCGTACCCCGACACGCCTGACGTGGACCTGGTCATCCGCACGTCCGGGGAGCAGCGGATCTCCAACTTCATGCTCTGGCAGGTCGCCTACGCCGAGTGGGTCTTCCCCGAGGTGCTGTGGCCCGACTTCCGCGCGACCCACTTCTGGGAATGCCTTGACACCTACCGGCGGCGCCAGCGCCGGTTCGGCGACGTCCGCCGGCCGGCCGCCATGACAGGAGAGGGACTTCGATGAGCCAGACCACCGCTGAGGAGACCGTCGACGTCTTCGGGCCCGACTCGATACTGCGCCGTCTGGTCAACGAGGCACGCTGGAGCCTCGCGGTGGCCCGCGCCACGGTGCTGGAGGCCGCGCATCCGCAGGTCGGCGCGGCGTTGATGGAAAACTCGACGTTCGTCACGCATCCGTGGCGGCGCCTGCGCAACACCGTGGTGAGCACGCGGCGGGTGCTCGACCCCGACGCGTCCGTACGCGCTCGCGAAGCGGCCAGGCTCAACCGCCTGCACGCCCGCATCTCCGGCACCGACGCGCAGGGCCGCGGTTATGACGCGACCGACGCCGAGGCACGCGCCTGGGTGGTGGCGACGCTCTTCGAGTCGACGGTGACGATGTGCCGGCTGAGCGGCGAGGCGCTCGACGGTCCCGTGCTGGCGCGGCTCTACGCCGAGTTCCGCACCTTCCTGGCCCTGCTCGAGGGCGACAGCGACCGGCTCCCCGCGACGTTGCGGGAGTTCTGGCCCTACTACGACGACATGATCGACCATCGCCTGGAGAACACCGAGGCCGTGCGCGTCATCCTCTTCCGGCTCTTCGCCAACGTGCCGGCCCCACCGGTGCTGCGCGGTCAGCCCGCGGTGTGGGCCGCGACCCGGGCCCTGGCAGGCCCCATGGCCGCCGCGATCACCATCGCGTCGCTGCCTGACTCCTTCTGCAGGCGAGTCGCCCTGCCCGACCTGCCTGGATCGCGGGCGCTCATGCACGGGACCTACCTGACTGCCGGACTCGCCACCCGCGTGCTTCCTGAGAGCTGGATGCAGGTCGGCTCGGTCATGAGGCTGCTCGATCCCGCTCAAGGGGCCGAGCCATGGGAGACCCTGCGCCGCAAGGCGGGCCAGGCCGCGGCCATGCTCCGGCTCATCACCCCGGCTCCAGGCGAGGACCACCCGACCACCCTGTCGGCCGACCGGTTCTTCGCCGAGGTCCTCGACCAGACCGGCAACGGCTATCTCGACTGGCCGGATCTGGCCGCCATCGCGAGGGAGATCGCCACCCGGCTCGACCTGGGCGAGCGCGACGAGGAGCGGCTCTACAGCGCCTACGCCGCCTGGTGGCGGGAGCTGCAGGCAAGCCTCGACGGCGACGGCGACGGCCGCGTCACCCGCCGCGAGTACGCCACCTCGGCCGCCTCCCTGCCCAGCGCCGGACTGATCAAGATCGCCGACGTGTTGTTCGACGTCACCGACGTCGACGACGACCAGGCGATCGACGCCCAGGAATACCAGAACCTGTTCCGCACGGCCTTCCACCGCGATCTGGCCGACAGCGGCGACGGCTATTCACGCAGTGCTTTCGTCCGGCAGTTCCTGTCCTTCATGTCCGGTCAGCAGCACTCGACCGCCTACGATTCCCTGCTTTCCCAGGCGTGACCTCACGACTCATTCCATGTCGACGTGGTCCAGGAATCGGAGGAGGCTCGACAGCACCCGGAGGCAGGCGTCGATCTCGGCGTCGTCGAGGTCGGCGCCTGCCTCGCGGAGCATCGCGCGCTCGCTGTCGATCAGGGCGGTGATGGCGGACCGGCCCTCCCCGGTCAGCCGGATGAGCGAGGACCTCTTGTGCGCCGGGTTCGGGACGGCCTCGACCAGCCCGCGCGCGGCCGCGTCGTTGATCATGCGCTGCACGAACTGCCGGCTCAACGCCTGGGCCCGGCCCATCTGGGGGACGGTCATCGGCCCGTGCTCGCGCAGCATGTTGAGCACGGCCCGCACCCCGACCGACAGGCCCATCGTGGGCGCGTACTGCTCCACCTTGCGCTGGGCGCGCCGATACAGCGGCCCCACCAGGTCGAACACCTCGCTGAGCCGGTCGGTCGGCTCGTCCTCTGTCTCGCTCACCCCACCATGATGACACCTAAGTTGCCATTTTCGGCCAATAATGACACTTTGGTTGTCATGAAGGACCTGTTCTGGCTCGACACCGGCACCGGCCGGCCCCTCGTCTTCCTGCACGGCGGCTTCACCGACCACAGCATGTGGGACGACCAGATCCCCGTTCTCGCCTCGCGGTACCGCGTCATCGCGCCCGACGCGCGCGGCCACGGCCGCTCCGCGAACGCCGCCGAGCCGTTCCGGCACACCGACGACCTCGCCGCGCTGCTGCGCCACTTGGACACCGGCCCGGCGATCCTGGTCGGCGTGTCCATGGGGGCGAGCGTCGCGGTCGACACCGCGCTGGAGCATCCTGAGCTGGTCAGCGCCGTGGTCGTCAGCGGCGCCGGGACCAGCGAGCCGTACTTCACCGATCCCTGGACCACCCGGACCTGGGCCGCGTGGCACGCGGCGATGGCCGCGGGTGATCTGGACGCCTCGGTCGAGGGTCTGATGCTCTTCGCCGCCGGCCCGCACCGCACCCTCGGCGATCTCGATCCCGAGGTCGTCGACCGGTTGCGCCGGATGACCCAGGGCACCATGTCCAAGCACACCAAGGACGAGCCCGACCATCTCATCCCGGTGCGCGACACCTGGGACCGCGCCGCCGGGATCGACGTGCCCGTGCTGGCCGTCAACGGCGCCCTCGACTCGCCCGACCACATCGGCATGGCCGAACGCCTCGCCGGCGCCGTCCCCGACGGCAGTGCGATCTCGATCGACGGGACCGCCCACTACCCCAACATGGAGCGGCCGGACGTCTTCAGCGACATCCTCGAGGACTTCCTCACCGCGCGCTTCCCAGAGCGTCGGCGCCGAGCAGAGCCTTGATGTCGCCGTAGAACGCCGGATCCGGCGTGACCTGGAACGGCCGGAGGTCCAGCAGCACGCTCTTGGCGTTGCGACGGTGCATGAGCACGTGTACGGGTGCCCGGCCCGGATGGGTGGTCAGGATGTGTTTGAGCTCCTGGACGAGCCGCGGGTTCAGCTGGGTCTCCTGGACCGAGATCACGACGGGAGGCTCTGTGTCCGGCTGGGAGACGTTCAGGAGGGCGATCTCCTCGCCGTAGACGCTCACCGTCTCGTCGCGCACGTTGATCCGGCCCCGTACGGAGATCACGAGGTCCTCGGCCAGGGCCTCGCCGTACAGGGTGTAGGTCTTGGGGAAGATCAGGCACTCCACCGCGGCGTCGTGGTCTTCGAGGGTGACGATCGCCCATGGGCTGCCCTGCTTGGTGACCTTGCGCTGCAACCCCGAGACGATTCCGGCCACCTGTACGAAGCCGTCCGTACGGCCGGAGGTCAGGAGCCGGGCGATCGTGGTGTCGCGGTTGGCCTCCAGGACCCGCTCGGTGCCGTCCAGGGGGTGGGCGGAGACGTACAGGCCGAGCATCTCCCGTTCGAAGGCCAGCAGTGTGCTTCTGTCCCATTCCTCCTCGGAGATCGCCACCGAGAACACGTCGCCGGTGTCGCTGGCGGGGTCGTCTGCGGGGCCATCGAAGGCGCCGAAGAGGGAGTCCTGGCCGCGGGCCTGGTTGCGCTTGACGTCGATGACGGCGTCGACGGCCTGCTCGTGGACCATGACGATGGCCTTGCGCCGGTGGCCGAGGCTGTCGTACGCGCCGGCCTTGGCCAGCGACTCGATGACGCGCTTGTTGCAGACGATCGGCGGGACCTTGGCCAGGAAGTCGTTGAAGCCGGTGTAGCCGCCCCGCTCACGGCGGATCTGCACGATCGCGTCGACGACGCCCGCGCCGACGTTGCGGATCGCGCCGAGGCCGAAGCGGATGTCGTCCCCGACGGCGGCGAAGTTCAGCTCGCTCTCGTTGACGTCCGGAGGCAGCACCTTGATGCCGAGGTGGCGGCAGTCCGACAGGTAGATCGCCATTTTGTCCTTGTCGTCGCCGACCGAGGTGAGCAGCGCGGCGAGGTACTCGGCCGGGTGGTTCGCCTTCAGGTAGGCCGTCCAGTAGGACACGACGCCGTATCCGGCGGTGTGGGACTTGTTGAAGCCGTACCCGGAGAAAGGGACGAGGACGTCCCAGACGGCCTTGACGGCCTCGTCGGAGAAGCCGCGTTCGCTCATGCCGGCGGAGAACTTGCCCCACTCGGCGTCCAGCACGTCCTTCTTCTTCTTGCCCATCGCGCGGCGCAGCATGTCGGCGCCGCCGAGGGAGTACCCGGCGAGCTGCTGGGCGATCGCCATGACCTGCTCCTGGAAGACCACCAGGTGGTAGGTGTCACCCAGGATCGGTTCGAGCGCCTCCGCCAGCTCCGGGTGGATCGGCTCGACCTGCTGCTTCCCGGTCTTACGTAGCGCGTAGTTGGTGTGGGCGTTCATCTCCATCGGCCCGGGGCGGTAGAGCGCGTTGACCGCGGCGATGTCGGTGAACACCGTCGGTTGCATCAGCCGCAGCAGGATCCGCATCCCGCCGCTGTCGAGCTGGAACACCCCGAGCGTGTCACCGCGCGCCAGCAGCTCGTACGTCCGCTCGTCGTCGAAGGGTACGTCGCGGATGTCGATGTCGACGCCCTTGTTCGTCCTGACGTTGGCGATGGCGTCGTTGATGACGGTGAGGTTCCGCAGCCCGAGGAAGTCCATCTTGAGCAGGCCCATGTCCTCGGCCTGGGTGAAGGGGAACCCGGTGATGACCGGGCCGCCCTGCTTCGGCTTCACCAGGGGGAGCACGTCGATCAACGGCTCGGACGAGAGGATCACACCCGCGGCGTGGACGCCGGTGCCGCGCGTCAGGCCCTCCACGCCCTTGGCGGTGTCGATGATCCGTTTGACGTCGGGCTCTTCCTCGTACATCTTCCGCAGCTCGGCGGCCTCGCCGTGGCGGGGGTGGTTCTCGTCGTGGATGGCCGACAGCGGGATCTCCTTGCCACCGGCGGCGGCGGGGAACGCCTTGGTGATCCGGTCGCCGAGCGCGTACGGGTAGCCGAGCACCCGGCAGGAGTCCTTCACCGCGGCCTTCGCCTTGATCGTGCCGAAGGTGACGATCTGGCACACGCGGTCGTCGCCGTACTTCTTGGTGACGTAGTCGATCATCTCGTCCCGGCGGCGGTCGTCGAAGTCCAGGTCGACGTCCGGCATCGTGATGCGCTCGGGGTTGAGGAAACGTTCGAAGATCAGCTTGTGCTCGATCGGGTCGAGCTCGGTGATGCCCGTGCAGTAGGCGACCATCGACCCGGTCGCCGATCCTCGGCCAGGGCCGAGACCGATTCCGTTCGCGCGGGCGTACCTGCAGATGTCGGCGACCACGAGGAAGTAGCCGGGGAAGCCCATGTCGTCGATCACCGACAGCTCGTAGTCGATGCGGTCCAGGACCTCCTGCGGCGGGTCGCCCTGGTAACGGCGCCGCGCGCCCTCCATGGCCTCCTTCCGCAGCCACGACGACTCGGACTCGCTCTCGGGAACCGGGAACTTCGGCATCAGGTCCCGGTGGGCGAACACCTCGCCGTAGTCACCGACGCGCTCGGCGATGAGCAGGGTGTTGTCGCACGCGCCTGGGACCTCCGCGTCCCACAGCTTCCGCATCTCCCCGGCGGTCTTGACGAAGTAGCCGGTCCCGGCGAAACGGAACCGGTTCTGGTCGGCGAGTTGCCTGCCGGTGCCGATGCACAGGAGCGCGTCGTGCGCCGCCGCCTGGTCCTCGGTCACGTAGTGGGAGTCGTTGGTGGCCAGGGGCGGCAGGCCCAGCTCCCTTCCGAGCCTCAGCAGGTCGTCGCGGACCCGGCGTTCGATGGCGAGGCCGTGGTCCATCAGCTCCAGGAAATAGCTCTCTTTTCCGAATATTTCTTGATATCTGGCGGCGGTCTCGCGGGCCTGGTCGTACTGGCCGAGGCGCAGCCTGGTCTGCACCGCGCCGGAGGGGCAGCCGGTCGTGGCGAGGATGCCCCTGCCGTGCTCGGCGAGCAGCTCATCGTCCATCCGGGGGTACTTCTGCACATGGCCTTCGAGCCAGGCCCGCGACTGGAGCCGGAACAGGTTCCGCAGGCCCTCGGCGTCGGCGGCCCACATCGTCATGTGCGTGTAGAGGCCGCGGCCGGAGACGTCGCCGCCTTCGCCGGTGGCATCGTTGGACTTGCGGAGCGCGAGGTTGTCACTCCAGTACACCGCCTCCTTGCGGAACCGGGACGCGGGAGCGACGTACGCCTCGATGCCGATGACCGGTTTGACGCCGGCCTTGTTCGCCGCGTGGTAGAACTCGTACGCGCCGTGCACGTTGCCGTGATCGCTCATCGCCACGGCAGGCATCCCCTGCCGGGCCACCTCGTCCATCAGCAGTCCGACCTTGGCGGCGCCGTCGAGCATGCTGTACTCGGTGTGCACGTGAAGATGCACGAAGGACCGCACCGGTTACCACCCCCTCTGGTTGTAAGCTCTCTCGCGAACCCGAGCATTCGACCCGAGAGCTGATGGTGTTGTCCAACAATCGACACGGCGCAACCTCACAACCATCGGTTGTTCATGAAGGTGCGGCGGATTTGGATCTCGCCGCGGTCCGCTCCTTTGTCGGCATCGCCGAGGATCGGCACTTCAGTGATGCCGCGGCCAAGCTGGGAGTCAGCCAGCAGGCCATCTCCAAGCGCATCGCGAAGCTCGAGTCTTTCCTCGGCGTGCGGCTGTTCGCTCGCTCGCGTACAGGGGCGGATCTCACCGAGGACGGCCGGGCTTTCCTTCCCCACGCGCGCGCCCTCGTCAGCACCGCCGACCAGGCGCTCGAAACGCTGCGTGCCCGGCGCCGCGCGCTCCGGATCGACGTGCTGGACACCCGGGTGGCGTCCATCGACCTGGTCCAGACGTTCTACGAGACCGTCGAGGGCGTGGAAGTCGAGATCGTCACCTCCCACGGGCTCAGGTCAGCGCGTGGCGCGCTCGCTCGCGGATCCGTGGACGCGGCCTTCTGCCGGGTCGACGGGGTGACGGAAGAGGAGCTCGTGTCGAGTCCCGCGTACCTCGAACCGGTGCATGTGCTGGTCGGCCGCGACCATCCGCTGGCCGGTCTGCGGCGGGTGGAGATGGCGCGGCTGTCCGGATCGACCGTGTGGATGCCGGGCAACGTCGCCGGGAGCGAGTGGGCCGAATACCATCGCTTCCTCGGCCTCGCGTTCGACCTCCGGATCGACACCTCTGGGCCTGACTTCGGCTGGGAGCACTTGGTAGCGGAGGTCGGCTCCCGAGACCTGGTGACCCTCGTCGGTGAGAAGTGCCGGCTTCCCTGGCATCCGGACACCGTCCAGATCCCCCTCATCGATCCGGTGCCCGTCTATCCGTGGTCGCTCCTCCACCACAGCCAGAACCAGCACCCGGCCCTGGACCTGCTCATTCGCAATGTCGCGGACAACCACCGGCCGTTCGACCCGCGGCGCCAGTGGCTCCCCGACGTCGACCGCGCTGCCTTCGCCGCGGACCCGGGGGACCGGCATCGTCTCTGAACCCGCTCGCACCCGCTCAGGTCATCCGGTGTGCCTGCACCTGCGGTGATGGACGGTCGCGGCGGTGACGACGACGGCGACCGTGGCCAGGGGGAGGGCGGGCAGCGCGGCGGGAACATGGGTGATCACGAGTGCCCCCGATGCGGCGCCGGCTGCGACGGCGGCGAGGATGGCCATGCCACGCAGGTGGCTTCTGCCCAGGCGGGTGGGGGTGAGCAGGGCGGAGATGACGCCGGTGAGCGTTCCGGTGAGGTAGGTGGTGGACACCGCCTCCTGACCTCCGAGGCCGCGCATGGCCGCGCTCTGCAGTCCCATGGCCATGGCGGCCAGGGCGAGCAGAACGTACAGCGGGGCCCCGGTGGGGCGGGCACCGGTCAGTTCCCAGCCCGTGGCGAACACCAGCAGGACGAGCAACTCCGTGCCGAGGGTGACCGTGACCCTGGGAGGCCAGACCGGGCCGGCCGGCCGGGACCGGCCGGTGATGAGGGCGCCGGCCGCGACCCCTAGGGCGTAGCCGATGACGGCGGTGGCGGTGCTCAGCACCTGCGCGACGGCGGCGGTGCCGACGGCGAAGCCGAGGACCACCAGGTTGCCGGTCATGACGCTGCTGAACACCCCGCCGAGCACGGCGAAGCTCGCGACGTCGACCGCTCCGGTGCCGACCGTGAGGACGACGGCCAGCGCGGTCAGCGGAAGGCCGCGCCGTGCGGCGGGTGGAGAGCCGGACGCCGGTTCCTTCACATCACCCTTCCTGCCACACCGGCCCGCCACCGCCAAGCGGGCTCGCCGCACCCCACCGCCGCACCGCCTCACCACCCCACCGC
>NZ_JADOGI010000179.1 GCF_015645445.1 Nonomuraea cypriaca | reverse complement strand
CACCGAGCCCCACCCCGGCCCCTACCTGCGACACCCCGGCCACGCACAGCATCGCGCAGGTGCAGGGCGGCGGCGACGCCAGCCCGGTCGCGAACCAGAACGTCCGGGTCGAGGGCGTCGTGACCGGCGACTTCCAGGAAGCGGGCCGGCTCAGCGGCTTCTACATCCAGAGCCGCCAACCGGACCGCGACCCGGCGACCTCCGAGGGCCTGTTCGTGTTCTCCTCCGCGCCGGTGCGGGCCGGTGACCGGGTGCTCGTCTCCGGCAAGGCGATCGAGTTCAACGGCCTGACCGAGATCTCGCCTGCCACCGCGGTCGACGTCTGCGGCTCCGGCGCCATCAAGCCGGCCAAGCTGGACCTGCCGCTCAAGAAGGGCGTCACCTTCGAGCGGTACGAGAACATGCTCGTCACCTTCAAGGACAAGATGGCCGCCTCCGAGATCTACAACCTCGGCCGGTACGGCGAGATCACCCTCGCGGAGGACGAGCGCCTGTGGCAGCCGACCGACCGCGGAGGCGTGGACACCGAGAAGGACGCGCGGCGTTCGATCCTGCTCGACGACGGTTCCACCGCGCAGAACCCGCCGGCCCTGCCGTACCACACAGAGGGTTCGAACACCGTACGGATCGGCGACGAGGTCAAGCATCTGACCGGGGTGCTCACGTACGGCTTCGACCTCTATCGCGTTCAGCCGACCCAGCCGGTCGTCTTCAGGGCGGAGAACCCGCGACCGGCCGCGCCGCGAAAGGTCGGCGGCAACGTCCGGGTGGCGAGCCTCAACACGCTCAACTGGTTCACCACGCTCGACTCCCGGGGTGCGACCACGGTCGTGGAGCAGGAACGTCAGCTCACCAAGCTGGTCGCCAACATCCTCGCCCTCAACCCCGACGTCGCCGGCCTGATGGAGATCGAGCGCAACACCGACGTGGCGCTGAACGCACTGGTCGAGGCGCTGAACGCCAAGGCAGGCGCGGGCACCTACAAGGCGGTCACCCACCCCAGACCGGGCACCGACGCCATCCAGACCGCGCTGATCTACAAGCCGGCCAAGGTCACCCCGGTCGGCGCGGCGCGTTCGTCGTCCGACCCGATCTTCAACCGGCCGCCGCTGGTCCAGACCTTCCGCAGGGCCGGCGGGAAGGGTGAGAGCTTCACGATCCTCGTCAACCACTTCAAGTCCAAGGGCTGCACCGACGTGGACGGCCCCGCCACCGGTGCGGACGCCGACCAGGGCGACGGCCAGAGCTGCTACAACGCCAAGCGGGTCAAGCAGGCGCGGGCGCTGCTGGACCTGATCGACGACCTCAAGCTGCGGAACGCGCTCGTCGTGGGCGACATCAACGCCTACGGCGAGGAGGACCCCATCCACACCTTCGAGGACGGCGGGCTGACCAGCCTCAGCGAGAGGTACGTCCGCGAGGACGACCGCTACAGCTACGTCTTCGACGGCCTGTCGGGCGAGCTCGACCACGCCCTGGCCGACAGGAAGCTGGCCAAGCGCGTGACCGGCGCCACGATCTGGCACATCAACGCCGACGAGGGCCGGTTCATGGACTACAACACCGAGTTCAACCCGGCGTACCTGTACGCGCCTGACCCCTACCGCTCCTCCGACCACGATCCCCTGCTGATCGGGCTGAACCTCTGACGAAGCGCTCCGCCGGCCGGCTTCGAGCCGGCCGGCGGACGCCCGAGTCAGTGGACGGAGTCCAGGCGGGAGCGCTGGTCCTCGGTCAGGTTCAGGTCCACGGCGGCGAGGTTCTCCTCGAGTTGTGCCACCGACGAGGCTCCCGCCAGCGGGATCATCGGGAGCCGGCTGCCGATCTGCCAGGCCAGCACGACCTGGTTCACACTCGCTCCGGTCTCTTCCGCGACCTGGCGCAGCACGTCCAGCCGGGCAGGGGTGCCGGGGGAGCCAGCACGCTCACCTCACGCCGCGTCGCCGGGTCGGTGCCGATCGTCGGTACTTCATGGCGTCACTCCCATCCGGCTCGCCGTCCACAAGCCACGGAACGGGAGTCTGCACGCTGGAGTGGACTCAAGGTCAAGCGGATCCGCAACGGCCTGGCGCCGCCAGGTCAGCCGACGCCGACCGCGGGTGCCTCCTGGGGGAAGAGGGCGTCGAACACCGCGACCCGGTCGAAGGCCATCGCGCGGGCGCGCGCCCGCAGCTCCAGGTCCTGCCGCTCGGCGGCGGACATGTCCAGGACCGCCCGGTCCACGGCCGCGGCCAGAGCGGCGACGTCCCCGGCCTCGACGATGACGGCGGTGTCGCCGACCGCCTCGAGGGTCCCGCCCGTCATGGTGGTGATGATCGGTCCACCGCCCGCCAGCATCTTCTCGGCCAGGGCGATGCCGAACGTCTCCACGAAGTCGGGCTCGGGCTTGGTGGGCAGGGCGTAGGCCGCGCACCCACGCATGAGCAGCGCCTTCTCGTGGTCGTCGACATCGGTGAGGAAGACCACCCGATCGTCGTCCGCGGCCATGGCCCGCACCTGCTCCAGCATCGGCCCGGTGCCGGCGACGACGAGTTTCACGCGCGACCGGCACCGCATCCGGCCGAAGGCGGTCAGCAGGTCGTCGATGCCCTTGGCCCTGGTCACCCGGGACAGGAACAGGATGTACCCGTCACGCTCCAGACCGCGTCGCGCGAGTGCGGCGTCCACGTGCGCAGGATCGAGGTCGAGAAAGGCGGCGGAGTCGATCGGCGGGTAGCTGACGGTGACGCGGCGCCGGCACCGTTCGGCGAACGCGGTGCCGCAGTGGGCGTCCACCTGTTCGGCGGAGGCGACGATCTCCTCCCGCGTGTACTCGGACACGGCGACGACCTCGTCGTTGGCCAGGAACGTGGTGAACAGCACGGTCGCCGCGCCGAACCGGCCTTCCCGCAGGCACGACCTGATCACGTTGGTCACGTCGGAGCCCACCGCCTTCGCGACGGTGTGCACGTTGGGCGTGATCCCCGCCGCGCGCGTGGCCGCGACCGCGTCCATGACCACCGTGGTGTGCGGGACGAGGTACATGGACAGGCAGGTCGTGGGTAACGGTTCGGCGAGCAGCTCGACGAGGCGGCCGGTGAGGCCGGCCTGGTGGCGACCGTCCGGCACCCGGTAGTCCCCCACCGCCTCCGGCCGCTCCACGGTGATCCCGGCGCTGTACGGCAGCAGCCGGTCCAGCGGCTTGAGCGGCAGCCCGGCCGCCCGCAGTGCCGGAATGGGCCAGGTCAGCAGCCGTACGTCAGTGAACCCGCGGGTCAGCGCCACCTCGGCGAGGTTACGGGCCTCGCCGGAGTGACCGCAGATGACCGGGTCGGCCCGGACCACGATGACGAGACGGCGACGGGGGTGGGTCATCGCGTTTCCTCCGGTGTCGCGGGCGGATCGGAAAGGGATGGCGGGCGGATCCCCCGTCCCCACGCCGACGGCTCCGGGCCCAGCCGCAGGTGCAACAGGCCGCCGCGGTGCACGGTGGCGGCGCTCAGGTGTGTCGCTTCCAGCGGCTTGCCGTTGAAGGTCGCCGACTGGACGTACTGCGCCGGCAGATCACGATCGATGCCGTCGACGCCGATCGGCGTCTCGCGGTGCCCGCTGGTCTCGATGACGAACTCGTTGCCGCCGGCCCGGAGCACGGCCCGGCCGAACGCGGGCGCGTTGATCAGGAACAGGTTCTGACCGGCGACGGGGAACAGCCCCAGCGACGCCCAGACGTACCAGGAGCTCAGGCCGCCCGAGTCGTCGTTACCCGGCAGCCCGCCTGGTCCGGTGCCGAACTGCCAGGTCAGCGCCGCGTGCACGACCTGCGCCGTGCGGTCGGGCCGGCCCGCGTAGTGGTACGCCCACGGCGCCTCCATGTCGGGCTCGTTGTTCAACCCCTCGAACCGGTTCAGGGCGTAGCCGGCCGCCATCACCGCCGCCCGCGGGCGCCGGCCGGGCCGCGCCACCGGTGCGGCTCCGAAGCCGAAGAATCTGTCCAGCTGGTCGATGAAGGCCGTGTCGCCGCCGACCAGGGCGATCCTCGCGGCCATGTCGTGCAGCAGCCGGAACGAGTAGTTCCACTTGCCGCCCTCGTAGAACTCCGAGTCGCGCAGCAGCCCCGTGCCCGGGTCGAAGGCATTGGACCACTGCCGGCCGCGGGCCTCGAGGTCGTCGGCCAGGTGCCGGTCGTTCAGCGCCCGCGCGACCTGTGCCGTGCAGTGGTGGGCGTAGGCCAGGTCGAGGGTGTGGGTGATCGGGTACACGACACCGTGCTCGAAGAAGTCCTCGCCGTACAGGCGGCGCAGGTCGTCGACCATGTGCACGAGCGCCCAGTTCCAGTCCAGGCCCGCCCAGCCGAGAGCGTGGGCGTCCGCCAGCGCGGTGTGCGCGAGCGCGCTGGCCTGGCGGAAGAACCGGTCGGCGCCGCGAGCCATCCGGTAGCCGATGGGGAAGTTGCCCTCCTCCTCGCAGACCCGGATCAACGACTCCAGGAGGTCCGCGCCCCGGTCCGGGGCGATGGCCGCGAGCAGCGGCAGCTGGGTCTTGTAGATGTCCCACATGGTGCACACGTCGAACGCGAACGGCCCGGAGGTCGGCCAGAACGGGCTTTCGTCGTCGGCGAAGCACGGCTTGATCAGCGAATGGTAGAGCGCCGTCGCGAGCACCGTGCGGCGGGCCGGCGTGCCGCCCTCGACCTGGACGCGGTCGAGGAGCCCGCCCCAGCGGGCCCGCGTACGGGAACGTACGGTGTCGAACGCCGGCCGGGTGAGCCCGCACTCGCGCTCCAGGTTCCGCCGCGCCTGCTCGCACCCGCGCAGCGAGAACCCCATCCGCACCTCGACGGTCTGCCCCGCTGCGGCCGGGCCCATGAAGAGCATGCCGAAAGGGCGCAGCGTGGTGTGCCTGATGCTGTCGAAGTCGAGGCGGGTGCCGCCGTCGATGAGCCGCCGGTCGTACCAGAGCATCTGCCGCCAGCCCGGACTGTCGACGTCCAGATACACCGACAGCGGGACGCCCTCCATGACGACCGTGCCCTGGGCGCGGCCGTGACCCATGCTCTCCACCTGCGCACGCACCGGCACGGTACGGCCGAGCTCGATGGCCAGCCCTCCACAGGACAGATCGACCACCACACGGGCGCTGCTGTGCTCGGGGAACGTGTACCGATGCACGGCGACCTTGGCGCCCACGGTGAGCTCACACCGGATCCCGGTGTCCAGGGCGGCCGCGTAGTAGCCCGCCTCCGCCACCTCGTCGTGCAGCGGCCAGGCCTCCCCCAGCACGTCCAGCGGCTGCACCATCGGGGTCACCCGGACGTAGTTGTAGTACTTGCGGATCGCGCCGGTGCCGGACTGCTGGAAATGGGTGAACCCGGACGCCTGCAGCCGCTCGAACATCTCCTCGGGCACACCCTCGGTGTTCTTCGCGTAACGCCCGTACCCGGTGGGGTACGCGCCGGAGTAGGCGCAGGCCGACACCATGCCCAGCGGCGACGTGGCACCCGGGTGGGTGTTACCTACCTGCGGTTTCGGCCACCACCAAGCGGCGGCGAGACCACGCGCCTGAGGCAGGTCGGTCGCCGCGGTGCCGATGAATGGATCAACATTGTCGAGAATGGCGGCAACCTACCCAGCGCCGCCACCCCTTGGATTTCGCCGAGATTAAATTCTTGTCCCGTCCGCCGCGACCCTCTGGTGATCAGGTACGGAACGGGCCCGTCACGCAGTACGTGATGCCGCCGGACGACGAGCCCGAGGTGCCGCGCTGGGAGGAGAAGTACAGCCGGTCGCCTGCGGGGGTGAAGGCCGGCCCGGTGATCTCCGACGAGCTCTGGCCGTTGACGCGCAGGAACGGGGAGATCTTGTCGTCCGGAGTGATCAGGCAGATCTCCATGTCGCCACCGTCCTCGGCCACGTAGAGGTCGCCGTAGGCGGAGCCGGTGACGTTGTCGACGCCGGTGAGCGGCGGGGTGCCCGGGCTGACGAGGCTGTCGTCGTAGGCGAGTTCGTACGTGTCGTCGGTCAGGTCGAGCTGCCAGACCCGGTTGTCGCCCTTCGTGGTGAACCAGACCGTGTCGTCGGCGTAGTGGCAGCCTTCGCCGCCGTAGAACGACTTGGAACCGGGCACCTGGTTGCGCGTCGCGGTCGGCGAACCGTCCGGGTCCGGGACGTTCGCCCAGGTGAACGAGCCGGACGTGGCGGACCCTGCCACCAGGACCTGGAGAGCGCCGGATGACAGGTCGCCCCACGTCGCGGGGATGAACCGGTAGAGACGCCCGTTGCTTTCGTCCTCGGTGAGGTAGACCACTCCCCGCACCGGGTCGGCCGCGGCCGCCTCGTGCTTGAACCGGCCCATCGCCGCGCGCCGCACGGCGTCGCCGCCGAACGGGTCGGTCTCGTAGACGTAGCCCCTGCTGACCTCCTCGCAGGACAGCCACGTGTTCCAGGGCGTCTTCCCGCCCGCGCAGTTGGTCCGGGTGCCGGACAGGATCCGGTACGCCGACGTGACGTCGCCGTCCGAGCCGAACCGGATGGCCGAGGCGCCGCCGCCGGGGTTGATCTCGGAGTTGGAGACGTAGATCCAGCCGTTGCCGTCGGCGAAGCACGCGCCTCCGTCGGGGGCGTCGTGCCAGGTGTAGGACGTACCGGGGACGACCTGGCCGGAGCGGGCGATCACGTGGCTGGTGAACCCGGCCGGCAGCCGGATGCCGTTGGCGTCGGCGGCCTGCAGCGGGCCATAAGGGCCGGTGGCGTTCTGCGCCGGGGCGGCCAGCGCCGCGCCCTGCCAGAGAGTGCCGGAGAAGGCGACCGTGCTCACACCGAGCACCGAAGCACGCAGGAAATGACGACGTTCCATGACGAAGCCTCCTTGGGGCCTCCTAGGGGGCCTCCTTGGGGGGTGCGGCCTCGCTGACAGTAAGCCGAGCACGGGGACTCTCATCTGTCAGAAGAGTTAACGACAATAGTGGAATGAACCACATTCCGGTGCGAATCGCCACCGGCTGGCTTCCTCACGTCGTCGGCCGGCGGGCCGCCGCGCTCTCGCGGCCCGGCGAGATCCGCGCCGGCGTCCTCCTCGGGCCGCGGGTCCGGCTCGGCCGCGTCGGGGCCCTGTAGCGGTCAGGAGCGTGATCGCGGGGCGGTCACGCCGCGGGGCTCCGGGTCCGCCTCCAGCCCGAGGTCATCCTGGCCCAGCCAGTCGAGCCGGACCGACCCGGCCCGCGCGCGCTCACCCAGTTTCAGCCGGACCTTGAACACGCTCAGCAGCAGAGCCTGCAGGGAGTCGACGCCGAAGGACCCGCCCGCGCCCTCCTCGCCCAGTCCCAGGATCTGGTGGGGGCAGCACCAGTCCCCGTGAGTGCTCAGGGGATCGGGATACGGCTTGCCGAACCTCACGGTCACCGGGGTGCGGGAGCCGTCCGCGGCAACCGCTTCCAGCTTCCGTTCCGCCACGACTTCGCCGAGTTCGTACGTCGTCATCATGATCTCCTAGAGTCGGGACACGTACCACCGTAAGGTCACGTCGCCTTCGGCGCGCGGGCTCCCCACCGCGAAGTGTTCACCGTCCCTTCGGCGCTCTGCCTTTCTTCGACCCGGGACGAGGGGCGATCATGACAATGTCCGTCAAACCCCCCGCAAGGAGGCTTCGTGCACGCTCCCCCGCGCCCCCGACCTTCCTGGCAGGTACGGCTCGCCGTCATCCTCGCCGCCCTCACGTCCGTCATCGGCCTGGCCGGCGTCTCCCCTGCCAACGCCTCGGTCTACAGTTCCTGCACGATCTCCCGCTGCGCCGACGCCCGCTCGGCCCGGTCGATCTGGGCCTCGAAGGGCTTCCCCACGTCCGCCGGCTGGTACTCCTGGCCGGACGGCAGATACAACTACACCGGCGGCCGCCACTACAACCGCGAGGGCCAGCTTCCCAGCGGCGCCACCTACTATGAGTACGACGTGTACTCCCGGGCACGGGGCGCCGCCCGCGACGCGTACCGGATCGTCGTCAACCGCAGCACCGGCGTGACGTGGTTCACCCCCAACCACTACACCGACTTCTACCGGCTCTAGGAACTCCATGACCTCCGCCGCACGACCGCTGCCGCACTGGCTGACCGTCTCCACCGGCCCGGCGCCGGCGGTGGTGGACGGGCGGGCCTGCCGGACCCGCGCCGCCTTCTTCGAGGAGGTGGCGCGGGTCCTGCGCTTTCCCCGCTACTTCGGCCGCAACTGGGACGCCCTCACCGACTGCCTGCGTGACACCGGCGCCGTCGCCCTCGTCGTGGAGCACGCCGAAGACCTGCTCAGCGCCGAACCGGCCGAGCAATTCGGCACGTTGCTGGCCGTCCTCGCCGACGCCGCCGAGTCCGGGCTGACCTTGACGCTGCGCACGGACCCCGTCCACGAGGCTCCACTCCGTCACCGCATCGCCGCGGCCCTGCCCTGATCGCTTCCGCCATCCCGACGCCCACCCCGACGCCCACCGAGTCCAAGAGGGCGGAACCGTCCTACAGCGAACCGCCCTGTCCAGCCGACGGCCGGCGGTCACAGGCGCCGCTCCGTGGCCCCGCGGCGGTGAGGGAGAGAGTTCCGGGCGGCGTCACCTGAATGATGCCCTCAATCTTGATTTCGGTCGTCCGGATCATCGAGACTGTGCGCTTGTGAATTCGGAGATCACGAACGGAGACCACAGCCGATGAGACGATCCTCCGTCACCGCCGCGTTGGTGGTGGCCGCCCTTGGCGCCGTGCTCACCGCGCCGCCCGCGCTGGCGGACGTGAACGGCCGCGAGGTGCGACTACGGGTGGCGTCGTACAACATCCACGCGGGCGCCGGGCAGGACGGCCGCTTCGACCTCGCGCGGCAGGCGGACGCGATCCGCGCGTTGAACGCCGATGTCATCGCCCTGCAGGAAGTCGACGTGCGCTGGGACGCCCGCAGCGAGTGGCGCGACCTCGCCGCCGAACTGGCCCGCGCCCTGCGCATGCAGGTCTACTTCGGCCCGATCTACGACCTCGACCCCCCGGGGGAAGGCGAGCCGCGCAGGCGGTACGGCAACGCGATCCTGTCCAGGTATCCCATCCTGGACGCGGAGAACCACTCGATCACCCGCCTGTCGACGCAGACGCCGAACCCGGTGCCCGAGCCCGCGCCCGGCTTCCCGGAGATCGTGGTGAACGCCAAGGGCGCCCGCCTCCACGTGTACGCCACCCACCTGGACTACCGGGAGGACCCGAAGGTCCGGCAGATGCAGGTGGCCGACACCCTGAAGATCATGCGGGAGGACCGGGACGAGAGGATCCTGCTCGGCGACTTCAACGCCCGCCCCGACGCGCCCGAACTCGCACCGCTGTGGGGGGAGCTCACCGACGTCATGGTGGGCGAACCCGAGATGACCTACCCGGCCGACGCGCCCGACAGGCGCATCGACTACGTGGCGGTGTCCCGCTCGGTACGCGTAGCGCCACGGACGTCCCGCGTACCACGGCCTCGGACCACCTTCCTGTCGTGGCCGACATCACGGTCAGGCGGGGCCGGTGATGCGCCGCAGGCACCTTGCTGGTGGCGGCGGCCCTCATGGCGATCGGCTCCGGCTTCGCGTGGCGGCACCTCGCCATAACCGACGCCAGCCTGGACCGATCCCCCTCGGTCCACTGGCCGGCACCCACCATGATGCTGGAGCCCTCGAAGTCCAACGGACCGGTGCTCGTCACGGTCGAATACCACGTACCGGCCGACCGCGCCCACGACTTCGTCGAGGCGATGAAGGACTTCGGCCTCTCCCGGCTACGCATGCGAGGTCGCCGCCGTCGGCCTCCCCTTCCCGCTAGGCGAGATCGGCGAGGGGAAGGCACAGCACGAAGCGGGCACCGCGCCTGGCGCGTCCTCCACTTCAAGAGTCCCGTGGTGGGCGATGGCGATGTTGCGGGCGACGGCCAGGCCGAGCCCGGTGCCGCCGGAGTGGCGGTCGCGGGCGGTGTCGATCCGGGAGAACAGATCGAAGATACGTTGCCGCTCCGCAACGGCAATGCCTGTCCCATCGTCGGCGACGGACAGTACGGCGTGGGCGCCCTCCCGGCTCACCGAGACCTCAATGGTGTGGATCGCGTGCCGCTGCGCATTGCTGAGCAAGCTCGTGAACACCCGGACGAGCAGGCTGGGGACGGCGTTGATCAGCACGCCGGGTTCCAACCGCACTCGCATCTCGATCCGGTCGCTCCACTGTGGCAACTCTGCCCGCACGAGTGCGGCCAGATCCACCGGCTGCCGGGACGCGAGGCCCTCCTCCGTCTGGACCAACATGAGAAGGTCGGTGATGATCTGCTGCAGACGGTCGACGTCCTTGATCGCATGATCCAGCAATTCGGGTACGGACGTCTCACCCGGATACAGTCTGGCCTCTTCCAGACGGGCGCGCAGGCCGGCGAGCGGGGTGCGCAGTTCGTGGGAGGCATCGGCGGCCAGGCACCGTGGCAACGCCCGCGAGACGCGTCTACCTTGTGCCCCAGATCAGGGCCTCCCTGATCTCGTACCCACCGCGGAAGCCGGGACACCGGCCACTGGCGATCACCAAGCCGCGGTGATCGCATCCGCACGGGCCTCGGATGGGCGGTACCGGCGCATACTTTCACGGCACCTCCAGCTCCCAGGGCGGCCCCCGCCACGTCGCGCCGAACCGGGTGTCACCAGCGTGGGACCGAGGCCAGCAACTGGCGGGTGTACTCGTGGGCGGGCGCGCGCATGACGTCCGCCGTCGCGCCCGTCTCGACCACCCGGCCGCGCCGCATCACGGCGATCTTGGTGCAGATCTCCTCGGCCAGGATCAGGTCGTGGGTGACGAACACCAGGCCGACACCGCTGTCCGACACCAGCTTGGTGAGCAGTTGCACGACGTCCTTCTGCGTGGTCACGTCCAGCGCGGACGTGCACTCGTCGGCGATCAGGAGCTCCGGCTTGGCGACCATGGCGAGCGCGATCGAGACGCGTTGCCGCATGCCGCCGGAGAGCTGGTGCGGGTAGCTGCGCGCGATCCGGCCGGGGTCCGTGAACCCCATCCCGGCCAGCGCCTGCTCGATCTCCGCCGGCATCCCGGCCCGCGACACGTCCGGCCGGTGCCTGCGGACGACCTCGCGGAGTTGCGCGCCGACCCGTAGCAGCGGGTCCAGGGAGGAGCCCGCGCCCTGGAAGACGAAGCCGACGTGCCGGCCGCGGATCCTGGCGAAGTCGGCGTGCTGGGGGTCGCACACCAGCGAGCCGAGCACCGAGACCCGGCCCGCTGCCACCGTGAGGTTGCGTTCCAGCAGGCCGACGACGCTGCGGACGGTGGTGGTCTTGCCGCTGCCCGATTCGCCGATCAGGCCGAGCACCTCCCCCGGTCCCACGCTCGCGCTGACGTCGTCGACCAGGGTGGTCTCGCCGTCGCGGGTGCCGGCCCGGATCGTGAGGCCGTCGATGTCGAGCAGCGTGGATCGAGTGTCGGCCATGGTCAGAACCCCCGGTGACGTGGATCGAGTATCGGACGCAGCGCGTCGCCGAACAGGTTGACCAGCAGCACGGTCACCGTGATCACCAGGCCGGGGAAGGCGGCGATCCACCAGGCGCCGACGATCTCGTCGCGGCCGTCCGCCAGCATCGCGCCCCAGCTGACCGACGGCTCGACCACACCGAGGCCGAGGAAGCTGAGCGCGCTCTCCGCCAGCATGACCGACCCCACCTGCAGGGTCGCCAGGACGAACGCGGTCCCCGCCACGTTGGGCAGGATGTGCCGGAACACGATGCCCAGGCTGGAGACGCCGGCCGAGCGCAGGCTGAGGACGAAGGTCTGCTCGCGCAGGCCGAGCGTCTCCGCCCGGATGACCCTGGCGTACGGCGCCCACGAGAACATCGCGAGCACCACGATCAGGACCGGGACCGAACGCGCGTGGGTGGCCATGACGGCGATCGCGAGCAGTACGAACGGGATCGCGAGCTGCGCGTCGATCAGCCGGGAGACCACGGCGTCGAACCAGCCTCGGTAGTAGCCGGCCACCAGCCCGAGGATGATGCCGGGCACCGCCCCGGCGAACATCGCGACAAAGCCGATCATGAGCGACAGCCGCGCGCCGTACACCATCCGTGCCAGCATGTCGCGGCCGAGCTGGTCGGTGCCCAGGTAGTGGTGGACCCCGCCGGCCGTGTCGAGCCCCGGCGGCAGCAGGGCGTTCGCCAGGTTCTGCTGGTTGGGGTCCTGCAGCGGCAGCAGGCCGGCGAACACGGCCAGCAGCACGATGACCGCGAGCGGCACGCCGAACCCGATGACGGCCGGCCACCCCCTGGCCACCGCCGGGCGTCTGCGAGTCTCGACTGCTGTCATACCCTGCCGTCCCTGATACGAGGATCGATGATGCCGTAGAGCACGTCGACCACCAGATTGGTGATCACGAAGACCGCCACGCCGACCACGACGACCGCCTGCACCAGCGTGAAGTCCCTCCCCTGCACCGCGTTGGTCGCGAGGGTGCCGAGGCCAGGCCAGGAGAACACGAACTCGACCGTGACCGCTCCGGAGAGCAGCAGGCCGGTCTGCAGGCCGAAGATGGTCAGGACCGGGATGGCGGAGTTGCGCAGCGCGTGGTTGATCACCACGCGCGCCGCCGACAGGCCGCGTGCCCGGCTCGCCGTGATGAACTGCTGCCGCAGCGTCTCCGACATGCTGGAGCGGGTCAGCCGCGCGATCTGCGCGAGCGGCAGCGCCGACAGTGTCACCGCCGGCAGCACGAGTGAGGCCAGGCCGTCCCGCTGGCCGGCCGGCAGCCAGTGCAGCCGGACGGCGAAGAACAGGATCGCCATCAGCCCGATCCAGAAGATCGGCATGGACACGCCGACCAGCGACACGGCGGAGACCAGCCGGTCGGCCAGCCTGCCCTCGCGGGTCGCGGCGAGTGCGCCCAGCGGCACCCCGACCACCAGGGCGATCAGCAGCGCCGCCGCGGCCAGCTCCACCGTGGCCGGCAGGCGCTCCATGATGAGGGTGGCGTTGGGCTGCGCGTAACGCAGCGACTCGCCGAGGTCCCCTCTGACGAGCTGGCCGAGGAAGCCGAGGTACTGCACCACCAGCGGGCGGTCCAGGCCGAGCTGATGGTTGAGCGCGGCGACCCGTTCTGGGCTCGCCGACTCCCCGAGGATCTGTACGGCCGGGCTGCCGCTGCTGTGCACGAGGAAGAACGCCCCGGACACGGCGATGAACAGGGTCACCAGGCCGAGCCCGATGCGGGTGGCCACCAGCTTGATCATTCGATGTCCAACTTCTGGTTGCCGAAATTGCCGGGGATCGCCGCGAGCAACTTCACCGTGTACTCATGCCGCGGGTGTGCCATGACCTCGTCCGTCGAGCCGCTTTCGACCACCTGGCCGTGGCGCATCACGTACACCCGCCGGCACAGCGACCGCACCACGGCGAGGTCGTGGCTGATGAACAGGATGCTCAGGTCCTCGTCACGGCACAGGGCCCGCAGCAGGTCGAGGATCTGCGCCTGGACCGACACGTCGAGCGCCGACGTCGGCTCGTCCGCGATCAGCAGTTTCGGACGCAGCAGCAGCGCGCGGGCCACCGCGATGCGCTGGGCCTGGCCACCGCTGAGCTGGTGGGGAAGGCGGCCGAGCAGGACGGAGTCCAGGCCGACGCGGCGCAGCAGGTCCTCGTCGGAGATCCAGCCGGTCCGCTCCTTGTGCAGCCTGCGCAGCTCGCGCAGCCCGCCGCGCACGCTCTGCCGCGGGTCGAAGGACGCGTTCGGGTCCTGGAACGCCATCTGCACCAGCGCACGGTCCCGCCGGGGCATGCGCGGCGAGATCGGCCTGCCTTCGATGGTGACCGAGCCGCCGGTGGCGGGCCACAGCCCGGCGGCGACCATCCCGATGCTGGTCTTGCCCGAGCCGGACTCGCCGACCACGCCGACGATCTCCCTGCGGGAGACGTCGATCGAGACGGAGTCGACCGCCGGTGGCGTGCCCGCCCGGCCGTACCGGACGGTGAGGTCGCGGATCGCCAGGACCTCGTGGTGTTCCGACATCAGCTTCCCACCGAGATCTCGTAGTAGTCGGGCGAGGCGAACCTCGGCGGCACGAACCCGCGGACGTTCTTGCCCATGGCCCAGATCCCGTCGTAGCGCAAGATGGGCACGTAGCAGACGTCCTTGTTGATGAGCAGGTCCTCCATCTGGCTGTAGATCTCCTCGCGGGGTCCCCGCTCAGGCTCGGCCAGTGCCTTGGCGGACAGCTCGTCGTAGGGCGCGCTCACGCAGTTCTTGGTGATGGCGGTCTTGCCCACCCAGGGCCGGAACTCCTCGTCGGGGTCGCGGAACGCGACGATGATCTGCAGGCCCGTGGCCTGCATGGTGTTGCTGTTGCGCCGTTCTGAGAACGTCGCGAAGTCCATCGGCTCGTTCGTCACGGTGAACCCGGCGGCCTGCAGCATGCCCACGATCGCCGCGCCGATCTGGTCGTCGTTGGGCGAGCGTCCCGTGGCGTAGCTGAACGTGATCCGGTGCGGGCCGGGGACGGATGCGAGCAGGCTCTTGGCCTCGGCCAGGTCGTGGGAGATCGCGTCGGGGTACGCCGGCGGCTTCTTCTCCAGGAACAGGTCGCCGACGAAGTGGTCGTACACGGACGCGCCGCCCTGCCTGAACAGGCCCTGGACCAGGCCGGCCTTGTCGATGGCGAGCGCCGCCGCCCTGCGCAGGTCCGGGTTGTCGAACGGGGGCGCCTTCTGGTTGAAGTAGACGAAGTAGCGGGCGTCGATGGGCTTCTCCACGACGGTGAGGTTCCGGTCGGCCCTGACCGTGCGCAGCGTCTGCGGGGTGAGGTCGAGCGCGATGTCCGCCTGGCCGGTCTGCACGAAGCTGGCCCTGGTCTGCGCGTCGGTGCTCCAGCTCAGGGTGACGCCCTTGAGCTTGGGCGCGCCCCGCCAGTAGTGGGGGTTCGCCACCGTCTCCAGCGTGGCGCCGCGGATGTAGTCGGAGAAGACGAAGGGCCCGGTGCCGATGGGGTGCGCCCCGAACGCGTCGCCGCCTTCCTTCTGGTACGCCTTGGGGGGAACGGCCATCGTGATGGCCAGCATGGACGGCAGCGCGGGGAACGGCTCCTTGGTGGTGACCTCCAGGTCGGCGCCGACCGGCTTGGCCCCGGCGACGGCGGAGAAGTTCCCGGCGAGCGGCGCCTTGGGGTCCGTGATGATCTGCTGGATCGAGAAGGCGGCCGCCGCCGCGTCGAACACCTCACCGTTGTGGAAGGTCACCCCCTCGCGTACCTTGAACCGCCACGCGGTAGGAGTCACGCGGGTCCAGCCGTACAGCAGGCCGTTCTGGTCGGGCTCGGTCGAGGCGCGGTCGGTTCCCACCAGCGAGTCGAACATCGGGCCCCAGCTCTTGACGTCGGACGTCGCGCTGTAGACGGGGTTGAGGGTGACGGGCTCGCTCTGCGCGACGACGCGCAGGACGCCCGTCCGGCTGCTCGACGCCGAGCAGCCGGACATGGCGAGCGCCGCGAGGACCAACAGAGCCAGCGCCAGTACGGCCGGCCTATTGGGTGCCCGCATGGGGAACTCCTTCAGCAGAAATGATCAACGACGCTCGTCCCCTCAGCGAGGGCCGACGCCGGCGAGCGGCGGTGACAGGGGGTCAGGGGGTGGCGGGCTCGTCCGAGGCCAGCTCGATGAGGGTGGCGAGCAGGACGTTGCCGCCCTTCTCGATGTCCTCCCAGCTGGTGTCCTCGGCGGGAGAGTGGCTCCGGCCGTTCTTGCTGGGCACGAAGACCATCGCGGTGGGGGCGATCAGTGCCATGTTCTGCGAGTCGTGGCCGGCGCCCGAGGGGATGTCGGTGTGCCGGTAGCCGAAGCCCTCCGCGGCCGCGGTGATCGTCTCGCGGATGCCCTGGTCGAGCGGGACGGGCGCGACGGGGGTGTCGGGCTCCCAGGTCACCGTGAGGCCGTGCCGTGCGGCGACCTCGCGCGCCGAGCGCTCGATCGCCTCGCCCAGCGCCAGCAGCCGGCCCATGTCGGGGTCGCGGAAGTCGAGCGTCACCGTCGCGGTGCCCGGCACCACGTTGGCCCCGCCCGGCTCGACGCCGATGAGGCCGCAGGTGGCCACGGCGTCCTTGCTGATCGAGGCGGCGACGCCGGGCAGCGTCGTGAGGAACTCCGCCGCGCCCAGCAGGGCGTCCCTGCGCTTGGTCATCGGCGTCGTCCCCGCGTGGTCGGCGCTCCCGTGGAACCGGGCCTTGCCGCCGCTGAGGCCGACGATCGAGGTCACCACCCCGATGTCGAAGCCGTCCGCCTCCAGGTTGGGGCCCTGCTCGATGTGCAGCTCCACGAAGGCGTGCACCTCGCCTGGCTCGACCTTGGTCCTGGTGGCCGCGTCGAGGTCCCAGCCCAGCTCGGCGAACCTGTCCGTCAGGCGGTCGCCGTCCCGGCCGGTCATCGCCTCCAGCCGGGCCCGGTCGAACCCCTTGGCGATGCCGGTGGAGCCGAGCAGGTGGTTGTAGTTGCCCTCCTCGTCGGCGAAGACGACAGCCCGTACGGGACGGCTCAGCGGGACCTTCTCCTCGGTGAGCCGCCGCAGGCACTCCAGCGCGGCCATCGAGCCGAGCGCGCCGTCGAGGAAGCCGCCGTCGGGCACGGAGTCGATGTGCGATCCGGTCCACACCGGCTTCGCGCCCGACGGCTCGTCCTTGGCGCTGACCACCATGTTGCCGAGGCCGTCCACCTCCACGACGAGCCCCGCCTCCGCGCACCGCTCCAGGTACCACCGGCGCGCCTCACGGTCCGCGGGCGAGAACGACGTACGGCTGACGCCGCCGGTCTCCTCCACCCTGCCGATGGTCCGCAACGTCTCCAGGTCACTCCGCAGCCGGTCAATGTCGATCTTCAACTAGCTCGTCCTCTCCGGAGTGGGACGGTGCCGGCGCGGCGCCGGCGGCACCGGGGTGAGGTGCCTGCCCTGTACGATCTCCGCCCCGTCCTTGTAGACGGCGGTGACGTCGTAGACGGCGGTGATGTCCTCCAGCGGGTCGCCGTCGAGGACCACCAGGTCGGCCCGCGCGCCCTCGCGGAGCACGCCGAGGTCGTCGACGCCGAGCAGCGCGGCGCCGTTGCTCGTCGCCGCGACCAGCACCTCCAGCGGCGTCCAGCCGTGCTTGACCAGCCACTCCAGCTCGAAGCCGAACAACCCGTGCATCGAGTCGGTGCCGACCGCGATGCGGATCCCGGCGTCGCGGATGTTGCCGACGTGGTCCTCGCCGTAGGCGCGGGCCTCGCGTACCTTCGTAAGGATCGCGGGCTCGTGGGCGTCGCCGCCCTCGATGCCCTCGGGGTGGAACAGGATCGAGTGGGTCATCACCAGCCAGGTGTCGTGCTCGGCCATCAGGGCCAGGTTCTCGGCGTCCAGCTTGCCGCCGTGCTCGATGGAGTGGATGCCGTTCTGTACGGCGTAGCTCACGCCCGGCCCGCCGTGGGCGTGCGCGGACACCTTCATCCCGTGCTTGGCCGCCTCGTCGACGATCGCGGCGATCTCCTCGGGCGAGTAGAGCGAGTCCCCCAGCGATCCGCTGGTCGAGGACACCCCGCCGGTCGTGAAGATCTTGATGTGGTCGGCGCCCAGCGCGGCCCGCTCGGCCACCGCGGCCCGCAGGTCCGCCACCCCGGCCACCGCGCCGCCCGCGGCGCTGCCGTGACCACCGGGCGGGCTCAGCCCGGGACCGCACACCCGCAGCCTGGGTCCCACGACCTCGCCGCTCGCGACCGCGTCCCTGAACTCGTAGTCGATGCCGAAGGGCTCCGTCATGATCTTCGCGGTGGTGACGCCCGACTGGATCATCCGCTGCAGGTTCTGCACGCCGCGGACCGTCTGCCACACCGGGGGCTGCATCATCTTGCCGTGCTGGTCGCCCTCCCACGGCCTGATCGTGATGTGGGTGTGCGCGTCGACGAAGCCCGGCACGATCACCCGGTCCCCGAGGTCCACCTCGGCGCCGGCCCTCCCGGCCAGCTCGCTCGGCGGGCCGACGGCCACGACCCGGCCATCGGCGACCAGCACACCCTCGCCGCGCCGCAGACCGTCGCTCACACCGTCGAACACACCTCCCGCCCGGTAGAACACCGCGCCGGCGCCCTGCCCACTGCCATCACTCACAAGCCATTCCTCCTCCTGCTGCTGGTTCGATCTCCCGCCGCCACCGGGCCGGGTGCCACCGCCGCCCTCGGCGACCGGCTCACGCCGTCGGCTGGGAGGAACACGCTGGGTTCGTCGCGGCTGCGGAATCCCGGACGGGCATCGGATCGCGATGCTCCACGTCGGGGACGAAGCCGACCTTCACCTGCACTCACAAGCCATTGCTCAACGATGCTCCGGTCGACGGGCACGCCTCAGCGGACGTTGGTAACGTCGTCGCGAGCCCGTGCAACCGGTTGCGTGGGCTAGTTTGGGCGAGCTTGTGGCAGAAGTCAATGGGGAGTCCGCGCACGTCATGAGCCTGCGGGCCGGTTGCGGCCCGATCAGGGACGTGTTTCCGAACGCCGAATCGCCCGGCTCGCGACGTCTCGCGGCCGGGTGATCGGGCATGCGTTCAGGGGCGCGTCGACTCGCGGATCCGCAGCTCCGGCCGCAGCCGTACCGACTCCATGTCCTTGCCTTCGAGCAGGCTGAGCAGGGTCTCCACCGCGAGCCTGCCCATCTCGTCGAGGGGACTGCGCAGGGTGGTCAGCGGCACCGGCAGCTCCGCCGACAGCGGCAGGTCGTTGTAGCCGATCACCGCGACGTCGTGGCCCGGACGCAGGCCGCGGCGGCGCAGCTCGCCGTACACGCCGATGGCCGACAGGTCGTTCACCGTGAAGATGGCGGTCGGCGGCTCCGGGGACGACAGCAGCTCGGCCGCCCCCTCCCGGCCGCTGTGCACCTCGAATCCGGCCTCGACGATGTGCGCGGGCCTGATCGTCACGCCGCCGTCGGCCGCCCCCGCCACGCAGCCGTCCACCCGATCGACGCTCGTGCTCGCCCAGCCGGGGCCGGCCACGATGCCGATCACCCGGTGGCCGAGGCCGGCCAGGTGGCGCCCGGCGAGGTAACCACCGTGATGATCGTCGCCGGTGATGGACAGGTGGTCCGTGCTGCGCCGGCTGACCAGCACGAACCGTACGCCACGCCGCTTCAGCGCGGTCAGGCTGGCGCCGTCGAGGTGCGCGTCGCCCAGGATCAACCCGTCGACGTGCCGGCCGAGCAGCAGCTCGATCCTGCGGGACTGCTCGGCCGGATCGTCATGGGTGTTGGCGACGAAGGTCTCGAACCCGGCGGCCTTCGCGGTGTTCTCGACCGAGTCGTAGATGGTCGCGAGCACGGTGTCGGTCAGGCTGGGCACCAGCACGCCGAAGGCCGTGGAGCGCTTGGTGGTGAGACTCGCGGCGTTCGGGTTGACGACGTACCGCATGTCCGCCGCGATCCGCAGGATCCGCACGTCGGTCTCGCTCAGCGGAGGCTCACCCATCGCGGCGCGCCTCAGCACCCGCGAGACCGTCGACACGTGCACCCCGCTCGCCGAGGCGACCATCCGCATCGTGACGTTCGGTCGCTCCTGCGACGGGGGCGAAACCTCGTTGCCGCGCACGCCGTGCCCCCTTCCACAAGTCGGACTGCCCGGTGTCACCTCGACGAACATGCACCGGGTCGGAAGCGTATCCGCACAACGCCGCATCCGCTCATGTGGGCACGGCCGGTCATCCGGTGACGGTGAGAACGATCTTTCCGGTGGTACGGCCGGTCTCGCCGAGTTCGTGAGCCTTGGCCGCCTCCTCCAACGGCAGGACGGTGTCGACCTCGGCGCGCAGCCGGCCCGCCTCGGCCAGTTCGGCGATCGTCGTCATCCCGGCGTTGTCCGGCTCGACGAGGACGAAGCCCGCCCAGATGCCGCGCTCCCCGGCCTGCCGGAGGAGGTCCTCGTCCGGCTCCCCGGCGAGCTGGACAAGGGTGCCGCCGTCCCGCAGCGTCCGCAGCGAACGCGGCCCGTAGTCGCCACCGATGCTGTCGATGACCAGGTCGACGTCGCGCACCGCCTCGGCGAAGTCCCTCTCGGTGTAGTCGATGACCTCGTCGGCGCCCAGGTCACGCACGAAGGCGTGCTTGGGCGTACGAGCGGTGCCGATCACGTACGCGCCGAGATGCTTGGCGAGCTGCACGGCCAGATGGCCGACCCCGCCGGCCGCGGCATGGATCAGCACGCGCCGGCCGGGCCGCACGTTCGCGGTGTCGTGCAGGACCTGCCACGCGGTGAGCGCGGCCAGCGGCAGCGCCGCGGCGTGTACGTGGTCGAGGCCGGCCGGCTTACGGGTGAAGTGCCGCGACGGGGCCGTCACGTACTCCGCGTAGCCGCCCGCCTTGTGCGGGAAGCGCGGCATGCCGAAGACCTCGTCACCCGGCAGGAAACGGGTGACCCCGCGGCCCACGGCCTCGACCACCCCGGACACGTCCCAGCCGAGGATGGCGGGCGGATCGCCCAGCAGCCTGCCGTGCGTCCGTGACTTCCAGTCGGTCGGGTTGACGCCGGCCGCGTGCACCCGGACAAGGATCTCCGTCGGCATCGGCTCGGGACGGTCCACCTCGGCCAGGGTCAGCACCTCGGGACCGCCCGCGGACTCCTGGATGATCGCGCGCATCCGTGCCGCCGCCGTCGTGTCTTCGCTCATGGGAGAACCCCCTCCGGGATGAGTGCGCCGCCGACTGCGGCGCCCGTGACCAGCCTCCGCGATGGGCGGGCCAGGAGGAAGTGGCATGATTGCCATTGTGCGCAAGGATCACGCCAGGCATCGCGTCGTCGTGCTCGCCCTCGACGGTGTGATCCCGTTCGAGCTGAGCATCCCGTCCCGGATCTTCGGCACCGCCGAGAGTCCCGACGGCGAACCGCTGTACGAAGTCATCACCTGCACCGTCGACGGCCGCCCCGTACGAACCACGGCGGACTTCACCATCGCCGTCGAGCATGGAGCGGACGCCCTCGCCACGGCGGACACCCTGGTCATCCCCGCCGCCTACGGTGCCGGGACGATCCACGAGCTGGGCCGGCTGCCGGAGCCGCTCGCCGCCGCGCTCGCGACCGTGCGGCCGCGCACCCGCATGGTGTCGATCTGCCTCGGATCGTACGTACTGGCGGCGATGGGTCTGCTCGACGGCCGTCCGGCGACCACGCACTGGAGCCATGCCGAAGACTTCCAGCGACTCTTCCCCCGCGTACGGGTGGATCCGGACGTGCTGTTCGTCGACGACGGCGATGTGCTGACCTCGGCGGGCGCGGCGGCCGGGATGGACCTGTGCCTGCACCTCGTCCGCCGCGACCACGGCAGCGAGGTGACGAACCAGGTGGCTCGCGGCTGTGTCGTCCCGCCGTGGCGTGAGGGCGGCCAGGCGCAGTACATCGAACGGCCGGTGCCCGCGCCGTCGACGGCCGGCACGGCGCGCACCCGCGCCTGGGCCCTGGAGCGCCTGCACGAGCCGCTGCCGCTGTCGGAGTTGGCGGCGCACGCGCGGATGAGCGTACGCACGTTCATCCGCCGCTTCCGCGAGGAGGTGGGCATGCCGCCGGGGCAGTGGCTGATCAGGCAGCGCGTGGACCGGGCCCGTCATCTGCTGGAGTCGAGCGACCTGCCCGTCGACCTCATCGCGGGCCAGACAGGCTTCGGCACGACGGCCTCGCTCCGCCACCACCTGCACGCGGCGATCGGCGTCTCACCGATGGCCTACCGGCGCACCTTCCACCGGCACGAACCGCCGCCCGCGGTTCTCCACCCGCCGGCCCCCAGACC
>NZ_JADOGI010000178.1 GCF_015645445.1 Nonomuraea cypriaca | reverse complement strand
TCGGGTGCACCGACACAGTCAACTCCATCCGCGGCCAGGAGGGAACGACCGCAGACAGCATGATCACGGACAAAGCCCGTCAGATCACACACCCGAACCCGCGTGTCGCGAGTTAACCAGCAGGGTCCCTGCTGCTGCGGAGGAATGTCTCCAAGGAGGCGGAACTGCTGGTGCTTCGACACCAGAAGGCGGTCCTACGCCGTCAGGTCCCGGGGTGCGCTACGAACCGGCCGACCGTCTGTGGTTGGCGGCGCTCTCGCATCTACTTCCCCCGCGATCGCTGGCGAAGACCTTCCCGATAACCCCGGCCACCCTGCTGGCCTCGCACCGCACACTCGTGGCGAACAAGTGAGACTACAGCAACCGTCGCCGTCCCAGACGGCCCCCCACCGCGGCTGCGGTCAAGACCCTCGTCCTGCGCATGGCCGTGACCGTCGGCTCCGCGACCGCCACGTTGGCCCCGATAATCGCCAGGCTGCTAACGATCAACAACGCCCACGGCAATACGCCGCCCCGAGCGCCCTGCCTGCTGGCCCTCAACAGCGCCATCGACGCCGCCACGATCGTGCCATCCACCGCGAATGGAAGGAGAGCCGCAGCCAACTCATCCTCACTATGCGCCACAGCCAGCTCACGCATATGCCGAAACGACACCACAGCAGCAATCCCAGCCAGCACCAGGACAGCCGCCGTGGTCGTCCACCGGATCCACCGACTTTGCGTCAGGATTCAACAGACGCCTGGCCGAGTACTGGGCCAAACGGCGAGCTCGGGTGAAGCCTCCGCTCGATCGCTACAGTCTCCGCCTGCTCACCAAGCAGGACGGCCGCTGCTCGCTCTGCGGGCACCACCTGCTCACAGTGGACCAGCCACCCGAATCGCCTGAACAATGGGCGCGATGGTGGTTGAACGTCGTCCGACGCGCGATAGCAGCCGACTACCTGACGCACTACGGACGGCCCGGCCCCGCCGGCGATGGCCAGACCCGCCTTGTTCACGCCTCCTGCCATCGCGGCTACCGCGCCCGCCTGCGCAGGAGCCCAGCACAGCACACCTGAACCGCCCTTCGCGGCTTGCTTGAGCCGTGTGCCGCGACGAGTGGCACGCACGGTTTTGAGGGGGACCCGGTGCAGCAATGCACCGGGGCTACCCGGCGAGCAGAGCGCCGGCCCGTCGTGTGCCCGCGACCGGCAGCCGCCCTCGCGCTGACCGCCAGGGAGCCGCAGGCGGTCACGAGCACCCGGGTGGGTGCCCTGACCGCGTTCGCCGCGGGGTCACTCGCCGCCGCCGTCGTCCCCGCCGTCGCCCCCGCCACCGCTACGCGGGCTCGGTATGGCGCCGCTCAGCACGGTGCTGGTGTCACGCAGGTCCTCGGCGAAGTCCAGCACGGCCCCGACGCCGCGGGCGCGGTCCTTGCGCTGCTGCCAGCTGAGCCTGAGGCCGAGCTCCCCAGCGAACCCCGCGCTGTCCACGAGGTCGCTCAGGAACAGCAGATGCTCGTCGAGCGGGGCCTGCTGGTCGTAGACAGCGCGTAAGTGGGCGATGAGCGAGCCGCGGGCCGACGGGTCGGGGTGGTGGCGTTCTCCGGCCAGGAGCCTGCCGGGCTGGTGGCGCAGCAGGCCCTGTCCGATCAGTGCGTCGCGGTGCAGAGCGAGGGCCGCGCGGCGGCGATGGCGCAGCCACCCGTGCAGCCCCGAGCCGGATTGCAGCGTGCCCAGCACGTCGTCGGCCCAGCCGAGACCGGTGCGGCGGGTGTCCAGCAGTTCGATCGTGCCGCTGGCGCGGTAGACGTCGAAGCCGAACAGCTTGGACTTGCGGACGCGCACCCGCAGCCTGCGGCCCAGCGCAAGTTCGCCGAGCTCGGCGGCGGCGCAGCCGTAGGCCGCCTGCTCGAAGTCACGCACCCTGCCAGACTCCTGGTGCGCGAGGAGCAGGAACTCCCCGGGCAGGGGCAAGTGCCACATAGGTTCATTATGGGCCATGGAAGATCGCCGCAAGGCCCGATCTCCCAGGCCGGATCGCGGGCCACCGCCGGGACCATGCACGAACAGAACCCTGTCACCGCTCCGCAGCGCCGCGCCGAAAGCGGCGAGCTCCTCCTGGCGCCCGACGAAGGTCCCATTCCTCGCGGCCATCAGACGCCGCCCCAGGAGGCCGAAACCCTGGTTCGTCACCGAACGCATACCGGTTACCACAACTTCCATCCGTAAATTTCCAACAATTGAGCAAGCATGCGATGTGCCCGCGGTTGGGGCTGGCGCCGGCTGCGCCTTCCGCTTCCCGGACCTGTCACAGGGCGAACGCCGCTGGAGCTCCATGAGCTCGACGTGGCAACCGCACCAAGGGCGGCATCAGGCCCTTCGCGGCCATGGGAGCCGAGGCAGGTCACTGGTGCGAGGCCGCCATCGTCGCGCGGTCCTGGCGGTCGGGTTCTGCGGATGGGCGGTAGCCGAGGCGGCCGCGGGTGACGATGAGTATCACCATCGCCGCCATGATGCCCGCCCGCAGGGTGATCCGGGAGGACTGCTCGGCGGTGGCCAGGGAGGGGAACATGTCGGAGTAGGCGATCGACATGAAGTTGTTGACGGCCCAGGCATCGAGCACAGTGCTGGTGACGAAGTGCTCCTCCAACCCGACGAGCCGCATCCGCTTTCCGTCGCCCGGCATCAGGACTCCAACAGCCAGGGCACGAAGATGTCCTCACAGGTCAGCAGGTCCTGAACCAGACCCTGCTCGTGGGCGTAGCGCAGGAAGGTGTCGACCGCAGTGCGGTTCTTCTCCACCCCGTAGGGCCACCAGTCCTCCCCCAGGGTGCGCAGGTTCTCGGCGAACAGCTCGCTGAACCAGGGCGTCATCAGAGCCATGTGCTGCTTGGACGCCTGGGCGCGATAGTGCGTCGCCTTCGCCTCCTTCGCCTGGAGAAACGCGTCGTAGATTGCTCTCGCCGCTTCGGGGTGGTCGGCGAGGTAGTCCTTGCGGATGGCGACCACATGCATCATCGGGAAGATCTCGGTACGCCGGTAGTAGTCACGCTCCACGGCCTCGTAGTCGACCCACAGGCGACGCACCCGCGGGTCACCGGCGAGGACCTCCTTGGGCACGTCGACTGAGATGAGGGCGTCGATCTCCCCGGAGAGCAGCATCGCCCCGAGCGTCTCCCCGTCGCCGGAGTGGCGGACTGCGACGTTCCCCGGCACCGGCTGCGGCACCCATCCGAACTTCGGGATCGGTGCTTCGGCATCAGAACACGGTCCTGCGCCGTCAGGTCCCGCAGGTGCGTTACGAGCCGGCCGATCGCCTGTGGTTGGCAGCGCTCTCACACCTGATACCCCGCTCCCGATGGGCGGACATCTTCCCGATCAGACCGGCCACGTTGCTGGCCTGGCACCGCACACTCGTGGCCAAGAGGTGGGACTACAGCAAACGTCGCCGTCCCGGACGGCCACCCACCGCGGCTGCGGTCAAGACCCTCATCCTGCGCATGGCCGCGGAGAACCCAAGGTGGGGCCACCGGCGCATCCATGGAGAACTGACCCGCCTCGGCCACAAGATCTCGGCTTCTACCGTATGGAACATCCTGAACCGAGCCGGGATCGATCCCGCTCCGCGCCGCAACGGACCGACATGGAAGCAGTTCCTGACCACCCAAGCCGAGCACATCATCGCCGTCGACTACCTCCATGTGGACACCATCAACCTCACCCGCCTGTACGCCCTGATCATGCTCGAACACGGCAGCCGCCGTGCCCACCTGCTCCGCGTCACCGCCAATCCCACCGGCCCCTGGACCACCAAGACCGTCCGCAACTTCCTGATGAACACCGGCACCGACATGACAAAGCGGAAGTTCCCGATCCGCGACCGCGGTGGCCAGTTCACCGATGCCTTCGACGCGGTCTTCGCTGCCCCCTTCTGCGTGTCCTCAAGAGTCCACCGCAGGCCCCGAAAGCGAACGCACACTGCGAAAGGCTCATCGGCACCCTACGTCGCGAACTCCTGAGTATCACGCTCATCCTCAACGAGCACCACCTACGCCGAACCCTCACCCGCTACCTGCAGCACTACAACACGACCCGACCCCACCGCAGCATCGGACAGCTGTCCCCAGCCCAAGCCGAAACCGGACCGCCAACCCCCATCGACCTGACCAACCAACGAGTCCACCGCAAAGCCATCCTCGGCGGCCTCATCAACGAGTACCAGATCGCCAGCTGAAACCACCGAGAATCAGCAGGTCAGACACCGAATCCAATTATTGAGCCCCACACGCACGGAGCGCACAAACGCCAGAGGAAAATTCTAGAACGCATCCGATCCCGCATCACCGCAGGTCAGACCATGATCAAAGCGCGCCCTGCAGGATTCGAACCTGCGACCGTCGGACTAGAAGCAAGATCTTTTAGTGCCGCGCTGTGCCGTTGGGTGACGGTCGACGTACGGGCGATCTTCTCCTGGTCGTACGAGACCCTCGCGGACGAGGCGGCGGCCCGGACGTTCCGGCTGGTCGCCGGGCTGCATCCCGGTCCCGGCTGCACGGTCGACGCCGCCGCCAGCCTGGTGGGCGTCCCAGTCTCGCGGGTACGGGCACCGCTGGCCGAGCTGACCCGCGCCAACCTGCTCACCGAGCACGCCCCGGGCCAGTACTCGTGCCACGACCTGCTGCGCGCGTACGCCTCCGAACTCTGCGAGGCCCGCGACGCGGACCGGGACGCCGCGCGGCACCGCGTCCTGGACCACTACGTCCATTCCGCATTTGCCGCCGTGGCGCACCTGCACGGGCGTATCGAGACCATCGCCCTCGCCTCGCCCCGCGCGGGCGTCTGCGTGACGGGCTTCGCCGGGACGGACGAGGCGATGGCCTGGTTCGCGGACAAGCGTCCCGCCCTGCTCGCCGCCCTCGATCTGGCCGCCGACCTGGGGCTTGACCGACACGTCTGCTGGCTGGCGGGGGCGTTGTTCGTCTTCCTGCACCGGCGGGGACGCTGGCACGACCGGGCCGAGACCCAGCGGGCCGCCGTGGCCGCCGCGCGGCGGCTGGGCGACCCGGTGGAGGAGGCCCGCGCGTGCCGCAATCTGGCCGCCGCGCTGGCCGATCTGGGCCGCTTCGACGACGCCCACCACCACCTCGACGCCGCCCTGGAACAGGATGTCCCCTCCGGTCAGGCGTGGACGCACTACTTCCGGAATCTCGTGTACGGCTTCCAGGGCCGGGAGGCCGACGCGCTCGAGGCCGCCCGACGCGCCCACGACCTCTTCGACCGGCTGGGCGACGAGGTCGGACAGGCCATCGCGCTCACCACCTCGGCTGGTACCACGGGCGCCTGGGAAACCACGGCCAGGCCCTTGACCTGTGCGAGCGGGCCCTGGTCCGGCATCAGAAGCTCGGCAACCGCCCCTACGAGGCCCACACGTGGTCATGCCTCGCCGACACCCGCCTCCAGCTGGGCGACCCCGCCGGGGCCGTCCCCTGCTACCGTCAGGCCCTCGACGTGTTCCGGGAGCTCGGCGACCCGTACGCCGAGGCCAGCACCCTCGCGCACCTGGGAGCCTGCCACCACCTCGCCGGCGACCACGCGACCGCCGGCGAGCACTGGCGTCACGCCCGCGCCCTGCTACGTGACCTCGATCCGTCCACCTTCGACCAGGTCCACGCCCAGTTGACGACCATCGACAGGTCCGCGGCCGACGCCTTCCGCGGGCGGCGCTGAGCTGTGTTCACTGCGGGACTTCCAGGAGTTACAGCAAACAGGTGCCGTAAGTACCTCTCGTGTTTCGCACTTCTGGACGATCATGTTTCGGCTGCGGCCCCGGCTGCGAGGACCCTGGGTTTCTCGGGTGTGGCCTGGTAAGGGGCTTGGGGCCGAAAACGTTCGGCGATGATGACGCGGCGGAGCTTGATCACCATATCTTCGAAGGACGGTTCGGTCTTGGTGGTGTACCAGCGCGAGCGTGAACGGCGTTCGGCGTGTGGGTTCGGCGTGTGGGTGCCAAAACGTGACGGAGTCCGAACGGCTGGTCTCCGGGTACCCCACCCCCGCCGACGGTCGGCGCGAATACCAAGCGGGCCATCCGCCGATGTCCTTCCCCGCTCGGCGGATGCTGGGAACGTCCCGGCATGTGACCCTAGGCACATGAGCGACGATGTCCACTCGGGTCACCACTGGCGTTTCCTGTACGAGAGGATCCTTGGTCACGAGGGTCCCGGGCTGGCCGATGAGCTGCGGCGGTGGCTGAATGAGCATCCGGCGCACGTAGAGGAAGTGCGGGAGGCAGGCCGACCCGAGAGTCACCTGATCCCCCTGGGGAAGCCTCCCTACCGGGGCTACAGCACGCTGGAGCGGTTGTACGCCGTGGGCCGCATCATCGACCTGCTCATTCTGAACTACCAGCACCCCTCGCACGATCTGGCGGCGACTCCGGACGCGCTTCATCCGCCGGTCGGCGCCTACCCTGCCTTTTGTGGGGCGCTGGGTGCGGATCAGATCGGTAGGCGTGAGTTCCACCCGTTCTTCCACGAGATCGTCGAGGTGCGGCAGACCGACGACCCTGAGGAGCGGCCCTCGATCGTCGAGGAGCGCTGGCCCGGTTATCTCGTCGGGTCCATGTTGCTGATACGGGCCGGAGTGGTCGTCGCCGCCGGGGCGAGACACCTGGTCGGAGGGGTCGCTGACCGATCCACTTTGTACTGGTCCTTTTGGCGCCGATCGCGATCCACCCATGACCTCTCGCACGCCTGGGGACACAATTCGCAGTGGGCAACCGACTTCCGCCGCGACTACCTGGTCAACGGCCAATTGCATTACAACGTGGACAAGGCCCTGGACCCGGATCACGACGAGAGGTGGGATGAGGACCTCGACCCGGTATCGATGATCGAGCTTGTCCGGCACCGGTGCAGCACCATTGTCGATCACGGTGCTGATCAGTTCCCCTATGACCATCACTATGTCGAACCAGCCTCCGCAGACTGAACCAACGTGGAGGCACCGACCTGCCGGAGATCGCGGAACTGACGAACAGGACTCGTTCCGGTCGTGTGCCGCTCGAATATTGAGTTGTGTAGCCTGAGCTGCGGTTAAGCGGCGTGGTGGTGTTCGTTGATTGTGCCTGCGACGACGGGTTTTCGGCGAACGGATCGCAGGTCGTTGAGTTCGGTCACGTCGTGGGCAGACTGCGTTGCGATGTCCGGGGATGTTGTTCGAGACTGGTGTGGTCGGTGCCCGTTGTCATCGATCAGATACTCGCGGAGCACGAAGGTCAGGTGGCGTTCGTTGAGGATCAGGATCCGGTACAAGAGTTCGCGGCGCAGGGTGACGATGACCCTGTGGGTGCCAAGAACTCGGCCGCCCTGTGCGACCTGCGCGTATTCGTGGATCAGCCCGCCGAAGCGGTCACGCCGAATGACCCTGATATCGTCCTCGACCGGGTCGGGAAGGGGCTCGCAGCGGGGCGGCCTGGCCCAGGGAGCGATGCGGGCGATGCTCATTGAAGTGGGCCTCGTAAATGGCCAGCACGCGCCGTAAATGGCGAGCGTTGACGAATGAGGATCCGATCGAGAAGTTCTCGGGCGCAGACCACCGATCCAGCGTTCGACGAACGCGTTGGCCCGCGGAGCGCGAGGGGGCGTCCTGAGGATGCAGATGCCCCCGGCCGTGAAGACGTCGTCGAACATCGTGGTGAACTTCGTATCCCGATCGCGCATGAGGAACCTGAACCCCTTCGCCCTGTCCCCCAGCTCGATCATCAGGTTCCTGGCCTGCTGTGCCACCCACGGCCCGGTCGGGTGCTCGGTGACGCCGAGGACGTGCACCCTGCGGGTGCCGATCTCCATGACGACCAGGCAATACAGGCGTTTGAACAGCACGGTGTCGCAGTGGAAGAAGTCGCACGCCAAGATCCCCTCAGCTTGAGCACGCAGGAACTCACTCCAGGTCGGTCCCGCGCGTCGCGGCGCTGGGTCGATGCCGGCCTTCTTCAAGATCAGCCACACCGTGGAGCCCCCGGCGCGTGGCGGAGCACGGGCCCGTGGTGCTGGTGGCGGCCAGCCTCGGCGGCCTCACCATCACCGGCGTGGGCAACGCGATCCCCGAGCTGGTGAGCCGGCTCGTCTACATCTCCGCCTGGTCTTGCGTGCAGCGCTCCAACCCGATGGAGTACATGCAGGAGCCCGAGTTCCGCGCCAACCTGCTGGGCCCGCTGTACGCGTTGAACGTCGGAGACCCGGCTCAGCTTGGTGTCGGCCGGGCCAACTACCGCACCGCGGACGTGGAGCTGCTCAACGCGCTCAAGGCCGCGACCATGGCGGACTTCAGCGACGAGCGGTTCCGTGCCTTCCTCAGAGCGCGACCTGACCGGCCAGGCCCCCACCCGCAGCCCTGCGGGAACAGCTGAACGTAGCGAGGGACTACCGCAGGCGGATCGCCTCTGCGGTGCGGTAGCAGACCGGGTAGACCGGGTCCCCGTCGGCGTCCAACCCCTCCACCAGGCGGTCATCGGTCACCACGATCTCCCACTCACCCGGGGCGGCCATGCCCCGCACAGCCCCGGCAGCCACGGCCACGACTGCTCGTCCTTGTCGCCCTCGGCGAGTGGGTGGCGGACCTGCACCAGCGTCTGGTCTGGGAACGGGTTCGCCCGTCATGACACCGCCTCCACCAAGGTCTCCACGCCAACTCCAGGTCCGATTTGGCCAGTATCTTGTCGATCGTGCCCGCGGCCAGCTCATCGGCCAACGCCAAGATGACCGTGTTGCTCGCCGCGAACGCCTCCACCGCGGCCACGTACTGGTCGACCTTCGCGACCGTGGCCGCGTTCAGGTCCTGGGCCTGCCACCGCTCACATGCGCCCCACCTCAGACAAGGAGCCACGTGGCCGAAGGCAGCACCACGCCAGCCGAAGAGAACGCCGCCCGCGTCTCGCCTCTGTCACCCACCCGGCCTGACGGCTGGCCCGACTGGCTCGGACGCCGCCCCATCCCCGTCACTGAACGCGACCGGCTCCGTCAGACCATCGACGCCGATCGACTGTCCCGCGAGACCACGCGCGCCCAGGCCGACCAGCAACTGGAGAGTCCTTGGCGTTGTTCCCTGAGGAAATAGTCCCAGCACCCCTGGTTGTTCAGCAACCCGCTGATGGCCACCCGCACCGAGGAGTCGTTCGGCTTGACGCATGCCGATATCGGAATATGATGGCGCCATGGCACGAGCAGCGACGACGTCGGACGTCTTCAACGCGATCGCCGAGCCGCAGCGCCGGGAGATCCTGGTGCTGCTGCTGGCGGGTGAGCGGCCGGTGACCGAGTTAGCCCAGGAGCTGGGGATGACCCAGCCGAGGGCGTCCAAACACCTGCGGGTGCTCCGGGAGGTCGGGCTGGTGCGGGACCGCAAGGCAGGCAAGCAGCGCCTGTACGGCCTTGACGCCCGCGGGCTGCGACCGGTCCACGAGTGGACCGGCGGGTTCGAGCGGTTCTGGAACGAGAGCTTCGACCGGCTGGACGCGTACGTGCAGGACCTCAAGCAGGCAAGACAGGAGGAATGACCGATGGCAACAACAGGACGGGACGCGCCGGCGCAGTCAGCGACGGCCGACCGCGAGATCGTGATCTCCCGGGTCATCAGTGCCCCACGGGAGCTGGTGTTCGAGGCGTTCACCGAAGTCCGGCACCTGTCGCGGTGGTGGGGACCGGAGGGGTTCACCACCACCACGCGCGCGTTCGAGTTCCGCGTCGACGGGGAGTGGGACTTCGTGATGCACGGACCGGACGGGACGGACTACCAGGAGTGGATCTCCTGGACCGAGATCGCCCCGCCGGGGCGGATCGCGCTGCTGCACGGTGAGTCCCGCGGCGACCCGAACGCCTTCGAGTCGGTCCTCACGTTCGCGCCCGACGGCGCGGCGACCCGGATCGAGATGCGCACGGTGTTCCCCACCAAGGAACTGCGCGACGAGGCGGTCGAGAAGTACCACGCGATCGAGGGCGGCCAGCAGACCCTGAGCAACCTGGCTGCCTACGTCACCGAGATCGTTCGGAAGGGAGTTGAGGGCTGATGGCCGGGAAGGTGTTCTTCAGCGTGTCGATGTCGCTGGACGGGTTCATCGCGCCCGGGTCCCTCGGGGATTTGATGGGGCGGCAGTGGATGGAACTGCAGGCGTGGATCTTCCCGCAGCGGTTCTTCCGGGAGAACTTGAAGCTGGGCAAGGGTGGCGAGGAAGGGCGCGACAACGACATCGTGCGGGAGACGTTCGAGCGCACCGGCGCGAGCGTGATGGGCAAGCGCATGTTCGACGCCGGCGAGCAGATGTGGCCGGAGGAGGCGCCGTTCCACACGCCGGTCTTCGTCGTGACGCACGAGAAGCGTGACCCCTGGGAGCGGCCGGGTGGGACCACCTTCCACTTCGTCAACGACGGCATCGAGACCGCGCTCGACCAGGCCCGCGAGGCCGCCGGCGACCGAGACGTCCGCATCGCGGGCGGCGGCGCGACGATCCTGGAGTACGTGAACGCCGGCCTGATCGACGAGTTCTCGATCGCGCTCTCACCCGTGCTGTTCGGCTCCGGAATCCGCCTGTTCGAGGGCGTGGACGCGGACCGCGTGGCCCTGGAGCCGGTCCGCGCGGAGCCGACGCAGCGGGCGACCCACCTGACCTACGCAGTCCGGGAGCGGTAACTGTCTCGACCTCAGCGCTCCCCCGCCGAGGTCAGCAGCAGCGCGGTGAGATCCTCGACGCTCTGGATCGGTGCCGTTGGCCCGGCCCCGGATCAGATGCTCCTCATACGGGCTGATCTTGATGTCGCGGCCGTCCTTGGCCGTGGTGCACCGCTCGCGCAACGAGCAGGATCCGCACGCCGCGCCGAAGGCGGCCGCCCCACCACCGTCGCCACGCCGGCGGATCCCGGCCGCCACCCCGTTGGGGCCGGTCACCTGCTCGGTCTCCAGGTCCACGGTGAAAGCGTCCTTGGTGAAGCGGCCACCGGGCGCGCTGGCCGGCTGGGGCTTGACCAGGGCGTCGATGCCTTCCTTATACAGGGCCCTCCGCTCCCGAAGCCACGCAAGGTCGCAGGTGGCTGAGCCTGACGCTCAGGTCGTGGCTGCCGCTCGTCATGCGAAGCATACGCATGACGGTCGTGGGAGACGGGCGTTGCCCCTTCTTCGCACCCCTGGTGGTGAGCCCAGGTAGAGGGCGAAGAGATCGGTGTCGTCGTCTTCGTCTTGTCGCGACCCATGCAACCGAGGCCCGCATCGACCCGCGAGGCATCGGCCTTCGTGGTCAGGTGCGGGGAGAAGTTGTCGAGCACGATCGCGATTCGGATCTCAGGCCCCAGGCGCCGGGCCACCGGACGAGCGGGCGAACTCGGCCGGTGTCTGGCCGTACTGTCGCTTGAAGGCCCGGATGAAGTGGCTGCTGTCTGCGAACTGCCAGTGGGCGGCAAGTTCCGAGATGCTCGGCCGGCCCCTCGATGCGAGCAGTTGGAGGCGGGCCTGTTCGAGTCGGCTGCGGCGGATGTACCCGGCCACGGACTCCTCAGCCGCGGCGAACGCCCGGTGCAGCGTCCGTACAGAGACGTTGAGTTCGCGGGCCAGCATCGACGGAGAGAGATCCGGATCAGCGAGACGGCTGTCCACGAGGTCCTTCGCCGCCTGGGCCAGCGCGAGGGCCAGCCGAGGCTCGGTGTCATCGAACTCCTGCCTCAGCACCCCTTTGACGAGCTCGATCAGCGCGCCGTGGGCGGCCTGCGCACCGGCCGGAGTAAGGTCATCGAACATCTCGCCGACCAGGTGCACGTGGGCCATGAGCAGACGCATTTCGGCCGAGGCAGCCGATCCGGCGATCAGGCGGTCACCGATCAGCGGTTGGAGGGCGGACGCGGGCAGGATCAGCACCTTCGCCGTCGTGCCCTGTGCGACCTCGAACGTCGACGGGCCGCTGTGGCGGAGCGCGAAATGCCCGGCCGATACGGTGATCTCCGCGCCGCGCCGCCGCGTGAAACTCCAGGCGCGGTGCCGTACCACGTGCATCAGGGCCCGGTCGTCACGGGGGTCGAAAACGCCGCCGATGAGCGACTCGCTGTGGACATCCGCGATCATCGAGTCATGCACCTTGACGGCGCGTGCACTGATCCGGAAGTCACCGATGCTGCCCGGCGTGAAAGGGGGCGCGGGATATGCCGAGCCGACCTGTTCCTCCCACCCGCTCCGGAAGCGGTCGTAGCCGCGCGTCGGGGTGCCCGGTGCGGTGACGTCCGCGGAGAACGTACCGCCGGACCTGGATTTGTTCGTCGCTGTCAGGGCTGCCTCAGCTGTTGTGGCGCTGATCTTCTGCCGGTATGGCGCTGCCGTACAACCGTATGCGGTGTCGCTCCTTCTAGCGTAAGCACCCCAGGCGTACGGCCTGCAACTGGACACGAAACCGGTGGATCAGCCCGGCCCATGGGAGGACCGCAGTCGTGAATCGTTTTGCCGATCAAGCAGTGGTGGTCACGGGAGCCGGGTCGGGCATCGGCGCCGCGGTCGCGCACCGGTTCGCCGCCGAAGGCGCCACCGTCGTGGCCGTCGGCCGGACGCAGGAGAAGCTGGACAAGACCGCCGCGGCGGCTCCTGCCGGATGGACCACCCTCACGCGCACTGCCGATATCGCCGTGCCGGACGATGGCTCCAGGCCATGATCGGCGAGATTCCCGCCGAGGGGACAGGCGGTCGTCGTTGCCGCGCCCGCGGGTGCGTTCGGGTGGGGTTTCTCCGAAGAGGAGATGGTGTGCTGGTCGCTGCCCCACGCTCTCGATGGGAGTTCGATATGAGCGACAAGAAAGTCGCGGTCGTGACGGGGACATCCAGTGGGATCGGTCTTCACACCGCCGTGGGTTTGGCGCGCAAGGGCATTCAGGTCGTCGCGACAATGCGGGACACCAGCCGGGCCGACCGCCTGCGGGCCGAGGCCGCCCGCCAGGGAGTCGACCTGGCGGTGCGGAGGCTGGACGTCACCGACCGCGACGGTGCTCGTGCGTGCCTCAACCAGGTGGCCGCAGACTTCGGGCCCATCGGCATCCTCGTTAACAACGCCGGTCAAGCCACCATCGGTACGCTGGAGCAACTCGACGACGCCGCCCTTCAACAGCAACTCGACGTCAACTTCCTGGGCGCCGCCGCGCTCACCCGGCATGTGCTGGCGTCGATGCGGGAATCCGGTGGCGGCCGAATCGTCAGCGTCAGCAGCGACGGTGGCGTCGTCGGCCAGCCGTTCCTTGACGCCTACTGCGCGTCGAAGTTCGCCCTCGAAGGCTTGATGCAGTCGCTCGCGCCGATGGCGGCCCGTTTCGGGATCGCGGTCAGCGTGGTCGAGCCCGCGTCTGTCGCGACGAACGTCACGGAGAACATCAACCTTGAGGCCCTGTCCAACCCTGACGACCCCTACCGCAACCTGGGGGAGAAGTACCTCAAAGCCGCCTATGCCGCCATGGGGAAGGCGCAGGCGGTTCAGGAGGCGGCCGCGGTCGTGATCGAGGCGGCGACGACCGGCACTCCACGTTTCCGCTGGCAGACCTCCGAAACCGCGGTTGCTTCGGTCGGACTCTCCCTCGCCGATCTGGACGGCGGCAACGTGGTCAACGCCATGTCCCACTGGCTGGACTGAGCCATCCGGTACAACGCGCGGCACAGTTAGCCGATTCGATGGCCGCGCGTTTTCAGGCGAGCACCGACTACCACCTTTTGATAGTGACTAATCACAAGCATTGGAGCGCCGAATGACCGCCGCACCCGTCTCGAAGACCACCCGCTGCCGCTGGTGGTGGGCGTTGTGGGGGCTGATGGCCGTGCTCGCGGTGGGCATCGCCGGCTACGCGGTGCCGCCGTACCTGACCGGGAACTCGGCCGACAGCAATGTGCCGACCGACCCGGACGTCGCCGCGCACTATCTGTTTCTCGGGGTGCACGCCGTTTTCGCCGGCCTTGCCCTGATCATCGGTTCGTTGCAGTTCGTGACCCGGCTGCGCGTCACCAGGCCCAAGCTGCACCGGGTCCTCGGCCGGGTGTACATGATCTCCATCGTGATCGCCTCCGTGGCGGCCGTGTTCCTCGCCGCAGTCACGCTCGGCGGCTTCGCGCTCCAGGTCGCGTTCTACATGCTCGCGGTGGCCTGGCTGTACACGCTGACCATGGCCTACCGGTGCATCCGGCGCGGCGAGGTGCAACTGCACCGGATCTGGATGATCCGCAACTACGCCCTGACGTTCGCCGCGGTCACCCTGCGCATCTACCTACTCCTCGGCCTGCAGCTGAAGCCGCCGTCCACCTCGTTGGAGTTCGACGCGATCTACACCGCCAGCGGGTGGGCGTCCATCCTGGGCAACGTGCTCGTGGCCGAGTACTTCATCATCCAGCGCACACTGGCGCCGCTGGCCCGCCGCCGGCAGCGCCAGGAGTCCGCACCGGCCGCCACCCCGGTCGCGGCGGGCCAAGGCGACCAGGGCGTGTTTCAGAAGTGAGTTGAGGGTCGTGGCTTGCAGCGGCTCGTCCAGGCCGCCGAGCAGCACGACGGGTAGCGCGCTGCCGGCGGACCTGACCAGGTCCTGCCAGCTCATCCGTTCGCCGGTAGTGATGATCGGAACCTGTCCAAGAGGCTCACTCGGCGCCCCCTCGTGAGTGCCGGCGGCGTTCCCGTGCCACGCCGCTCGATCATCCGCTCGCTCGATGCCCTGGGCCAACGAAGGAGGCCCGGGGGCGCCGATCGCCCCGACCCCCCGGCACGGAGCCCGGCTGTCACCTGCGATCGTCATGGCCTTGCCACGTTCCTCTCACGTGCCTCATGCCTGCGTCCTACAGTTCGCGATCCCCCAGCACCGGCCGGTGGCCGCTTCGACGCATACACAGATAGAACCGACAAAACCGGAGACTGCCGGTTCGGCCAAGCCACGCGCGGATGAAGGGTTCCGGCAGCGTGTCGCCGCCGGGCGCGCGGGCGAGCACCATGACCCGCTCGGCGAGCGGCTAACGCAGGGGCAGCAGCCTGGGCACCAAGCGAACGTAGAGGACCATGCCCACCACCTCCACCAGGGTCTGCGCCAGCCACGGCCCGCCACCGCCTGCCGGGCGTGCATCCGGATCGGCGTGGGGACGGCCGGGGCCGAGGCGGTCCTGGTGATCGAGGACGACGGCCCCGGCCTCACCCCCGATGAGGCCCGCAAGGTGTTCGATGGTTATCTGGGGTTGTCAAGCGTTCTAGCCGGTCAGCCGCTTGAAGGACATTCAGGCACGTCAGACAAGTAGGCTGCTCGCGTTCGGCGCGCAGGTGGATGGTCGAAAGGCGTGGGGTTGCAAGCTGCCGCAGTGTTCAGAGCAGGGCCCGAACCGCGCTACTCGTCGGCGTAGGGCTTGAAGAGCACGTCGCGTTCCATCCACGACTCGTTGAGCAGCTCACTGTGCACCTCGCCCTGGGCGATTCCCAGGAGAAGGTCGGTGGTGAGCAGGTCGTACCTCTCCCACACGTCGCCGTTCCGGTCCGAGACCCGGATCGGGTACGAATCGGCCGCCGCCTCGGGTGAGACCTGCCAATAGAGCGTGACCCCCGTGCCGGTCGAGGCCCAGGGCAGCAGCCTGGAATCAGGGTCGAGATCGTCGGGCGGTCCCACGACCTCGTCCTCGAACAGGTCCTGGAGCTGTTCGAACTCCAGCCCCGACCGCTCGAGATCGACGTGCTTGAGACCGGGGCCGGGCGCCGGAACGTAGAGCCTCAAGGAGCCCAGCCAGAGTCCGCCACCCCCTGCGTCGAGAAGCTTGCGGTAGTCCTGCGGCACGGGCGCCCCGAGCCGGTGCTCGACCTGTTCCCAGTCGAACGGGCCGGCCAGCGGTGCGAGACGTGCCGTTTCGATCAGCTGCTGAGCACTGGTTGTCATGCGGGTGCATTCACCATCCGCAAAGACCCCGAGAAGGAAACCCAGCGGCTGATCGCCAAACTCGAAGCTCTCGGCCACAAGGTCACCCTCGAACCAGCCGCCGCCTGACGCAAACCTGCCCACCGAACCGCGCCCAGCACCACGCCCGCCGACGCGCCGGCGGCGAAGCCCAGCAGGACGCGCTGCCCGCTGATCGCGACGTGCTGCCAGAGCTCGCCGCGCCGAGCCAGCTCCGCCACCGCCGCCAGTACCGCGGAGGGCGCGGGAAGCTGCGCCGGGGTGAACACACCCGCGGTGGCGGCGACCTGCCAGGCGGCCAGCACGATCAGCGGCACCACCAGCCCCGCGGCGATCCGCCCCGTCCGCGACGGCCGACGCCCGCCGAAACGCGGCCGCCGAACGTCGGCCGGCCTGGAGACGGGACCGCCGGCACGCTCGGTCACGAAGACGCCCGCGCCTTCTCCGCGAACCGGGGCTCGAACAGCGAGTCCAGCGCGCTACGTGCCTCCGTCTCCGAGCGCACCTGGCTCTCGCGGACGAGGGTCGGCAGGATGCGCTCCAGCACCGCGCGCTGCTCGGCGCCGGGCACCGGGCTGATCGCCGTCTCCGTCCGCTCCTTCAGCACCACCGAGGCGACCTCGGGGGTGAGCTTGGCGTCGGCCGCCAGCAGCTGGACGGCCTCGGCGGGGTGCGCGGCGACCCACGCGCGTGCCCGCTCGTAGGCGTCGATCACCTTCTGCGCGAGGTCCGGATGCTCGGTGAGGAAGCCTTCGCGGGCATTGAGGAAGCCGTAGGAGTTGAAGGCCGGGTTGCGGTAGACGAGCTTGGAGCCGGCGTCCACCTGGCTCTGCGCCATCAGCGGGTCGAGCCCGGCCCATTCGGGGTGCGCGCGGTCACGCGGCCGGGGATGTGGCACGTCGAGCACGGTCAGGACGGTCGCGCCCGCGTCCGGCGGGCTGCTGCCGAGCAGGACCACCCGGTCGGCCAGGTGCAGGGCCTCGTCCACGTCGTGGGTGACGAGCAGGACCGTGGTCCCGGCGCCGCGCTGCACGTCGGCCAGCAGGTCCTGCATGCGCAGCCGGGTGAGGGCGTCCAGCGCGGCGAACGGCTCGTCGAGCAGCAGCACGCCGGGCTGCCGGGCCGGCGCCCTGGCGAGCGCCGCGCGCTGGGCCATGCCGCCGGACACCTGGCGCGGCCGGTGCCCGTGGAAGCCGGCCAGGCCGACGACGTCGAGCCAGTGCCGGACGATGCGGTCACCGTCCACGCGGCCGGTGCCCTTCGGCAGGCCGAGCGCCACGTTCCCGGCGAGGTCGCGCCAGGGCAGCAGCCGCGGCTCCTGGAAGACCACGGCGCAGCGCTCGTCGATCCCCCGGACGGCGCGGCCGTCCACCAGCACCTTTCCGGCAGCCGGGGCTTCCAGCCCGGCCACCAGCCGCAGCAGGGTCGATTTCCCGCAGCCCGAGGGGCCCAGGATGGCCACGATCTCGCCCGGCGGGACGTCCAGCTCGATGTCCCGCAGCACGGCGTGACCATTGCCGAAGGTGTGGCCGAGGCCGCGCAACCCCACCCCTGCCGCCATGCGCCTCCCTTTCATGTAATCCATAATTTGCATGATTGCCCCACGCGGGGTCTGGTTTTGTGAAGGGCGCCGCGTCTGGCCGCCGCGTGCACCAGCGCCCCGGAAACCTGGGACAGCACGGCTCGCGCCACCGCGAGCCCGGCACAGCAGCGTCGCGGGGCCGTCGCTTCCCGCGCCGCCCGCGGTCAGGGAGCCCAGAGCGAAGCGGCGGCCGTGCACGGAGCCGTCCCCGGTGATCAGCCGGCCGTCGGGCACGCTTACGTCCAAGAGGCCGACCGCTTCACGGCACTGTTGCCGAGCGGCGGTTGCTGTCCGCAGGCGAGCCAGGCCCACATCGTCAACGAGATGCGATAGATCCGCTTGGACGACTCGCCGATCCCGGCCGAGCGCAGATAGGCCTCGACCGCGTCGCCGTACGTCTCGGGGCGATCTTGGCCAAGGGGGATCACGTCGGCGGTGCCAGCACTCATCATTTCCAGCTCTCTGCTCTGCCGCAATAAATGCGTACACCTCGACCTCGGTCACCGAGGGAGGCGCTCCAGGTCAGCATGGCCGCGATCATGAGCTTGCCCGCAGTAAATCCGGTATTTACTGCGGCAGCCATTCGGCGAGGCAGGGGAAAGTTCTACCCCGGCGTAGGGCTGAGGAGCGATGGACCGCTTCGGGGCGCCACCGGGCGAGGCCTATACAGCGATCCTTATGATCCTTTAACATCTGTGACTCTAAAGTTCTAGGAGCGTAGATAAATGGAGGAGCCGGTGATCGAGTTCCATCTGGACGGCAGGTCGGGTGTTTCGCCGTACCTGCAGCTGGTCCAGCAAGTACGGCATGCGCTGCGGCTCGGCGTGCTGCGCGAGGGCGACCAGCTGCCGACCGTCAAGGAGGTCGTGGCGCACTTGGCGATCAACGCCAACACCGTCCTGAAGGCCTATCGGGAACTCGAGCACGAGGGCCTGGTCGCCGCCCGGCCAGGGGTGGGGACGTTCGTGACGGCGACGCTCACCAACGCCTCGCTGGCCGCGCACGGCCCGCTGCGGCTGGAACTGCGGCGCTGGCTGGCCAAGGCCCGCCGGGCCGGACTCGACGACGAAAGCATCGAGGCCCTCTTCATGACCACCTTTCGGACCACCGCTCAGGAGGACATAGCGTGAACACTGTCCTACAGGCCCAGGGACTGGGCAGGAAATACGGCAAGCGCTGGGCGCTGCGCGAGTGCACCATCGACATCCCGGTGGGCCACGTCGTCGGGCTGGTCGGCCCCAACGGAGCCGGCAAGACCACGCTGCTGAAGCTGGCCAGCGGCCAGCTGGAGCCGACGGCGGGCGGCATCACCGTGCTGGGCGGCCGTCCCGCCAGTGGCCCGGCGCAGTTGGCCAGGGTCGGGTTCGTCGCCCAGGACACCCCCGTCTACGCCGGGCTGACCGTCGCCGATCACCTGCGGCTGGGAGCGCGGCTCAACCCCCGCTGGGACGCCACCATGGCGCGGGACCGGATCGCGCAACTCGGTCTCGATCCCGCCCAGCGGGCAGGCAAGCTGTCGGGCGGCGAGCGTGCTCAGCTCGCCCTTACCCTGGGCCTGGCCAAGCGGCCCGAGCTGCTGATTCTGGACGAGCCGGTCGCCTCGCTCGACCCGCTGGCCCGCCGCGAGTTTCTGCAGGGGCTGATGGAGGCCACGGTCGAGCACGAGTTCAGCGTGGTGCTCTCCTCCCACCTGGTCTCCGACCTGGAACGGGTGTGCGACTTCCTGATCGTGCTCGTCGACTCCCGCGTCCAGGTGGCCGGGGAGGTCGACAAGCTGATGGCCACCCATCACCGGCTCACCGGCCCGCGCCGCGATCCCGACCGGCTCCCCGCCGACCAGCACGTGGTCTCCGCGCGCCACACCGACAGGCAGAGCACGTACGTGATCTGCACCGACGCCCCGATCCACGACCCCGCCTGGACGGTCACCCAACTCAGCCTGGAGGACCTCGTCCTGGCCTACATGGACAAGCACACCGCGGACCAGCGAGTCGCCCTGGAGGTGCGGCTATGATCTGGCTGACCTGGCGCCAGTTCCGCGGCTCGGCGGCGATGATGGCCGCCCTGCTCGTCATCCTCGCCACCGCCCTGGCCCTGACCGGCCCCGGCTTGGCCTCCGACTACTCCGCTGGGATCGCAGCCTGCACCCAGGACAACACCTGCGACCGCTTCTACGACCGGTTCCTCGGCGGGCACGATACCTCGTTCATGGCCCTGACTCTCGTCGTGCTGCTCCTGCCCGCCCTCGCCGGGCTCTTCTGGGGGGCACCGTTGATCACCCGCGAGCTGGAGGCGGGCACGCACCTGATGGTGTGGAACCAGAGCATCACCCGCGGCCGCTGGCTGGCGGTCAAACTCGGGCTCATGGGCTTGACCGCCGTGGCCTTCGCCGGCCTGTGCGGCCTCATGGTGACCTGGTGGTCCGACCCTCTGGACAAATCAGCCGCTGAGGACTTGGCCCTGATGGCTCCCCTGGTGTTCGGCGCGCGCGGCATCGCCCCGATGGGGTACGCGGCCTTCACCTTCGTCCTCGGCGTGACCGTGGGCATGCTGGTACGCCGCACGCTGCCCGCCATGGCCCTCACCCTGGCCGCCTTCGCCGCGATCCAGCTCGCCATGCCGCTGCTGGTCCGGCCCCACCTGATGCCCCCGATCACCTCGACCTTCGAGCTCGGCAAGACGAACGTGAACGGCATCGGCATAAACCGGGACCGAGGCGGATATGTGGAGATTCGCCTGAGGTCGGCCGTTCCCGGCGACACCGGCGCGTGGGTCCTGTCCACCGCCCTCATCGACGCGTCCGGACGTACGATTGCCAGCGGCGACGATGAAGCCGCTGCCCGGGTCTCCACCACGTCGGGCCCCTGCGCACCGTCGGCGAGCGCCGGGGACAGCTGCATGGTCGAGATCAACCGGCTCGGCTACCGGCAGCAGGCGACCTACCAGCCCCTTGAGCGCTTCTGGCCCTTCCAGTGGATCGAGACCGGGATCTACGCCCTGCTCACCCTCGGCCTCACGTGGTTCTCCTTCTGGTGGATCCGCAGGCGCCTGTCATGACCATCACCAGGATCGCGGCCGCCGGGCTCGCCCTCCTCCTGGCGGCGGCCTGCACGGCACCGACGCCGCCGCGCAGCCAGGCGAGCACGGCAGGCAGTACGGCTTGCGCACGCCCCCAGGGACCTCCCGGGGCCGAGACGGTCACCACGATCGACGTCATCGAGCAGGCGTACTTCTGCATCCTCGGCAACTACTACAGCGGCGCCACACTGGACGCCCGCTCGCTGCTGAGCGCCGGATTCGTCGCCCTGACCCAAGAGCTCAACCGCAACGAGCGCGACGTGCCCGACGCGACCATGCCCGCGCTGACCGGCGATCGCAAGACCGACTGGACCGCCTTCGAGGCCGCCTACCGCAACACCACCGATCAGGTCCCCGACCTCCGCGACAAGCTGGCCGTCGTCACCCTCGAGGCCATCGTGGCCAGCCTCGGCGACAACCACGCCCGCTGGGCGCACGACGCCGCAGGGCGTCACCCCGACTACTACGACGGCGACGGCTACGGCCTAGGTCTCCAGGCGAACGTCAACGGCCCACAGGTGGACGGCAACCCCGGCGTCGCCCTCCGCCCGCTGTTCGTCACCATCGTGCAGGGCGGCGCGGCGCAAGCGGCCGGGCTGCGCCCGGGCGACATCATCGAATCGGTCAACGGATCAGCGCCCTTCATCGACGGGAAGGCCACCCCCGCCATCGCCGCCCTCTACCCGGGGTACCCGGAGGCGCGCCCGGTCCGGCTACGGCTCCTGCGGCAGAGCACCGGCCGCCGCTGGAGCGTGACGCTCAAGCCCGGCCTCTACCAGCGGGATCTGCCCGCCCTGCAAGTGGTGACCTCGAAGCTGCTGGACGACGACATCGCCTATGTACGGCTGCGCGGGTTCGCTCCCGACTCCGCGAACAGGTTCTTCAAGGCGATCTCCAGGCTGCGCACCAGCCGGACGCTCACCGGTGTCGTGCTGGACCTGCGCGGCAACGGCGGCGGCAGCCCCGTGGAGGCGACCCGGCTGGTGAGCGCGTTCGCCCACGGCAAGGTCACCGCCTACCAGTGCACCGTGAACGGCAAGTGCGAAACTTCGCGGACCGACGACACCGTCGAGCTGCTCAACCTGCCGCTGATGGTACTCACCGACCGCAGTTGCGCCTCGGCGTGCGAGCACTTCAGCTCCGCGGTCAAGGACCTGCGCGTCGGCCAACTGGTCGGCACCAGAACCGCCGGCGTCATCTCCGGCCCGGCGCAGCCGTACCTGCTCGGCAACAACACCCTCCTGAGCTTCCCCGCCAGGCACCATCTGGGGCCCAATCGCGAGGTGATCGACCGATCGGCGTGCCACCCGACCACCACGTACCCCTGACCCCGAAGGACGCGGCCGCCGGACGCGACCCCGCGCTGGCCAAGGCCCTGACCTTGCTGCACCAGTGAACGGACCTCTAGATGAGATACCTCCTGGCAGTCGCCGCAGGACTGGCCGTCCTGGCCGCGTCCGCCTGCTCCGCGCCCACGCCGTCCCGGTCCCCCGCTCCGTCGGCCACGCCCACCGGCCCCGCCACCC
>NZ_JADOGI010000177.1 GCF_015645445.1 Nonomuraea cypriaca | reverse complement strand
GGGCGGTTCTCCCGACGTCGCGCGCTCTGCCGGTCAGCCGGGGGGCCGGCGGTCATCGGCATGGCGGGGGCCCGGCTCGCGGTCCGGGGGCGGAGTCGGTCGGTGGTGCGGTGGGGGTTCAGCTGTGGTGGTCGGAGGTTCTGCTGCTTAAGTCGGTCTCCACGTAGTAGCGCTGGGCCCTGGTGGGGACGATCTCCTCGAGGATTTCGGCGATCTCGCCGCGACGGGTCCACGTCTCGCGCGTCCAGCGGAAGACGGCCGTGCCCGCGGGCAGGCCGAACAGGCCGGCCTCGGCATCGGCGAGCGCGTACGGCTCCACGTACATCCTGGCCCGGACCAGTTCCACGCCGCGGTCGCGGAGGTAGGCGTGCGTGGTGAGGGGACCTAATGGCTGGTCGAGCAGGTCGGGTGCCAGCCGGAAGGGCAGCACGTGCACCTCGGTGTGCACCAGGTGGCCGTCCGCGCCGAGCTTGTGCCGCTCCATCTGGATGACGGCCTCCTCCCCCGGCACGCCGGGCAGGCGCAGGCGCGCGCTGCGCGCGGGCATCACCTGCGCCGCGATGACCCGATGGTCACCCTGCGTCTCCGGCCCCTGGATCAGCAGGCCGGTGAAGCGGAGGAGGTTGTGCTGTCCGATCGCCTGGGCGACGAAGCTGCCGCGCCGGCGGAAACGCACGATGAGGCCGGCGTCGGCGAGGTCGCGCAGGGCCCGTTGCACGGTGATGCGGGAGACCCCGAACTCCTCGCAGAGCTCGGCCTCAGTGGGGATCCGGGTGCCGGGTCCCCACTGGCCGGTTCTGATACGTGCCTCCAACGCCCTGCGGATCCGCACGTGAAGAAGGAGGTCACGTTCTGACATGTCACAATACTGTTTTGTATTGATTAGTTATGTCAATAGAAGATTAGACATAACTTATCGTCGTTCGCCGTGGTGAGCTTTTGACTCGTGGGCGCGCGAATCCGCAGGTCCAGAGCCTTCCCCCGCCCGCCGCCCTGCGGCAGCGCCGGCGGTGGCAGGCCCTCGCCAGAACCCACCCGCCCACGCGCTAGAGCTTGTGCGCCTCGGCATACAGGCGCAGATGCTCGTTTTCGCGCACCGACCTGATCAGGTCACGCACCTCACTCACCTGTCCCGCGTTCAGGGATCTGGCCGGCCCGGTCAGGCTGCTGCACCCGGACGCCGTCTACGTCACCGACGGCGGCGGCGGGGTCGCCGCGATGCGCAAGCCCGTCTACGGTGGTGAGCGCGTCGCTGAGGTGATGGTGCGCGTGGGCCGCCAGTGGCGTCCGGACCGCATCGACCTCGTCGAGGTCGGCGGTGAGCTCGCCCTGGTGTGCCACCGGGAGGGCCGTGTCTACTCCGTGGACACGCTGCAGATCACAGACGGTCTGATCAGTGCGTACCGCAGGGTCATCAACCCGGACAAGCTTTCTCACGTCTGAGCGGTCACACCCCGAGGGGCTACCTCGTCTCCCTGATGAGAACCCCAACGGGACAGACGAAGGAACGCTCGTGAGCAGATGAGATCGATCATGCCGGTCGGTATGCGTTCACCTGCTGCGTTCCTCCGACGACGAGCCGCGATGCGCCCCGCGGGTGAACGGGCCGCGCGCTCGAGCGCCCCTCCCCAGGAAGGACCTTTGTGCAAGCCATCACTGTCCGAGACCGTGAAGCCGGTCTCGCCGGGCTGTCCCTGACGGACATGCCCTACCCCCACGCGGCCGAGAACGACGTCATCGTGCGGGTGCACGCCGCGGGCTTCACCCCTGGAGAGCTGGACTGGCCGGCCACGTGGACCGATCGCGCAGGCCGCGACCGGACGCCGAGCGTGCCCGGGCACGAGTTGTCGGGTGTCGTCGAAGAGCTGGGGTTCGGCACGACCGGCTTGAGTGTCGGCCAGCGGGTGTTCGGCCTGGCTGACTGGACCCGCAACGGCTCACTGGCCGAATACACCGCGGTGGAGGCCCGCAATCTCGCGCCGCTGCCGGCGGACATCGACCACACCCTGGCCGCCGCACTGCCGATCTCCGGGCTGACCGCCTGGCAGGGCCTGTTCGACCACGGCCGCCTGGCCACAGGCCAGACCGTCCTGATCCACGGCGCCGCGGGCGGCGTCGGCTCGATCGCGGTACAGCTCGCCCGCGAGGCCGGCGCCCGTGTCATCGGCACCGGCCGGTCCGCCGACCGGGACAGGGCGCTTGCCCTGGGCGTCGACACCTTCCTGGACCTGCAGACGGAGAAGCTGGAGGACGTCGGCGAGGCCGACGTCGTGCTCGATGTGATCGGCGCAGACATTCTCGACCGATCGGCCGCCCTGGTCCGGGCCGGCGGCACGCTCGTCACCATCACCCGGCCGCCCAAGGTTCAGCCCAAGGACGGGCGGGCGGTCTTCTTCGTCGTCGAACCCGACCGCGCCCGGCTCACCGAGCTCGCCACGCGAATGAGGGACGGCCGGCTCAAGCCGGTCGTCGGCGCCGTGCGGCCGCTCGCCGAGGCACCCGCCGCGTTCGCCCCCGCCACGCGCACCCGGGGCAAGACGATCATCCGCGTCACAGAAGACTGAACAGGAGACCCATCATGATCGGAATGCGGATCGCCGGTGCCCTGCTGGCCGTCGCCACGCTGACTGCGGCCACGCCCCGCTCCACCTCGGACCAGCCCGCCCACGCCACGACGCCGACCGCGGCAGTGACATCGAAGCACCCCGCCGAAACCCTCAAGCCACTACTCGAGCAGAGCCTGCCGAATGTGAAGGGCAAGACGTTCACCTCGGCGATCGTCGACTTCCCGCCCAACGCACGTGCGAGGCCGCACCGGCACGGCAAGGCGTTCGTCTACGCCTACGTCTTGGAAGGCACCGTGCGCAGCAAGCTCGCCGGTAAGCGCGTGAGCACCTACCGCCAAGGCGAGAACTGGGTCGAGCAGCCGGGCGCCCACCACGTCCTCACCGAGAACACCAGCCGGACCAAACGGGCCAAGCTCCTGGTCGTCTTCGTCTCCAACACCGGAGACAAGCTCAAGGTCGACGACCCGAGGTCGTAGTGCGTCGTACGCAGCGGGCGGCAACGTGCCCGCACGATCTCACCGCCCCTGCCGGAACACAGACCATACGCTCATGAACCGGGTTGGCATCACAGGCGGACTGTTCGCGCGCCCATGGTGGTCGGCGGGAAGGCACGGATGAAGGACGAGAACACCAGAAGGGCCAGCGACCTGCCGCTGGGCGTCTTCGATACTGCCCCGGCGGTTGTGGCGGTGTTCAGCGGTTCCGATCATCGGCTGATCTACATGAACGACGCCTACCAGGAGATCGTCGGAGAACGCCCGCTCGGAGCCCCGGCCAGGGAAGTGTTTCACGACATCACCCACGAGAGATACTTCACGCTGCTCGATCAGGTCAGGGAAACGGGAAAGGCCGTCAGCCTGAAGGAGATCCCGTTCGAGTACCGCGATCACCCGCTGGCGGGACGGGAGCGTTACTCCTCGGTCAGCGTGTCGAGGATCTCACTGGAGAACGGTGAGGAAGGCGTGATGATCACGGCCGTGGAGGTCACGGACCAGGTCGAGTCCACACGGCTGGGCGGCTCCATCGCCGCGGAGCGGGACAGGTTCCTGCAGCGCTATCAGAGCCTGACCCAGCTTGAGAGGCAGGAGATCTGGGTGTCCGATTCCAGGGGGGAGGTGATCGAACCGTGTCCCGGCTGGCACCGGTTCACCGGGCAGCCGTGGGAGGAACACCGCGGTCACGGCTGGCTGAATGCCGTGCACCCCGATGACCGCGAATCCACCAAGACCAAATGGCTCGAGACGGTCGAACGGGTGGGTGACTGGGACTACGTCTACCGCCTGAAGACACGCGACGGCAGCTATCGGCATGTTCGCCTACGCGCCGTACCCGTCGTCGAGGGCGGTGAGGTGGTCGAGTGGGGTCGGCACCTTCACCGACGTCGAGCAGGAGTGGCAGGAGGAACGCCGCAAGGAACTGCTCGACCGGGCCGCCGCGGCCACCGCCGACCTCGGGAGCCTGGATGAGGTGGTGCGCACGCTGGCCGACGTGATCGTGCCCGCGCTGGCCGACGTGTGCGGCATCTTCCTGCTGCCGGAGTTCGAGGGTGAGTCGATCCAGCTGCCCTTCGTCGCTGAGCGCCTCATCAGCATCGCGCGGACCGGCATCCCGCCGGTGGTAGGCCCGCAGGCGATCGACGAAGAGCGCGATTTCGTCACGGTGATCAGGACCCGCCGCCCGATCCTCCGGGTCTTCCCCAAGGGAAAACCGCCACCGGGCAGCATGCCGCCGGGCGCCGAGGACTACGCGGCCGGCACCGAACTCAACAGCGTGGCAATGGTGCCGGTGATCGTGGACGGCGCGGTGGCGGCGGTGGTGGCCGCCGGGCGCTATGGGGACCGCGAACGGCTCAATCCGGATGATGTCGATCTGCTGGGCCGGATGCTGGCTCACGCGCATGTCCATCTCAGCAACGCGATGCGGTTCCAGCGTACCCAGCGCGTGGCCCTGGCGTTGCAGAAGTACCTGCTCCGAGACCCGCCGCGGGTGCCGGGGCTGGAGATCGCCGCCCGGTACCGGGCCAGCGCCACCTCGGCGGAGATCGCCGGCGACTGGTACGACTGCTTCGTACGGCCCGACGGCTCGACCGTGCTGACGATCGGCGACGTGGCCGGCCACGACCTGGCGGCGGCGGTGATGATGAGCCAGCTGCGCAACATGCTCAGAGGGCTGGCGATGGACCGCCAGGAGCCTCCCGGTGACATCCTGCGCCGTATGGACGTCGCCACCGAGTTGCTGGACGGCGAGGGCACGGCGACCTGTATCCTCGCCCACTTGGAAGGGCCGGACAGCGGCGTCTGGTCGCTTCATTACTCAGTGGCCGCCCAGGGCGCCAAGGTCGACGGGTTGTACGCCGGCCGGCCCGCCATCCCGACCGGACGGCTGATCCTGGACGCCGTAAGCCTGGGGGTGCCTACCGCTGCGGGGCCGGACACCATGAAGACGACCGGCTCGAACGTCAGGTGAGCGTTTCCAGAATCTTGACCGCCGCGGTGGCTCCGTCCTCGGCGCGGATCCGGTGCCTGAGCACCTCGGCACGCTCGGCCAGGGCGCGGTCGGTGACGGCCACCTTGATGGCGGCGGCCAGCCCTTCCGGCGTCAGGCGGCGCTGCGGCTGGGGCGTCGGCGCGACGCCCGCCGCGTGCATGCGGCCGGCCCAGAACGGCTGGTCCGCGACGAAGGGGCAGACCACCTGGGGACGTCCGGCCGCCAGCGCGGCACCGGTGGTGCCGCCGCCTCCGTGGTGCACGATCGCGGCCGGCGTCAGGTCGCGACGCCTGAGGCCGGCCGACCGCGGCACGGGCATCGCGGCCCCCACGAGTTCGAGGTCTCCGTCCCCCGGCCCGGCGAGAACCCCGGCTGGATCGACGCCCAGCTCGCGGCCATGCGCGATCCGCGCACCGACACCGAGGCGCTGCTCGCCCGGCAGGAGAAGGGCAGGGAGGAGGCCTGGGCGCGCTTCGCCCTGACGAACGTGGGCTGGAGCCCGATGTTCGCGCGCGCCGCCGCCGTCGTGACCGACATGGGCGCGCCGCTGTCACACGCCTCCATCGTGGCCCTCGAGCTGGGCATCCCCGCCGTGGCCGGCACCGGCAACGCGACCATGCGTCTGCACGACGGCGACCGCGTCCGGGTGGACGGCGAGCGCGGCACGGTCGAGCTCCTGACGTGACGGACCCCAGACCCTCGGCCCGGAGGACTCACGAGCGCTCGTCGGCCCGCGGCCTAGGCTGTGCTCATGGACATCGCCACGGCGGCCAAGCTCTGGGACGCCGAGCCCGGCTGGCTCAACACCGCTTCCTACGGCCTGCCCCCTCGCCGCGCCTACGAAGAGCTCCAAGCCGTGCTGACCCAGTGGCGGCACGGCAGCAGTGACTGGAAGCCCTGGGACGCCTCCGTGGGGCGGGCGCGCGCGGCGTTCGCGCGCATGATCGGCGCCTCCGCCGCCGACGTGGCCGTGAGCTCGACCGTCTCCCAGATCATGTCGGTCGTGGCCACCGCGCTCCCGCCGGGCGCCCGCGTGGTGGTGCCCGAGGTGGAGTTCACCAGCAACCTGTTCCCGTGGGCCGTCGCGGCCGACGTACGCACGGTGCCGGCCGACCGGGTGGCGGACGCCATCACCGCCGGCACCGACGCCGTGGCCTTCAGCCTCGTCCAGTCCGCCACCGGGTACGTCGCGCCGCTCCAGGACATCGTGGCCGCCGCCCGCGCCCACGGCACGCTGGTCATCGCCGACGCCTCGCAGGCCTGCGGCTGGCTGCCGGTGGACGTCGCGGGCATCGACGCGCTGGCCTGTGCCGCGTACAAGTGGCTCATGTCGCCGCGCGGCGCGGCCTTCGGCTACCTGTCGCCCGCCCTGCGCGAGCGCATGCGCCCGCTGGCCGCCAACTGGTACGGCGGCGCCGACGAGGGCGGCTCCTACTACGGCCCGCCGTTGCGCCTGGCCGGCGACGCCCGCGCGTTCGACCTGTCGCCGGCCTGGTTCTGCTACGTGGGGGCGGCCCCGGCCATCGAACTGCTCAACGAACTCGGCGTCCAGCGCGTCCACGACCACGATGTCGCCCTCGCCAACCGGTTCCGCGCCGGTCTGGGCCTGGAGCCGTCCGACACCGCCATCGTCGCCGTGGACGCCCCCGGCGAGCGGCTCGCCGCTGCGGGCATCAGAACAGCCGTACGCGCTGGAAGGGTACGCGCCAGTTTCCACGTCTACAACACCGTCGAGGACGTCGATCGCGCCGTCGCCGCCCTGACCTGACCTGCCGGGCTCCGGCTGCTCACGAGATCGCGACGCGGGCCGCGCAGCTTCCGCGCGGCGGCCACGCTACTCCTGCTGATCCCGCTTGTTCCCATCCGTCGCGTCGCGCGTGGGAGACGCAGATCACATTCGGTTGGCTGTGACATCTCGCAGGACTGTGTCGTCGGTGGGGTGTAACAGCAAACACGACAAGGAGAACAGCGTGGACGCCCGTCTCAACTTCCTCGGCAACCCGATCGCGGCGAAGCTTCTGAAGCACGTACTCTCCGCGGGCAAGGTCATGCAGGATTCGACCTTGCCCGCCACGACACAGGAGTTGGTGTCACTCCGCGTCAGCCAGATCAACGGCTGCGCCGTCTGCATCGACATGCACACCAAGGAAGCCGCGCACGCGGGAGAAACGTCGGTACGCCTCAACCTGGTGGCGGCCTGGCGGGAGGCGACGGTCTTCACCGACGCCGAGCGGGCCGCCCTGGAACTGGCCGAACAGGGCACCCGCATCGCCGACGCGGCCGGTGGTGTCACCAACGAGGTCTGGGCCAACGCCGCCAAGCACTACGACGAGGACGAACTCGCCATCCTGGTGGGCCTCATCGCCATCATGAACACCGTCAACCGCCTGAACATCATCGTCCAGCAGCCCGTCGGCGACTACCAGCCAGGCCGGCGGGGATAACGACACCGCGTCGCCCCGGGGACGAACTCCGGCAGCCCTCCGGCCTTCCTTCTTGAGGTCGCGCGCGTGTTCGGTGTTTCGTCCGACCTGGTGAGAGCAGATGCGACCAAGGGAGTCGGCAACACGATGACCACCCCATCCGATCCGAGCCTGAGCGTGATCATGAGCGAGCGGCGTCAGCTGATCAGTCTCGCGTACCGGCTCCTGGGCTCGCTGGCCGAGGCCGAGGATGTCGTGCAGGAGACGTACGCCCGCTGGTACGCCATGTCCCGGGGGCAGCAGGAGGCCATCGAATCGCCCGGCGCCTGGCTGACGACGGTGGCCAGTCGCATCTGCCTCGACCTGCTCGGCTCGGCACGGGCCCGGCGCGAAAGGTACGTGGGCGAATGGATCCCTGAGCCGCTGCCCGATCGTACGGAGTGGGCCAACGGACGACCGGCAGACCCGGCTGACCGGGTCACCCTCGACGAGTCGATCAACATGGCCTTCCTCGTCGTGCTCGAATCGATGACCCCGGCCGAGCGCGTCGCGTTCATCCTGCACGACGTCTTCCGGTATTCCTTCGCCGAAGTAGCCGAGATCGTCGGCCGTACCCCGGCGGCGTGTCGCCAGCTGGCCTGGTTGGCCCGCCGCCGGGTTCAGGCGTCGCAGGCTCCTGCGGCTCCCACTGCCCAGCACGCCGACATCATCAGGGACTTCAAGCAGGCCTGGGAGGCCAAGGACATCGACGCCCTCATCGGCCTCCTCGACCCCGACGCCACGGGGACCGCCGACGGCGGCGGCCTGGTCAGCGCCATGCTCCGCCCGATGGAAGGCGGCGAACGGATCGCGCGCGCCTTCGTCACCGTCGCCGGCGTGGCACCCGACCTGACGATCTTGGAGCGTCGTGTCAACGGTCAGCCCGGTCTGGTGGTTCAGCAGAACGGCGTCACCGTGGTGGTACTGGCGTTCGACGTCGTAGGCGAACGGATCAAGCGCATCTGGTCGGTACTGAACCCCGACAAACTCCGGCCTTGGACAACGGGCTGACGCGAGGAAAGGAAGCAATTGATGACTATGACGGAGCAAGGAATGGGTTCGCTGGCCGGGAGGGTCGCGGTCGTGACCGGGGCGGGGTCCGGTATCGGCGCGGCGACCGCGGCAACGCTGGCGGCCCGGGGAGCGCGGGTGTGCTGCGCCGGACGTAACCTCGAGAATGTGGAGCGGACGGCCGAGAAGATCGCGACTGCTGGTGGCGAGGCCTTCGGGATGCGGGTCGACGTGGCATCGCCGGAGGACAACGATGCGATGGTCCGCGAGACGGTCGCCCGTTACGGTGCCGTGCACATCGCCCATCTCAACGCCGCGACAGGGCACTGGGCCGGTGTTCTGGACTACCCGCTGGAGGAGTGGGACCGGACGATGGCGGTCAACCTGCGTGGTGTGCTGCTCGGTCTGCAGGCAGCGGGCCGGGCGATGCGCGACGTGGGTGGTGGCTCGGTTGTGGTCACCTCGTCGGCGGCCGGGCTCACCGGTGTTCGGATGTCAGCGGCGTACGCGGCGTCGAAGCACGGTGTACTCGGTTTGGTCAAGTCGGCAGCCCTGGAGCTGGGGCCGGTCGGTATCCGGGTCAACGCCGTCTGCCCGGGCTACATCGCCAGTAACGATCTCACCAGGAAGATCGGCGAGGAGCTCGGCGTCGCCAGCCGATTTCCGCTGGGCCGGCCGGGGCGCAGCGAGGAGGTCGCCAACCTGGTCGCGTTCCTGGCCAGTGAGAGCGCGTCGTTCATCACCGGCAGCGTGTTCACCATCGACGGCGGCTGGCTGGCCGGCGGCATCGAGCTCGGGGATGATGCCGAGGGTCGAACAACCGGCGACGACCGGATCGCCGCCATTGCCAACACGAACTCGTAGGACTCGTAAGAGCGCCTGGACCAAACGTGCGAAGACCGACACCGCAGGCTGACGGCCCAAGTCGGATGGCCCAGGGGAATCCCACCCCTGGGCCGCATTACCACGAACTCCCCGTCACCAGGTGACGGGGAGTTCGTGGGCGCCGTAGACGACGGCGTCGGTCTTGAACGGCAGGTCCTCGACCGGTGCGGCGAGCCGCAGGCTGGGGATGCGGCGGAACAGGGTGTCGAAGACGATCTGCAGTTCCATCCGGGCCAGGTTCTGGCCGAGGCACTGGTGCGGGCCGAATCCGAAGGCGAGGTGGTGGCGGGCTCCGCGCTCGACATCCAGTTCGGCCGGATTCTCGAACACCGAGGGGTCCCAGTTGGCCGACAGGCCCGAGACGATGACGCCCTCGCCGGCCTTGATGCTCACCCCGCCGATCCGCACGTCCTCGGTGGCCAAACGGGAGGTGACCAGGTCGGTGATGGTGAAGTAGCGCAGCAGTTCCTCCACGGCCATGGGCGTCTTGCCCGGGTCGGCCGTGATCAGAGCCAGTTGCTCTGGGTGGTTGAGCAGCCCGATCACGCCGAGCGAGATCATGTTCGCCGTCGTCTCGTGTCCGGCGGTCAGCAGCAGGAAGGCCATGCTCACCAGGCCCGCGTGGTCGAGGGCGCCCTCCTGACGTCGCCGGGCGATCTGCCGGCTGATCAGGTCGTCGCCGGGTTCGGACTCCTTGCGGGTGACCAGGTCGTCGATATAGGCGCGGAGTTCCGTGAGGGCTCGCCGGCGGTCCTCCGGCGACGAGGTCCGCCGCAGCCCCACGGCGGTGCGGCTTTGGAAGAAGTCGTGGTCGGTATAGGGCGCGCCGAGCAGTTCGCAGATCACCAGTGAGGGCACCGGCAGGGACAGCGCCTGCACCAGGTCGACCGGGCGCTGGTCGGTGGCGAGCATGTCGTCGATGAACCGGTCGACGATGTCCTGGATCCGCGGGCGCAGCGCGTCCAGCCGCTTCAGGGTGAACTCGCCGATCATCGGACGCCGGGCCGCGGCGTGTTCCACGCCGTCCATGCCGATCATCAACGGTGCCTGGCCGCGGAGTTGCCGCAGGGTCGCCGCATCGGCGACGAAGAACGGGAAACCGTCCTTGCGCCGGTCGGAGGAGAAGCGGCGGTCGGCGAGGATGGCACGGCCTTCCTCATGCCCGGACACCCACCACCCCTCGGCGCCGCTCACCAGGCGGACCTTGTTGATCGGCGCCTGCTCGCGCAGTCGCTCGTAGGCGGCGGGCGGGGCGAACGGGCAGCCCCGCTCGACCGGCAGCTCCAGGCCGGCGAGTTCGCCGGCAACGCTCTTCGTCATGAATGATCTCCCAGTAATAGGTCTGGCTGAGTTTGTTCGGGGCTCTTCTGGAGTGAGGCCGGACGCAGTGTCTGGTCAGCCGCGGCTGTTGCGCCAGCGGTATTCATCGCAGGGTGAGCGGGGTCTCGGATGCGATGCGGGTCAGTTTCTCCGGGTTGCGGACGTAGTAGAGGCCGGTGACGCGGGCGTCCTCGACACGGATCGCTATGACGCCGTCGATCTCGCCGTCCACCCGAAGGACGAGTGCGGGGTTGCCGTTGACCACGGTGGGGTCACCGGTGAGCGCGACCTGGGCCCTGCCCAGGCCGCCGACGATGAAGCGGGCCACCTTCCCTGCACCGTTGATCGGCCGCGTCGAAGCCCGCTTGACGCCGCCGCCGTCGCTGAGCAGGACGACCTCGGGGGCGAGCACGTCAAGCAGGCCCTGCAGGTCCCTGGTTTCGAGCGCGCGCCGGACCGACTCCAGAGCCGCCCGGGCCTCGTCAGGGGAGATCGCCTCCCGAGGGCGGCGGGCTTCGACGCGCCGGCGGGCGCGGTGGGCGATCTGGCGGACGGCCGCAGGGCTCTTGCCGACGGCGGCCGCGATCTCGTCGTAGCCGACGGCGAAGGCCTCGCGCAGTACGAAGACGGCGCGCTCGGTCGGCGAGAGCGTCTCGAGGACGAGCATGAGCGCCATCGACACACTCTCGGCGAGCTCGACGTTCTCGGCCACGTCCGGTGCGGTGAGCAGGGGCTCGGGCAGCCAGGGGCCGACATACGCCTCCTTGCGGCGCCTCATGGTGCGCAGCCGGTTGAGCGACTGCCGGGTCGTGATCCGGATCAGGTAAGCGCGCTGGTCGCGCACCTGCCCCAAGTCGACCTTGACCCACCGCAGCCAGGTCTCCTGCAGGACGTCTTCGGCATCGGCCGCCGATCCGAGCATTTCGTACGCGACGGTGAAGAGCAGGTTACGGTAGGCGACGAAAGTCTCAGTCGCCGCGTTGGTGGCGTGGTCACTCATATCTCGCCCCTTCTCCTTCGACGGCCGGTCCTGGATGCCTGGCTAGGCTGTCCGCTCAGCGGTGGGCAGCCCCCCGCCGCGCTTGGCCCGCAGCAACTCCTGGCGCTTGTCATCCTTGACCCAGGTGTACGAACCGGGCTTGCGTGCCTCGTTCGCCAACTGCTTGACCACGCCCCTGCAACCGATCTCCTTGATCTTCGCGCCAAGGCGGCCGCCGATGTAGAACCCCTTCGCGGTGTCATCCTTGGAGGCGAACTGTGCGGTGGCGGCGCGACGGCCCAGGCCGATGCACAAGCCGGCGAAGCCCAGGTTGATGGGCGCGGGTCGCTCACCCGCGATCCGGCTGAGCACCGTGTCGGCGGCGTGCGCGCCCAGCGGCTCGGCGGCATAGCAGCTCATCCGCAGCGGCAGGTCTGACGGTGCCGCCGAGTCCCCAGCCGCGACGATGCGCACGTCGTCCACGCTCATCAACGTCTCATCCGTGAGCAGGCGGCCCAAGGCGTCGGTGCTCAGCCCGCTGCGCGCGGCCAGGTCCGGCACGCCGAACCCGGCGGTCCAGATGGTCACCTCGCTCGGCACCTTGCGGCCGTCACTGAGCTGCACGTCATCGCGGGTCACAGCCGTCACCTTCGCGCCGGGACCGTCGAGCACGATCACACCGAGTTCGGCCAACCGCTTGGCAACCGAGCGCCGACCCCGAGGGTGCAGGTACGGACCGAGCACCTCTCCGCACACCAGGGTCACCCTGCGGCCCAGCTCCGCCAGCTCGGCGGCGGTCTCGATGCCGGTCGGACCCGCTCCGACAACCGTCACCGCGGCCGTGGCGGGCGCGGCGTCGAGGACCGGCCGCAACCGCTGCGCCTCCTCCAGGCCGGCGATCGGGTAGGCGAACTCGGCCGCTCCGGGCACACTCGGGTCGGCGCTGCCACTGCCCACTGCGTAGATCAGGTAGTCGTAGCAGACCGTGCCGCCCGTCGCCAACGTCACGCTGCGTTCGGTGGCGTCGATCCGTGTCACGGTGTCGACCACCAGGCCGATGCCCTCGGCCAGGATCTCTCGGTAGTCGACGACCGCGTCGTGGGACCCGCCAACCAATTGGGGCAGGCGGAGCCGCTCGACGAAGGCCGGGCGCGGGTTGATCAGGGTGACTGTCACGTCGTCACGCTGCGTCAGGCGATTGGCCGCCATGACGCCGGCGTATCCGCCACCTATCACGACGACATCGGTGTTCTCAGTCATGGTGTCTCCTCCGTTTCCAGGGGTTCGGCCTCAAGACACCGCGTGGTCGATCGTTGTGACAGCGTGTGAGACAGATCACTCCAGGCCGGAAGGACCCGCCGGCGCGTGTTCTCCTCCGTCGCGGGCTGGGCAGGACTCGCTTCGTCGGCCACGATCAAGGGGGGACCGGATGGCGGTCAACGTCACTGTCTGGAGCGAGAACTACCACGAGCCGCGCGAGGAGGAGGTGCGCCGCCGCTACCCGGACGGCATCCACGGCGCGATCGCGGCGGGCCTGGCGGAGGTGCTGGGCGAGCGCGTCCGCGTGCGTACCGCCGTCCTGGACGAGCCGGAGCACGGGCTGACGGACGAGGCGCTGGCCGCGACGGACGTGCTGACCTGGTGGGGGCACCTGGCTCACGAGGAGGTGGACGACAAGATCGTGGATCGGGTACGCCGTCGCGTCCTGGGCGGCATGGGCCTGCTGGTGCTGCACTCGGGCCACTACTCGAAGATCTTCCGTACGCTGATGGGCACCACCTGCACCCTCACCTGGCGGGACGGCGGCGAGCGGGAGCTGGTGTGGACGGTGGCCCCGGCCCACCCCATAGCGCGCGGCGTCCCCCGCCCGCTGGTCATCGGGCGCCAGGAGACGTACGGCGAGCCGTTCGACATCCCGCAGCCCGACGAACTGGTCTTCGTCAGCGCCTTCGGCGGCGGCGAGGTGTTCCGCAGCGGCTGCTGCTACCGCCGCGGCCTGGGAAGGATCTTCTACTTCAGCCCGGGCGACCAGAACTACCCGGTCTTCCACCACCCTGACGTGCGGCGCGTGCTGGCCAACGCGGTCCTGTGGGCCGCCCCGGGCGACGGTGTGGGTGAGCCTCCGCGGAACGCCCACTCCCCCATCCAGTGGTAGGAACAGCGCAGCGGATTTCCCGGACGCCCTCCGCTCGATAACGCGGACGATCCCACCGGCAGCACCATCGCACCTGGTCGACGGACCTCGGCCCGCTGACGCGGACACGGGCAGACGGAGGTTCGCCGTGTCCGATCTTCCCCAGCGCCCTTCGCTGGAGCATCTGCGCAAGCAGGCCAAGGCCCGCAAGCACGCCCGTGGCATCGCGCTGAGCCGCGCCCAGTTCGAGATCGCCCGCGAGTACGGCTTCGCCGGCTGGCCGAAGCTCGTCCAGCACGTACGCGTCGCCGCGCTGGAGGGCGTCGAGCGCGCGCTCGTCCTGGCCGACGCCCCCGCCCTGGCGTCGCTCCTCGCCACCGGCCCGGCAGCCGCCACCGAACCCGTCGGCGGCCTCCCGCCCCTCCTGGTGCTCCTACGGCACGCCACGGACCCCCGGCCGCCCGCCACCGACATCAGCCCTGACGCGGGCACCGACGCCGGGGCTCGCGTTGCCGGTTTCCGAGCGCGGGTCCGGGAGTGCGTCAGGTTGCTCCTGGACGCCGGCGCGGATCCCGCGGCGCACACCGTCGAGTGGGAGGGGGAAGGCCGCAGGACCGCGCTGTTCGACGCCGTGGAGCGCGGTGACCTGGCGCTGGCAAAGCTACTGGTCGAGCGCGGCGCGCCCCCGGACGAGGACGCCTTCTACCACGCCTGCGAGCGGTCCGGCACCGCGTTCCTCGACCTGCTCCACCAGCCGGGGTTCGACCGCATGGTGGTGCGCAAGCTGGACTTCCAGGACGCGACCGGGCTGCGCTGGTTCCTCGATCGCGGCGTGGACGTGAACGCGTGCCGCGCCCTGCATCACGCGATCGTCCGCGGCCGGGGGACGACCATCCTGACGATGCTGCTGGACGCCGGCCGACGTGAACCTGCCGTGGGACCGCTGGGACGTGGGCCGGCGCCCACTGGCACTGGCCGCCCGCAGCGGGCACCTGGCGGCGTACGAACTGCTGGCCGCCCGTGGCGCGAGCGCCGAACTCGACCCGGTGGACGCGGCGGTGCTGGCGGTCGCGCGCGGCGAGTCGGCGCGCCTGCCCGCCGCGCCCCCACCGGCCCTGGGGATCCCGGACTCCGGCGACTTCGGCTGGGTGCTGGGCCAGTTCGCGCTGCTCGGCCGCGCCGACGTGGTACGGGCGCTGCTCGACGCCGGGATGGCGGTCGACACGCGGGGCTGGAGCAACTTCACGCCGCTGGATCAGGCGGCGATGCACGGCCGTACGGCGACGGTACGGTTGCTGATCGAGCGGGGGGCGGATCTCGACGACCGCGCGTTCGACGACGAGGGGCCCACACCGCTCGACTGCGCGTTGTGGGGGCTGCGCGACAACCGCGCGGACGACGGCGACTATCGGGGCACGGTCGAGGCTCTGCTGCGGGCGGGCGCACCGACCCGCCTGGGCCCGCCGACCGGCGATCCGGCCATCGACGCGCTCCTGCGCCTACGGTAGGCGCCCGAGCCCGCCCCGGAGGAGGGCCGGGGCGGGCTCGGGCGGGTCGGGGTCAGCTGATCTGGCTGGGTTGTGGCCATTCCGTGCCGACGGCGAAGTGGTCGTGCCACTTCGCCGGGCCCGGCAGGAAGCGGTCGCCGTCGGACGTGGCCACGTACACGTCGGCGGCGTCGCCCCGGGTGAAGGCGATCACGTCGGCGCGGCCGTCGCCGTCGAAGTCGCCGACGCCCGGCACCTGGTCGCCGCCCGCGAAGCCGTCGTGCCACTTCCAGCCGTCCTGCACGAACCGGCCGCCGTCCGAGAGCGACACGTACACGTCGGCCGACGTGCCACGGGTGAACGTGGCGACGTCGTCACGACCGTCACCGTCGAAGTCCCCCACCGCCGGGATCTCGCCGCCCTGCGCGAAGCGGTCGTGCCACCGCCAGCCGTCCTGCCGGAACACGCTGCCGCTGGACAACGACACGTACACGTCGGCCGACGTGCCACGGGTGAACGTGGCGACGTCGTCACGACCGTCACCGTCGAAGTCCCCCACCGCCGGGATCTCCTCGCCCTGCGCGAAGCGGTCGTGCCACTTGCGCGACCCGGCGAACCCGGTACCGGTCGACAGTGCCACGTACACGTCGGCGGACGTGCCACGGGTGAACGTGGCGACGTCGTCACGACCGTCACCGTCGAAGTCCCCCACCGCCGGGATCTCGTCGCCGGCGGCGAAGTAGTCGTGCCACTTCCACGACTGCTGCACGAACCTGCCGCCGTCCGACAGGGACACGTAGACGTCGGCGGCGCTCCCCCGGGTGAACGTCACCGCGTCCTCCCGCCCGTCGCCGTCGAAGTCGCCGGTCAGGGCGATCTCCTGGTCGGTGGCGAACAGGTCATGCCATTTCCAGGCGTCCTGCGCGAACTTCCCGCCGTCGGACAGCGAGGCGTACACGTCGGCGGCGCCGCCCCTGGTGAACGCGAGGGCGTCGTCCCGGCCGTCTCTGTTCAGGTCGGTGCGGGTGGGCGTGCCGGCGCGGCCGGACACCTGGCCGAGGTCGGTCGTGCGGCCGGACAGGTCCACCGCCACCACCCGGTGGTACCAGGTGGCGCCGGCGCGCAGCGGCCCGTGGGTGAAGCCGGGCGTCCTGGTGGTGCCGAGCAGTGTGCCCTGCGCGCCGGAGGAGGTGGAGCCGTACACTCGGTACTCGCGGATGCCGAGGTCGTCGACCGGCTCGCGCCAGGTGAGGTGCAGCGCGTGGTCGGTGCCCCCGGCCAGGGCAGGGGCCCCGGCCGCCGAGGGGGCCCGCGCGTCCTCGTGCTGGGCCGGGATCAGGCTGTCGGCGGCGTAGCGGGCGGCCGTCCACGGCGGCGCGCCGGCCACGGGCCGCAACTCCACCCGGACCACCTGCTTGCCCGCGATCACGCTCGCCGGCAGCGAGAACGTGTCCGCCAGCCAGCGCTGCGTGGCGTTGCCGAACGGCTGACGCCACTCGCCGACGTCGGTCCCGTCGACGAGGACCCGCGCCGCCTGGTAGCCCGCGGCCTGGTCTGAGGTACGCCGCAGGAGCACGCCCGCGTTGTCCCTGTCCACACCGAGCAGGAACGAGATCGGGCCGGAGGTGGCCCGCGTCACGCCGCGTACCGTCTGGTGGTCCTCGTCGCCCTCGTACACGGAGGTGAGGGTCGCCTGGGTCGCGGTGCCGGTCTCCCGGTACTCGTGCTCGGCCCTGCTGGTCGCGTCGCCCACGTCGAGGACACTGGCGCGGTGCGTGCCGAAGTGGGGCTGGGTGTAGAGGAAGGCGGTGGAGCCGTACGTGGCGGGCGCGTCGTTCTGGAACCCGTGCTCGATGCCGAACCGCAGCGCCGTGGAGTAGTCCACAGCGTCCGACAGCATGAGCCGGTACGCGGCGTCGCATTCGTACGAGCAGCCGCCGCCGTTCCTCTCGTGCGCCGGGTTGCCGTTCATGGGGTTGGAGAACGTGCCGCGGTTGAAGTACCAGCCGCCCTCGTAGAAGTCCTCGGCGCCGGTGCCGTGGATCTGCGGGGTGAGCGCGGCGTCGACGTACACCCGTTCGTCGCCTTCGAGGTACTGCCGCGTGTTGCCGGCCGTGACGAGCCCCTGCATGGTGTGGTTGACGCCGACGAACTTGCCGCGTCCCGTACGGTCGGCGAACATCCAGTCGGCGTCACGTACGACCGCGCCACGCCGTGACTCGGTGGTGAAGTAGCCGGCGGTGCCGCCGGGCACCAACGCTTCCGCCCACGCCGGGTCGGCCGCCGAGGTCACCTGCGCCTCGATGCCGCTCAGCGTGCGTCCCGTGGTGTTGACCAGGCTCACCTTGGCCCCGGTCCGGTACGGCATCGGCCACCAGGTGGTGTACCAGCCGCCGGGCGCGGTGTCCATGGCGAACAGCAGCGACCGGGCGGGATGCTCGCCCAGCCCGGACCCGAAGAACTCGCCGACCGGCGAGTCCACCGTGCCCCGCCCGTCGAACTCCAGCCGCAGCCGCAGCCCGGCCAGCGTCTCGTCGTCGTCCAGGGCGTCCGGCACCCTGACCCGCAGCGCCGAGATCGATCCGGGCCCGGTGAGCGCGGCCAGCTCCCGCTGCTGCCCGGCGGACAGTGTGGCCTGCTGGGTGCTGGTCACCGCGCCGGGGCGGGCCGGCTTGGGGTCGCGCGTGCCGGACGCCCGCAGCAGGTCGATCACGTCGGTGGCGGGGTCGGCGGGGTCGAACCGCCGCACCCCTTCCGCGTCGGCGAAGTGCCGGTAGGTGACGTGGTGGAAGAGCGGGTTGTGCTGCAGGGTGACGCGCATCGACGCGCGGTACGGCATCGGCACCTTGATGTGGACGCCACCCGAGGTCTGGTCGGCGTTGGCCACCAGCGGGTGGACGAACGGCGCGCCCAGTTGCCCGTTCACCAGCGCCTGCAGGGACGCGGAGACGACGACCGCGCCGTCGAGTTCGATGGTGATGGCGCCGGTGGCGGACACATCGCCCTCGTCCCTGGTGAACCAGATGGAGGAGATCTCGCCGGGACCGGTGTCCTCGGCGATCACACAGCCGCTGCCCGTGGTGCGCAGGCATGAGTGGTGGCCGTCGAAGCCGTCGTGGATGTTGCCGCCGGCGCGGTCGAAGCTGGAGAACTGCCTGGTCTGCGTGCCGGGGCTGAGGTGCGGGAGCCGGTCGAGGCGGCGCAGGACGTCCCAGCCGACGGGTCCCTTGTCGGGCGCGGCCGCCGCGACGGCCTGCTGAGGCGTCGCGGCGAGCGCGGTGGCGGGCACCGCGGCGAGCACTGTGGCGGGCGCCGCGGTCAACAGGCTCGCCGCGAGCGCGGCGAGCAGCTTTCTATGGTGTCTCACAGGGTGGTCTCCCCGTTCATGCCGAAGAAGTCGTGCCACTTGCCGCCGCCCGCGAAGGCGGTGCCGCTGGACAGGCTGACGTAGACGTCGTTGGTGGCCCCGCGGGTGAACGTGACGATGTCGTCCTTGCCGTCACCGTCGTAGTCGCCCGTGTACGGGAACTCGCCCGCCGGAGCGAAGAACTCGTTCCACACCCTCGCCCCACCGAAGCCGGACCCGTCCGACAACGCCACGAACACGTCCGCGCCGGTGCCGCCGGTGAAGGCCGCGATGTCGGCCTTGCCGTCACCGTCGAAATCGCCCACCCGCGGCTGCTCACCCGCCGGCGCGAACCAGTCGTGCACCTTGACGGCCGGGGCGAACGACGTGCCCGTGGACAACGCCACGTAGACGTCCGCCGTGGAACCCTGCGTGAAGACGATCAGGTCGTCCTTACCGTCACCGTCCACGTCACCCACCGCCGGAAACTCCACGCCGGGAGCGAAGAAGTCGTGCCACCTGCCCGCCGTGCCGAACGAGGTGCCCGTCGACAGGGCCACGAACACGTCCGCGTTCGTCCCCCGGGTGAACGTCACGATGTCGTCCTTGCCGTCACCGTCGAAATCGCCGACCGCCGGCACCTCACCGCTCACCGCGAACCAGTCCTGCCACTTCGCGCCTGCGCCGAAGCTCGTGCCGGTAGAAGTCGCCACGTACACATCGGAGTTCGCCCCGTGCGTGAACGCCACGACGTCGTCCTTGCCGTCACCGTCGAAATCGCCCGTGTACGGCGTCTCACCGCTCGGCGCGAACCAGTCGTGCCACTTGACCGACGTGCCGTCGAACCTGGACCCGTTCGACAGCGCCACGTACACGTCGGAGTTCGCCCCGTGCGTGAACGTGACGACGTCGTCCTTGCCGTCACCGTCGAAGTCGGCCGGCGAGCCGCCGAAGACCGAGCCGCCGTTGACGAGCTGCATGTAGTAGTCCCAGTTCCAGTGCGGGCCGGGGTCGGTGTGGTCGTTGCCCGGCAGCTCGTTGTGGCCGACGATGTGGGCCCGGGTGCGCGGGATGCCGTGCTTGTCGGCCAGGTGGCGGGTGAGCGCGGCCGACGAGCGGTACATCGCGTCCGTGAACCACGAGGGGTTGTCGACGTAACCCTCGTGCTCGATGCCCAGGGCCTCGGGGTTCGCGCTGCGGGCGTGGTAGGCGGTGTCGCCGTCGCGGACCATCTGCGTGACGTCGCCGTCGGAGGAGCGGATCACGTAGTGGGCGCTGACCCCGGAGGCCGGGTTCTGGAACCAGCTGATCGAGCCGGCGTACGAGCCCTGGGTGACGTGGACGACGATGTACCGGATGGGCTTGGAGCGGCCGGCCTGGTAGTTGCCCGGGGCGGCGGCCACCCAGTGCGCGGGCGGGTAGTCGGCGCTCTGAACGCCCACGTCCGCCGCCTTGGCGTCGCCGGTGGACCGGCCCAGCGGGGTGACCCGCTCGTAGCGTCCGCGTTCTGGCTTGACCGCGCGCGGCGACACCCTGATCTTCTCCTCGCCGGTCGCCGTGAGGCCGCCGGCCAGGAGGTCGTACACGGTGTCCGCGTACAGGCGGGCGACCTGGTCGTTCGCCGCGCCGCCGTAGCGGGCGACGACCGGGTACCAGGCGTCGGCGCGGCCGCGCTGCGCCGCGCTCAGCCCGACCTCGTCGGCGAACGCGCGCAGGACCGCCGCGCCGCCCAGGATGTTCGCGGCGGTGTCACTCTTCAGCTTCGCCACCGGCTCGCCGGTCAGCTCGGCCGCCTGCTCCAGGGTCTTCCGCTTGGGGTTGCTCACCAGGTGCATCACGCCGTAGCCGTTGTCGGCGCTGGGTTCGCCGTCGTGGTCGTCGAGCCGGGTCTCCCCATAGCCGATCGCGACGAGCAGGTCTCGCGGCACCTGGTACTCGGCGGTGGCCTTGGTGAAGGCCGCGGCCATGGTCCCGTCCGGGGCGGAGGCGAGGGCCGGGATGCCGGCGGCGAGCAGGCCCGAAGCGGCCAGCAGCACGGACAGGGCCGCGCCGCGTAGGCGTTTCCACTGCATTGTCAGCTCCTAGAGGGAAGTCTCGCCATTGAGGCCGAAGAAGTCGTGCCACTTGCCGCCGCCCGCGAAGGCGGTGCCGTCGGACAGGCTCACGTAGACGTCCGAGGTGTTGCCCCGGGTGAAGGTGACGATGTCGTCCTTGCCGTCCCCGTCGTAGTCGCCCGTGTACGGGAACTCGCCCGCCGGAGCGAAGAACTCGTTCCACACCCTCGCCCCACCGAAGCCGGACCCGTCCGACAACGCCACGAACACGTCCGCGTTCGAGCCACCGGTGAAGGCCGCGATGTCAGCCTTGCCGTCACCGTCGAAATCGCCCACCCGCGGCTGCTCGACTCCGGGGGCGAACCAGTCATGCACCTTGACGGCGGGAGCGAACGACGTGCCCGTGGACAACGCCACGTAGACATCCGCCGTGGAGCCCTGGGTGAAGACGATCAGGTCGTCCTTGCCGTCACCGTCCACGTCACCCACCGCGGGGAACTCCACGCCCGGAGCGAAGAAGTCATGCCACTTCACTCCCGCGCCGAAGCCGGTGCCGGTGGAGGTCGCCACGTACACGTCGGCGCTGTTCCCTCGGGTGAACGTGGCGATGTCGTCCTTGCCGTCCCCGTCGAAGTCGCCGACGGCCGGGATCTCGCCGTGCGGGGAGAAGAAGTCGTGCCACTTCGCGCCGCCGCCGAAGCCCGTACCGGTCGAGGTGGCCACGTACACGTCCGCGCTGGTCCCGTGGGTGAACGCGACGACGTCGTCCTTGCCGTCCCCGTCGAAGTCCCCCGTGTACGGCGTCTCACCGCCGGGCGCGAACCAGTCGTGCCACTTCACCGAGGTGCCCTCGAACGCCGATCCGGTCGACGGGGAGACGTACACGTCGGCCAGCGCGTTCTGGGTGAAGGTGATGATGTCGTCCTTGCCGTCACCGTCGAAGTCGGCGGGCGAGCCGCCCAGCGTCGCGGCCATCCGCCTGGCCTCGTCGAGGAGCCCGCGCGCCTTGGCCTCCTCCTGGTCGTAGCGGTAGGGGTAGCCGGAGCGCTGGACGCTCTGCGCGAGCTGGCCGGCGGTGTAGCCGGGGTTCTGCCGGTCGTTCCTGACGGCCTGGAGGAAGAACTGGGTCGCGGCGTACGCGACGTCCATGATCTGCTCCGGCGTGCCCCAGCCCTGCGTGGTGCGTTGCTGGAAGACGCCGAGGGAGTCCTTGTCGCCGCAGTTGACGTTGTTCATGTGGGACTCGACCCAGCCGGCCTCGAATCCCGCGAGCATCACCTTGTCGTTGGCGTTGTGCTGGCGGCCGACCCGGTAGACGGTGAGCGTCACCCACGGGTCGTGCGAGGCGGGCACGGCGCAGGCCGCGAGCAGGTCGGCGTTGGCGCGGTGCCGGTCGGGGTCGGGGG
>NZ_JADOGI010000176.1 GCF_015645445.1 Nonomuraea cypriaca | reverse complement strand
GGATCGCCTGGTGGAGGGCCGACAGCTCGGGGCCGGGGTCGACGCCGAGGTCGTCGGCCAGGCGCCGTCGTACGTCGCCGTAGCCCGCCAGCGCCTCGCTCTGCCGCCCCGCCTGATAGAGGGCCCGCACATGTACGGCGCGCAGCCGCTCCCGCAGCGGATGCCGGCCCACGAGCTCGGCCAGCTCGGCCGCCACGAGCCCGTGCTCACCCAGCTCCAGCCGCGCCTCGGCCAGTTCCTCCACCGCCACCAGCCGCTGCTCGTCCAGCCGAGAGACGGCGGCCCGGGCGAACGGCTCGTCGGCGAACTCGGCATAGGCGGGCCCACGCCACAGACCGAGCGCCTCACGCAGCAGCGCGACCCTCTTCCCCGGGCCACCGGTACGCCGCGCGTGCCCGATCAGCGCCTCGAACCGGCCCGCGTCCACGGACTCCGGCCCCACCCGCAGCGCGTACCCCGGCGCCTGGTACGCCACCAGCTCCCGCTCACCCAGCGCCCGGCGCAACTGGGACACCTTGACCCGCAACGCGGCCAGCGCGTTCGCGGGCGGCCGCGCGCCCCAGAGGTCGTCGATCAGGCGGTCGGCGGACACCGGCCGGCCGGCGTGGATCAGCAGGCCGGCGAGCAGCGCCCGCACCTTGACCTCGATCACCTGGACCGGCTCCCCACCGCCCGCCCACACCGCCAGCGGACCGAGCACCCCGAACCGCACCTGCCCGCTCACCCTCGACCCCGACCCAGCCCATGACGGGTGTACGGACCGGTCGGTGGGCCGGGCCGTGTCTGTCCCCTCATAACCGACTCCGAATCAGGCCATAACCACGGGTGTGCAGGGTGAACACATCACCCATTGAAGAAGGAACAACGAAATGTCGGAAAATATCTCCGTTCTTGGGCTCGGACTCATGGGCGCCGCCCTCGCCGACAGCCTCCTGGCCGCCGGACACCGCGTCACCGTGTGGAATCGTACGGCGGACAAGGCCGCCCCCCTCGTCGCCAAGGGGGCCACCCGAGGGGTCACCCCGGCGGAGGCGGTCGAGGCCGCCTCGCTGGTGATCGTCTGCGTGCTCGACTACCCGGCCACCAAGGACATCCTGCGGGACGCCTCCCTTGACGGCCGCGTCGTCGCCAACCTCACCACCGGCCGCCCCGCCGAGGCCCGTGAGATGGCGTCGTGGGTGGCCGAACGCGGCGCCGAGTACCTGGACGGCGGCATCATGGCCGTGCCCCAGATGATCGCCACACCCGGCGCCCTCATCCTCTACAGCGGCTCTGAGCAGGCCTACGACCGGTACGAGCAGGCGTTCGCCCCCATGGCCCGGCCTCGCTACGTGGGGGCGGAACCCGGCATGGCCGCACTGCTGGATCTGGCCATGCTGACCGGCATGTACGGCCAGATCGCCGGCTTCCTTGAGGCCGCGGCGCTGGTGACGTCGGCGAAGTACCCGCTCAAGGACTTCACCGCCGAACTCCTGGTCCCGTGGCTCAACGCGATGGCCGCGCAGCAGCCCGTCTGGGCCGAGAAGATCGAGTCCGGCGACCACCGCACCGAGGTCTCCAACCTGGAGGTCAACAGGGCGGGCATGGAGAACCTGGCGCGCGCCTTCGCCGAGCAGGGCGTCGGGCTGGACCTGCTGCTGCCGATGAAGACGATCATCGACAGGCGCGTGGCCAGGGGCCTCGCCCACGAAGGACTGTCCGGCCTCATCGAGGAGCTCTAGACGGCCGAACCCGATCTCCCTCGGTATGACGCCTGCGGCGGGAAGGCCGCGGTGACGCCCGCGGGGGGCCGGCGCGAGGGCCTGACCGCCCGTGCCCGGACGGCGGGCGCGGGATGTCTCAGGCGGGCATGTCGACGGTCAGTCCGGCCCCGTGGGCGGCATCGGCGAGGCGTTTGTCGTACGTGACGAATGAGGTGAGCTGGGAGCGGAGGCGGAGAGCTGTTGCCAGATGAATGGCGTCCAGGCTTCGTACGGTCACCGGTTTCACGACTTGGGCCAGAACACGAATGCCGGCGTCCAGTTCGACCAACTCGATCAGATCGAGGACCAGGGGGAGTCGGGCAACGGCTTCCGGGGCGTAGCGTGCCAGGGCGCGCAATGATTCGATCTCCACCAGAACCGAACTCGTCCATCCGGTCTCCGCCCTTTCGTCGAGCCAGTCGCGCAATGCCTGCGACTCGGCCTCGGCGTGGACGAGTTTCACGACGGCGGCCGAGTCGAGATAGATCATCAACGCTCGTTCTCCCGGCTGTGGGCGATCTCCGCGGCGATGTCGATGCCATCCGGTTCGCCGAGCGGCATCCGCAGGACGGCGCGACGCATCGCGGCGGCTCGCTCCTTGCGCAGGGCGGCTTCGAGCACGGCTTGGCGAATGGCCGCCGAGCGTGAGCTGCCGTCATGGGTGAGAACATCCAGGGCGTGCTCGGTCTCCGAGTCGGTGCGGATGGTGATGGTGTCAGTCATGTAGCTAGCGTAAGACGCTTTGTCTTACGCGACAAGACCCTGCGCGGCGCACGAAAACGCCCCGCTGCTGATGGACGACTTGCTCATGCCCAGCGCGCGGTGGCCGGCTCGGCAGGAGGAGTAGCTAGGCGGGCCCGAGGTCGGTGCGCGGGCGGAAGGCGGCCAGCGGGATGGACATCCACAGGGGCCGGTTCCTGGCCTCGTAGACCACCTCGTACACCGCCTTGGACAGCTCGAACGCCCGCAGCAGCGCCGCGTCGGCACGCGTGATCACGCCGCCGCCCTCGGCGTATCCGTCGAGGAAGGCGGCCCGGTTGCGGTCCGCCCACTCCTGGGCCCGCGGCTCCAGAGAGGGCCCGGCCTGGGAGCGGTCGGCCAGCAGGTGCCTGGCCGCGTAGTCGAAGGAGCGCAGCATGCCCGCCACGTCACGCAGCGGCGACGACAGCGCCCGCCGCTCGGACAGGGGCTGCCCGGGCTCGCCCTCGAAGTCCAGCACCACCCAGTCGGTGGGCGTGCGCATCACCTGGCCCAGGTGGTAGTCGCCGTGAACCCGCTGCACGGGCACCTCGTTGGTGAGCAGCTCCACCTGGTGGAAGGCGTGTTCAATGGTGCCGACATGGGGGCGGAGGTCGGGCACCTCCACCACGGCCCGCCCCAGCCGGCGCCTGAAGCCCTCGGCCATCCGCTTGAGCTCGTGGATCTCGATGACCTCGGTGGGGAAGGCGCGCGCCAGCTCCTGGTGGACGCGGGCGGTGGCGGCCCCGAGCCGCTCGGACTCGGCCGCGAAGTCGCCGCCCGCCTCGGCCGCCGTGACCTCGGGCAGCGAGGCGTAAAGGTCGCGCACGCTGGTCAGCGCGAGCCCCCATCCGTCGTTCGCGGTCGCCAGGAACTCCTGCATGAACGCCAGCGTCGTGTCCGTGCCGTCCAGGTCGGTCTCGATCCACCCGTACGGCTGCGCGATGTGCGGCGCGTCCCTGGCGGCCAGCGCGGTGACGATCTCCAGCTCGGGATTGATCCCGGGGATGAGGCGGCGGAAGAGCTTGCAGATGTACGCGTCCCCGTACACGAGCGAGGTGTTGGACTGCTCAGCCCCGAGTACGAGGCTGCGCTGCGAGGTGTCGACGTCGACGCCGGGGACGTGGCGCATGCGCAGGCCGCTGCGGTCCTCGTCGTGAGCCATGCCGTCGAGCAGCCAGCTCGTGCGCTCCCCGTCGTGTACGGCGTCGTACAGGTAGACGTCCCCGAGCGTGCCGATGAGCGCGTGGGTGAGTCGCTCGGGGAGCGTGGTCCGCTCGCCGAGCAGGACCTGGTAGCGGTCGCGTGAGCCCTCCTGCCAGACGGCGACGATCAGGTGTCGCAGCCCCGGCGTCAGCTCGACGTCCGAGTCGATCGACAGCTCGTCGATCGGGCGCCCCTTGCCGCCGAACCAACGCTGGCGGCTGATCCATGCGGCAAGGAGCTCATTGAGCACGTCCTACTCCTCCTGGATGATGGCCGGCGGGAGTGTGAACCAATAGAACCCATGCCCGGGAAGCGTCAAAAGATACGGAAGCTCGCCAATTGCCGGAAAAGGTACGCCTCCCATGGTTTCCACCGGAGAGACGCCGACAAACCTCCGCAGGTCAAGCTCCACCGGTTGCGGGAAGCGGGACAGGTTGTTCACGCACAGCATCCGGTCGTCGCCCAGCTCCCTGACGAAGGCCAGCACGCTGGGGTTGGAGGAGTTGAGCTCCGCGTATCCGCCGAGCCCGAACACGGGGTGCCGCTTGCGGATCTCGACCATGCGCTTGGTCCAGTGCAGCAGCGAGCCGGCGTTCTTCTGCTGGGACTCGACGTTGATGCCCTGGTAGCCGTAGATCGGGTCCATGATGACCGGCAGGTAGAGCCGGCCGGGATCGCAGTGGGAGAACCCGGCGTTGCGGTCGGGGTCCCACTGCATGGGCGTACGCACGCCGTCGCGGTCACCGAGCCAGATGTTGTCGCCCATGCCGATCTCGTCGCCGTAGTAGAGCACCGGGGAGCCCGGCAGCGACAGGAGCATGGCGGTGAACAGCTCGATCTGGTTGCGGTCGTTCTCCAGGAGGGGCGCCAGGCGGCGGCGGATGCCGACGTTCGCCCGCATGCGGGGATCCTTGGCGTACTCGGTGTACATGTAGTCGCGTTCCTCGTCCGTGACCATTTCGAGCGTCAGTTCGTCGTGGTTGCGGAGGAAGATCCCCCACTGGCAGTGTTCCGGAATTTTCGGCGTTTGCGCCAATATTTCGGAAATGGGGTAACGGGACTCGCGGCGTACCGCCATGAAGATGCGGGGCATCAGGGGGAAGTGGAATGCCATGTGGCATTCGTCCCCACCGCCCACGGGATCGCCGAAGTACTCGACCACGTCGGACGGCCACTGGTTCGCCTCGGCGAGCAGCACCCGGTCCGGGTACAGCCGGTCGACCTCCGACCTGATCCGCTTGAGGTATTCGTGCGTCTTCGGGAGGTTCTCGCAGTTGGTGCCCTCCTCCTCGAAGAGGTACGGCACCGCGTCCAGCCTGAACCCGTCGATGCCCAGGTCGAGCCAGAACCGCAGCACCTCCAGCATCGCGTCCTGCACGGCCGGGTTCTCGTAGTTGAGGTCCGGCTGGTGGTGGAAGAAACGGTGCCAGTAGTACTGGCCGCGCACCGGGTCGTAGGTCCAGTTGGACGTCTCCGTGTCGATGAAGATGATCCGGGCGTCCTGATACCTCTCGTCCGTGTCGGACCACACGTAGAAGTCGCCGAACGGGCCCTCGGGATCGTGCCTGGACGCCTGGAACCACGGATGGGCGTCGCTGGTGTGGTTCATGACCAGGTCGGCGATGACGCGCATGCCGCGTTTGTGCGCCTCGTCGACGAGCTTCACGAAGTCGCCCAGATCCCCGAACTCGGGCAGGATCTTCATGAAGTCCGCGATGTCGTAGCCGCCGTCACGCAGCGGCGACTCGAACAACGGCAGCAGCCACAGGCAGTCGACGCCGAGCCACTGCAGGTAGTCGAGCCGGCTGATGAGACCTCTGATGTCGCCCGTCCCGTCGCCGTTGGAGTCGGCGAATCCCCGGATGAGGACCTCGTAGAAGACAGCGCGCTTGTACCAGTAGGGATCGCGCGGCTTTTCCTCGTCGAAGGTGTTGGGAATGGGCGTGGTGGAGCTCATGAGCCACCCCGTGCGGGGAGACTCATGAGGGAGGCGCTTTCACACACGTTGAAGACTCCCCGCTGAATTCATGTTCTACCGTGGCGCCGCTCGTACGGTGAGAATGTGGGCAGGCTGGATGTAAGGGTCGAGGCGAACGTAGTTGCTCTGCCGCCAGCGGTACGACTCGCCCGACAGTTCGTCGTCGACGACGAACTCGGCGTTCCAGTCGAGCCCGATGGCGGGCAGGTCGAGATCCACGGTCGCCTCGTGGGTGTGGTGCGGGTCCAGGTTGATCACCGCCAGTACGACGTCGCCCAGCCCGTGCCTTCGTGTGGCCGTGTCATAGGCGCCCGGGAGCCGCTTCGAGAAGCAGACGATGTCCGGTTGGTCGACCCGGTGGAACCGTAGATTACGCAATTCCTGCAGTGCCGGATGCGCTCTTCGGAACAAATTCAGCTGGGTGATGAAGGGGGCCAGGCTCCGGCCCTCGCGCTCGGCGATAAGCCAATCGCGAGGCTTGTACTGATATTTCTCGCTATCTAGGTATTCTTCGCTCCCCGGTCGAACCGGAACATTCTCCCCCAGCTCGTACCCCGAGTAGACGCCCCACGTCGGCGAGGTCAGCGCGGCGAGCACCGCCCTGATCTTGAACGCCGGGATGCCGCCCTGCTGGAGGTATTCGTGGAGGATGTCCGGCGTGTTCACGAACAGGTTGGGCCGCAGGTAGGACGAGGTCTCATGGGCCAGCTCCGACAGATAGCCCTCCACGTCCCCCTTCGAGTTCTTCCACGTGTAGTACGTGTACGACTGGTGGAATCCGACCTTGGCCAGCATACGCAGCATCGCCGGCCGGGTGAACGCCTCGGCCAGGAAGACGACGTCGGGATCGGTCGTGTGGACGTCGGCCAGCAGCCGCTCCCAGAACCCCACCGGCTTCGTGTGCGGGTTGTCCACCCGGAAGATGCGTACGCCATGGTCCATCCAGTGCCGCAGCACCCGCCTGACCTCGGCGTAGATGCCCTCGGGGTCCTTGTCGAAGTTGACCGGGTAGATGTCCTGGTACTTCTTCGGCGGGTTCTCGGCGTACGCGATCGACCCGTCCGCCCGGATCGTGAACCACTCCGGGTGCTCCTTGACCCACGGGTGGTCGGGGGAGCACTGCAGCGCGAAGTCGAGCGCGATCTCCATGCCGAGCTCCCTGGCCCGGCCGGCGAACACGTCGAAGTCCTCGATCGTGCCCAGGTCGGGATGCACGGCGTCGTGGCCGCCGTCCTCCGAGCCGATCGCCCACGGCGAGCCGGGCTCGTCGGGCTCGGGGCTGAGCGTGTTGTTGCGGCCCTTACGGTAGGTGGTGCCGATGGGGTGGATGGGCGGCAGGTAGACGACGTCGAAGCCCATCTTGGCGATGGCGGGGAGTCGCTTGGCAGCGGTCTGGAAATTTCCGGATTTGGAGATGCCGAGCTCGTTGACGATCGCCCCCTCGGACCGGGGGAAGAACTCGTACCAGGAGCCGTAGAGCGCCCTGCGCCGGTCCACCCTTACCTTCAGCGGCCTGGCCCTCGTCACCATCTCACGGAACGGGTGCGAGTCCAGCAGCGCGGCGGTCTCGGGCAGCTGGGCGATCGACAGCCTGGCTCTCGGATCCAGCTCCTCGTCACGCAGCGTGGCGGAGATCGACAACAGCGCCGCCCGGTGCCCGCAGGCGCCCTCGCCGTTGCCGTTCTGCCCGGCGCGCGGCTTCTTGCTCTCCTGCTGCCCGTTCGGGCAGTCCGCCACGCGTACGGCCTTGGCCGCCCGCTCGAACAGCCGGGCGCCCTCCTCGCACATGAGGTCGACGTCCATGCCGCGGGGGATCTTGATCTCGGCGTCGTGCAGCCACGTGCTGATCGGGTCGCTCCACGCCTCCACACGGAACAGCCAGTCGCCCTCGGCGGGCAGGCACACGTCCACGCCCCAGCGGTCGGTGCCCGGGGCCAGCTCGCGCATCCGTCTGAGGCGCCCGCGCCGCCCGTCGGGCGCGGTCAGCACCACGCCCGCGGCCACGGCGTCGTGGCCCTCTCTGAACACGGTCGCCGAGACCTGGAAGGTCTCGCCCGCGACCGCCTTGGCGGGCCACTGCCCGCAGTTGACGACAGGGGAGATGTCCGTGATGGGAATTCGTCCGATCATCGCATTTCAAGGGTATGCGGCGGCACGCTCGGTGCCGCCGGAGGCTTCCCTGGCAGAATCGATCCTTGCATGTAAATTGTGGACAGCAGTGGATAGACCTCCCGAGTGTGTCTGCGGGAGAGGCCAACAATGAGGAAAGTTGCCCCAATGCTCCCTCTTCATGCTTGTTCCCGGAAGGGGTTTGAACGGCCTTCATGAGGGTGAAGGTCTCAGAGGTCCCTCCTAGCCCATAGGGTGCAGAATCGTGAGAGCTATCCGCCGGTTTACCGTCCGCACCGTCCTGCCCACGGAGCTGGCCGCACTCGGTGAGCTCGTGCACAATCTCCGCTGGTCCTGGCATCCGGAGACGATGGATCTCTTCGCGGAGGTCGACGCCGACCTCTGGGAGCAGGTCGGGCACGACCCCGTGGCACTCCTCGGCGCGGTCACCCCCACCAGGCTGGCCGAGCTGGCCGCCGACCGCCGCTTCCTGCGCCGTCTCGCCGACGCCGCCGACGACCTGCGCGAGTACATGATCTCGCCGCGCTGGCACCAGACGCTGAGCGACGGCGCGCGCGCCATCGCGTACTTCTCACCCGAGTTCGGCATCGCCACCGCGCTGCCGCAGTATTCGGGCGGTCTCGGCATCCTCGCGGGAGACCACCTCAAGACCGCCAGCGACCTGGGCGTGCCCATCCTCGCGGTCGGCCTGCTGTACCGCCACGGCTACTTCACGCAGTCGCTCTCGCCGGAGGGCTGGCAGCTCGAGCACTACCCGTCGCTCGACGCGGGCGGCCTGCCTCTGAGCCTGCTGAAGGACACGGACGGCGAGCCGGTCAAGATCCGCATCGGCCTGCCCGAGGGGCGCGTGCTGCACGCGCAGGTGTGGGTGGCGCAGGTCGGGCGGGTGCCGCTGCTGCTGCTCGACTCGGACGTGGCCGACAACGACAACGCCGCCCGCGACATCACCGACCGGCTCTACGGGGGCGGCACCGACCACCGGCTCATGCAGGAGCTGCTGCTGGGGGTCGGCGGCGTCCGCGCGATCAGGGCCTACTGCCGCATCACGGACCACGCCGAGCCGGAGGTGTTCCACACCAACGAGGGGCATGCCGGGTTCCTCGGCCTGGAGCGCATCAGGGAGCTGACCGAGGCGCGGCTCTCCTTCGACGAGGCGCTGGAGGCCGTACGCGCCGGCACGGTGTTCACCACGCACACCCCCGTCCCCGCCGGGATCGACCGGTTCCCCGTGGACATGATCGAGCGCCACTTCGGCGGCGCCAACGCCTGGCCCACCGTGCCCGTGGAGCGGATCCTGGCACTCGGCGCGGAGCGGGATCCCGGCCGGTTCAACATGGCGATCATGGGCATGCGGCTGGCCCAGCGGGTCAACGGCGTGTCGGTGCTGCACGGCGAGGTCAGCAGGGAGATGTTCAAGGACCTCTGGCCCGGGTTCGACGTGGCCGACGTGCCGATCGGGTCGATCACGAACGGCGTGCACGCGCCCACCTGGGTCGGGCGCGAGCTGATGGAGCTGGCCGGGCGCGAGCTGCCCTCGCTGCTGGAGCGGGCCAGGGGCTGGGAGGGGATCCAGAAGATCTCCGACGCCGACATCTGGCAGATCAGGGGCGCGCTGCGCAGGCGGCTGGTCGACGGCGCCCGCGTACGCCTGCGCAGGTCGTGGCGCGAGCGCGGGGCCTCGGACGCCGAGCTGGGCTGGATCGACGACGCCCTCGACCCCGAGGTGCTGACCATCGGCTTCGCCCGCCGGGTGCCCTCCTACAAGCGGCTCACGCTGATGCTGCGCGACCCAGAGCGCCTGACCGAGCTGCTGCTCGACCCCGCCAAGCCCGTGCAGATCGTGATCGCCGGCAAGGCGCACCCCGCCGACGAGGGCGGCAAGAAGCTGATCCAGCAGATCGTCAAGTTCGCGGACCAGCAGAGCGTCCGCCATCGCATCGTGTTCCTGCCCGACTACGACATGGCGCTCGGCCAGCTCATGGTGCAGGGCTGCGACGTCTGGCTGAACAACCCGCTGCGTCCCCTGGAGGCGTCCGGCACCTCGGGCATGAAGTCCGCGCTCAACGGCGGGCTCAACCTGTCCGTCCGCGACGGCTGGTGGGACGAGTGGTACGACGGCACCAACGGCTGGGCGATCCCGACCGCCGACGGCGTGACCGACCCGGACCGGCGCGACGACCTGGAGGCCGCCGCCCTCTACGACCTGATCGAGCACGAGGTGTCCGACCGGTTCTACGACCGCCCCTTCGACGGGCTGCCACGGCGCTGGATGGAGATGGTCAAGCACACCCTCACCTCGCTGGGGCCCAAGGTGCTGGCCGGCCGGATGCTCCGCGACTACGTCGTGGACCTCTACGGCCCGGCCGCCGCCTCGGCCCGCTCGCTGTCGGCCGACTCCTACGCGCCGGCGAAGGCGTTCGCCGCCTGGCGGGTGCGCGTCACCCAGGCCTGGCCCGGCGTCCGGGTGGAGCACGTCGAGGCGTCGGGCGTGGGCGACACCCCGGAGGTCGGGGCGTCCATCGAGCTGCGCGCCACGGTCGTGCTGGGTGACCTGGAGGCCGGCGACGTGCTGGTGGAGGCCGCGTACGGCAAGGTGGGGCCGCACGACGAGCTGACGCGGCCCGCGTACGCGAAGCTGGTCGTGCAGTCGGTGGAGGACGACGGCCGGGCGCACTTCACGGGCAAGGTCCCGCTCGACCACACGGGTGCCTTCGGCTACACCGTCCGCGTCGTGCCGTATCACCCGCTCGCCGCCACCACCGCCGAGCTCGGCCTCATCGCCGTTCCCGAGGAGCCCGCGGGCATGACGAACGGCACCCTGCGGTAGCCCTCGATCGGCAGCGGCTCAGATATCGGTAGCAGGCGGCATAATCAGGACCGTGGACGACAGCGGGAACGGCCTGCGGGCCGACACTCTGGTGGCCACGGTCCGCGGTGTGCTGCCGTCCCTGACGCCTGCCGCCCAGACCGTCGCCCGGCTCATTCTGGAGGACCCGGCGACGGTGGCGAGGAGCACCATCACGGAGCTCTCCGCCGCCTCGGGGACCAGCGAGGCGACGATCGTGCGTACGGCGCGGCTGCTCGGGTTCGCCGGTTATCCGCAGCTGCGGCTGGCGCTGGCGGCGGCGGCCGCGCAGCCGGACCGGCTGGTGCCCGGCGACCTGGCGCCCGACGACCCCCTGTCCGAGGTCATCCACAAGGTGGCAAGGGCCGAGTCCGAGGCGATCAACGACACCGTCGCCCAGCTCACCTCCGAGCGGCTCGGCCTCGTCGTCGAGGCCATCGTCGGGGCCAGGCGGGTCGACGCCTACGGGGTCGGGGCCTCCGGGCTCGTGGCCGAGGACGTCGCACAGAAGCTGCTGCGGATCGGCCTGTCCAGCCACGCGTTCCAGGACGCGCACTTAGCGCTGACCAGCGCGGTGCTGCTGAGGGCCGGCGACGTGGCGATCGGGATCAGCACGTCGGGGGAGACGCCCGACGTCATCGAGCCGCTGACGCGGGCCGCCGAGGCGGGCGCCACGACCGTGGCGATCACCAACAACCCCCGGTCCTCCATCGCGGAGCTGGCCGAACACGTGCTGATCTCCGCCGGGCGCGAGACGGAGTTCCGTCCCGGCGCCCTGGCCAGCAGGATCAGCCAGCTCCTCGTCGTCGACTGCGTGTTCGTCGGCGTCGCCCAGCGTACGTTCGACTCCTCTCAGGAGGCGCTCGCGAGCACCAGGCGCGCCGTCAAGGAGTTCACCCGGAGAACGTCACCCGCACGTCGTCAGCCTTGACGTACATCACGCGGTGCCCGAACTGGATCTGCAGGTACTTCGTCTGGCCCCGCACGACCTGGTGGTCCTCCAGGTCGAACGTGACCGCCCGGTAGTACTCCGTGGCGGCCGTACCTCCGAGGGTGTACTTCTCACCGGCCGAGAACGTGTACTGGAGCGGGGTGACGGCCTGGTAGGGGATGCCCTCCGGGTACGCCTCCTGCTCCGGGTACGCCCGCCCGTACACAGGGACCGTGGCCTTGCCCGGCTTCGGGGTGACCACCAGGCCCATGGACGGGACGGCGGTCGGGGCGTCGGCCGGGTTGTGGAACCACGCCTTCTGGCCGAGGTACCAGATGGCCGTCCAGTCGCCCTGGCGGCCGGCCACGGCGAAGCGCTGGCCGGTGCTGGCGCGGGCGCTGTGGTCGTACACGCTGTAGAGGGACTCGCCCGTGGGGTGCTTGCCGATGTCCTTGACCAGCGGGGCGTCGGCGCGGGGCTCGGTACGGAGCCAGACGGTCTGGGCCGGGAGCGGCGGGCAGGCGGCGGACGTGCCGTCGCAGCCGTAGAAGTACGGCTTATTCGTCGCGTAGTCCGGCTTTATCATGATCGAGCCGGACCTGGGGCCGCCGAACTGGTGCAGCGGGGCGCCCATCAGCTGGAAGTAGTGCCCAGTCCCAGAACGGTCCGGGGTCCTCGTGCATGCCCTGGACGGTCGTCGGCAGCGTGCCTGGGACGTTGTCGTGGCCCAGGATGTGGGCGCGGTCCAGCGGGACGCCGTGCCTGAGCGCCAGGTAGCGGACGAGGCGGGCGGAGGAGCGGTACATCGCCTCCGTGTACCAGGTGCCGCCCTGGGCCAGGAAGCCCTCGTGCTCCAGGCCGATGGACTTGGAGTTGATGTACCAGTTGCCGGCCTGCCAGCCGACGTCCTTGGACTTGATGTGCTGGGCTATGTGGCCGTCGGTGGAGCGGATGGAGTACTGCCAGCTCGCACCGTAGTTGGGGTCCTGGTTGAGGCGGATGGAGGGCAGGAAATATCCCTCCATATCGTGAATGATGATGTACTCGATCTTCTGGCTGACCGGGCGGTTCGCCAGGTCGTAGTGGCCGTAGTCGTTCCCCGGGAGCTCCTGGTACGCCGCGGGGATCCACTCGCAGGAGATCGAGGCGGGGCACTCCACGCCGTCGGTCCGCGCCGGGCGCAGGCCGAGCTTCTCCAGCCACTTCTCGATCTTGCTCAGCCCGGGGACCGCCGGCAGCCTGACCGTCTGCCCGTTGTCCGTCGTCCGCTGGGCGCCCTGCTCGATCGTGGCGAAGACCTCGTCGGCGAAGAACTTGGCCGCGCCCGCCTCCTCGGCGCCGGAATACTTGGCGACGGCGCCGTACCATTCGCCGGGGTCGTCGCTCAGGGGCGCGCCGAGCGCCTTCTGGTAGTCGGCGAGCAGCGCCGCGCCGCCCCGGATGTTGGCGCCGTCGTCCGTACGCAGCCGCTCGCGACTCTCACCGGTCAGTTCGGCGGCCTTCTCCATCGTACGGAGCGAGGCGGGGATGTCGGCGGGCGCCGGCGGAGCCGCGGCCGGGGGCAACGGCCGGCTCTCATCGCCGCGGGCATCCTCCTCGCCCGCGTCGTGGTGGTTGGATCCGGTGAAGGCGGCGGCGTCCGTCAGGTGCATGGGCCCGAACCCGGCATCGCTGGACGGCTGGCCGGCGTGGGCGTCCCAGCGGGACTCGAGGTAGGAGACGCCGAGCAGCACGCTCTCCGGCACCTGGAACTCTTCCGCGGCCGCCGCGAACGCCTGCTGTCGATCGCCGGGTTCCTGGGCGTGAGCCGCTGTCATGATGCTCACGGGCAACATGGCGACGAGGGAGATCGCCAATAGTCGGCGCATGAACCACTCCTTGGGCTGGGGGTGCGCGTGGTGTGGTTCAGCGTCTCAACATTTTCCTTCGCAGGCGAGATCTTTGCGAAGCTATTTTTCACCTTTGGCCACGCCGGGAGCGGGAAGTCCGCGGTGTGGTCTGGTGCCAGTCAGTCCATGATCTGGTCAGGGTGCCCGGTTCGCTCTGCTGTCGAACTCAGCGCGAGCCGTATCGATCGCCGGGATGTTGTCAAGGCTCCATTGGACGACGGGACGCGTCGCATCCAGGAGCGTCTTTCCCATGGTGGTGAGTTCGTAGGTGACGTTGGGCGGCATGACGGAGTAGACGGTGCGGGTGAGGATCCCGTCGCGCTCCAAACCGCGCAGAGTGACCGTGAGCATCCGTTGGCTGATGCCCTCGATGGAGCGTTTGAGCTCGGTGAACCGCTTCGGGCCCGCGCCGAGCGTATCGACGACACCGAGTGACCACTTGTTGGCGACGAGATCCAAGACCTCGCGCGCTCGGCACCCCGGACCGCCAGAGAACTGACTGGGCGGGAATGTCGGGGGAGCGGTGGACGCGGCGTCGGTCATGGTTACCTCCGAGGAACCGGGGCATCGAAAAGTGCCTGATTGACCCAGAGCTCCCGGTTCTCTCAAGATACTAGGGAACGGCTAGTAACCACGAAACGATCGGCGTCGCTGAGAACATCACGCGATCACGCCTTCGGGCCAGGCACCGCCACGCACCGTGCGGTGAACTGCGAACTATTCATTCAGAGACTGAGAGAGAGCACTCGCATGCCCATTTTCGCCATCGCCGGAGTCGGTAGCGGCGTCCGTCCAGGGATCGCACGCGTCTTCGGCCGCGGGCTGTCCCCCGTCGTCCCGCTTGGCCGGCCACAGTCCGAAAGCCGACTTCGTCGCACTGCCGGAGAGGTGATGTGCGCATGAGCTTCGAGCTCGGCGCTTACAGCTTCGGCATGGCGGGACGCGACTCCGAGGGCAACATGGTCACCAGCGCGCAGGCGGTGCGGAACGTCCTTGAGCAGATCCGCGTCGCCGAGGAGGTGGGTCTCGACTTCTTCGGAGTCGGCGAGCACCACCACGAGCGGGTGCCGGTGTCCTCACCCGTATCGGTCATCAACGCCGCGGCGGCCATCACGTCGAAGATCACACTGTCGACGGCGGTGAGTGTGCTGTCGACCGACGACCCGATCCGGCTGTACCAGCAGGCGGCCACCGCCGCGATCGTCAGTGGCGGACGGGTGGAGATCATCGCCGGTCGGGGTTCCTCCACGGAGTCCTTCCCGTTGTTCGGTTACCACCTTGACGATTACGACCGCCTCTATGCCGACAAGTTCGGTCTACTGTTGGCGATCAACGCCCATGAGCGGGTCAGCTGGGAGAGTCCGTTCCGGCCGTCGCTCATGGAGGCGTTGGTCGTCCCTCGCCCCGACAAGCCGCTCAAGATCTGGCTCGGCACCGGTGGGAATCCCGAATCAACGATCCGGGCCGGTTCTGCCGGCCTGCCTGTTTCCTATGGCGCGCTCAACGGTACGCCCAAGCATTGGGCCCGGTTCGGGGCGCTGTACCACCAGAGCGCCGACGAGGCCGGTGTCAACCCAGAGCTACTCGAGATCTCCGTCGCCAGTCACGGCTTCGTCGGCCGCGATGGACTCGCCGCCAAGCAGCGGTTCCACCGACACGAGATCGCGTCGTTCGCCCTCGCCGGCCGGTCCATCCCGACCAGTTGGGACGCGGTCGAGGCGAACTACTCACCCGGCGGGATGGTCTTCGCCGGTGACCCCCTTGAGATCGCCGAGCGGATCATCGACCTCCACCAGCACGTCGGTCACCGCCGCCAGTTCCTCCAGATGGACATCGGTGGCATGCCGCACCGTGACGTGCTCGCCTCGATCGAGCTACTCGGCACGGAGGTCGCCCCACAGGTGCGCGCCGAAATCAACGGCCGCGAAGGCTCATGAGCCCGGTACGGTTCGCCGCTGGCGACTACCGGCACGCGCTGGGCCAGTACCCGACGGGAGTCACCGTGATCACGGCGCGTGGGCCCGACGGGGGCAAGATCGGGGTCACCGCGAACTCGTTCACGTCCGTGTCACTGGATCCGCCGCTGGTCTCCTGGTGCCCGTCGAAGACGGCCTCCAGCCTCCCTGAGCTGGAGAACGCGACGTACTTCGCGGTCAATGTGCTCGCCGCCGACCAGCATCACCTATCGCGTCGGTTCGCCACGTCGGCGCAGGAGGTGCGGGACAAGTTCGAGGGCGTGGCCATCAGGGCGGGTATCGGCGGCCTCCCCCTGATCGAAGGCGCGGTGGCGCGCTTCCAGTGCCGCACTGTCCGCCGAGTCGAGGCCGGTGACCACGTGATCTTCATCGGCGAGGTGCAGAACTACGACGCCAACGGCGGCGAGCCGCTGGTATTCCATTCGGGCACTTACCACATCGTGACCGCACACCCCGGCCAGTAAGTGGGCTTGTGAGGCTGTCGAGGCGGTCGATGCCTTGCTCGTCACGGCGCTGACCTGCCATCGGTAACTCATCATGATTTGGGTGGGGCGGTGTGCTCGCGCTGGAAGGTGGCGTACAGCCACCACAAGGACGGCAGCAGGAGCAGCGCGCCCACCGCCAGCGCGCCCAGGGTGGCGGCCAGGACGGTGCTGGTGGCGGCCGCCTCGCGCAACATCACTCCGGGAAGCAGGGTCGGATACTGGCCGACGCCCCACCCCCAGAGCAACCCCGTCACGGCCAGGGCGGCGGTGAGGCGTACGGCGAGGTAGGAGCGGTTCCACAGGAGGGCGAGGGAGGCCAGGCCCGCGGCCACGGAGAGCAGGAGCAGCGGCATCGCGCGACCCGTGGTGAGCTCGGTGAACAGGGCGGGCGCGTCGGCCCGCAGGACGAGCAGGCCCGCGGCCGAGAGCGCGCCGACGACGATGCCGCAGCCCAGCGCGCGGTTCCTGAAGGCTTCCGTCAGGGCGGCGTCCCCGGTGCGCTGGGCGTCGCGGGCCAGGTAGACCGAGGCGAGGTACGCGGCCGTGCCCACGGCGAGCGCCCCGGCGACCAGGGAGGTGGGGTTCAGCCAGCTGCCCACCAGGTCGCCCCTGGCGATACCCGGCGGTACCCGGCCCGAGGCGATCGCGCCGGCCGCCGTGCCGAGGAAGAACGGGGTCGCCACGGAGGAGAAGGCGAACGTCGCGCCGAAGAGGCGGCGCTGCCACAACTCGGTGGACACCTTGCGGAACGCGAACGCCGCGCCACGGCCGATGATGCCCAGCGCCGCCAGCGTGAGCGGGATGTAGAGGGTGGAGGCGACCGCGGCGAACACCGACGGGATGCCGGTCCACATCAGCACGATGACGAAGATCAGCCAGACGTGGTTGGCCTCCCAGACGGGGCCGATGGAGTGCTCCACGAGCGCCCGCTGCCGCTGCCCGGACACGGCGCCGCCGGCCAGCAGGTCCCAGATCCCGCCGCCGAAGTCCGCGCCGCCGAACAACGCGTACGCGGTCAGCCCGATCCACATGACGGCGATCATGATCTCTGGCAACGGCATGTCAGGTGACCCTGTAGTCGGTGACGTCGCGTTCCTGGGGCGCGATCGGCACGGGGACGTCGCGGGCCAGGCGGCGCAGCACGTAGACGGTGGCCACGGTCAGCACCAGGTAGACCGCCGTCACCAGGACGAACCCGTACACGAGGCCGGGCGCCGGGTTGACGGCCTGCGCGGTGCGCAACACGCCGTACACGATCCACGGCTGGCGGCCCACCTCGGTGACGACCCAGCCCGCCTCCAGCGCCAGCACCGCGGCCACGCCCGAGACGGCCACCGCGCGCGGGAACCACGGCGAGTCCGGCAGGTCTCGTCGTCGCCGCCAGGTCACCGCCAGCCAGGCGGCCAGGGCCAGCAGGGCGAAGCCCAGCCCCACCATGATCTGGAACGCCCAGTGCACGACGTTGACCGGCGGCCGGTCGGCCGGCGGCGTGTGGTTCAGGCCGATGATCTCGGCGTCCGGCTTCCAGTGCGCGAGCAGGGAGAGCCCGTACGGGATCTCCAGCGCGTACCGCAGCTCGCCGTCGACCGCGATGCCGCCCAGGTGCAGCGGGACCCCGCGCTGGGTCTCGAAGACCCCCTCCATGGCGGCGAGCTTGACCGGCTGGTTGTCGGCGACGAAGCGGGCGGCCCAGTCGCCCACGCCGATCTGCACCGGCGTGACGATCGCGGCGACGGTCAGTGGGAGCAGCAGGCCGAGCCGGTGGTAGCGGTCACGCCGGCCGCGCAGCATGGCGACGGCGTAGACGCTCGCCATGCCGTACCCGGCGACCATGAACGCGGCCAGGATCATGTGCGTGGTCTGGGGCGGCGTGGCCGGGTTGAACATGGCCGCCCACGGATCGACCGCCACGATCCTGCCGTTCCGCATGTCGAAGCCGGTGGGCTGCTGCATCCAGGCGTTGGCGGTGACGACGAAGAACGCGCTGGCCACCCCGGCCAGCACGATCGGGATGCCGGACAGCAGGTGCGCGACCGGTGGAAGGCGGTCCCAGGCGTACAGGTAGATGCCCAGGAAGATGGCCTCGATGAAGAACGCGATGCCCTCCAGCGCGAACGGCAGGCCGATGACCTCGCCGTAGACGCCCATCAACCCGGGCCACAACAACCCCATCTCGAACGACAGGATCGTCCCGGACACCGCGCCGACCGCGAACAGCACACCGAGCGCCCTGGCCCAGCGCCGGGCCAGCAGCCGATAGTGGACGTCGCCGGTGCGATGCCCCCGCCACTCGGCGAGCAGTGTGATGGCGGGCATGCCCACACCCAGGCAGGCGATGACGATGTGCCAGCCCAGCGACAGCGCCATCTGCATCCGCGCGGCGCCGAGATCGGCCGGGTTGACATCGATCAACGCGAACATCAGTCCCCCACAGGATTTCCGGACAGGGGTACTGCCGCCCCCGACATCTCCTCCCCCTTTCCACAAACGCTGTACTTATGGCGTGCTTGTCGCGGTGCTTCCCTACCAGAACGTGAGGTCAGCCCACTTCCAGGGCCGCCGGGCGGCGGGGGACGAGCCAGAGGGTGAGCGGGACGGAGAGCAGCGTGACCACGCAGGCGGCGTTGAGCGCCGCGGGCATGCCGAACGCCTCACTCACGGCGGGGCCGGCGAAGGCCCCGAGCATCGTCGCGGCGGCCTCCAGAGTGAGGAACGCCGCGCTGACCCGGCCGAGCAAGCCCTCCGGGGTCGTCCGCTGCACCCAGGTGAACACGGAGACCGTCACGGTCACCGCCGGCAGCCCGAGGAGGAACGCGGCGGCCAGTGCGACGGGCAGCGACGTGCTGTTGAACAGCAGCGCGAAGGCCACGGCGACGAGTGCCTGACTCGCGGCGACGGTGGCCCTGGTGGCGTCGCGGTCGGCGAGCCTGCGGCTGACGGGGGCGCCGGCGAGGAGTCCGAGCCCCAGCGCGGACAGTAGGTAGCCGACCTGGACGCTGCCGCCGAACTGCGTCACACCGAACGGGATCAGGAGGGCGGTGAAGGCCGCGTTCGCCAGCAGGTAGACGCTGTTCGCGGCGAGCAGGCCCCGGGTCGCCGCGGCCCGCCCGACGTGACGCAGCCCCTGCCGGATGTCGGCGAGCACCTCCCGGACGGCGGTCGCCGGCTGAGCCCTGGTGGCGGTCGCCGGGGCCTGGCGGTGGGAGGAGGATCTGGCGATGGTGGCCGCGGACAGGAGGCCGGCGGTGGCGCTGGCGGCTATGACCGCGCCGATCCCGGAGAACGCGAACAGCAGTCCGCCGATCGGCGGCCCGACGAGCCCGACCACGCCGGTGGTGACGGCGCTGAGGGCGTTCGCACCGGCCAGCTCCGGGCCCGTGCCCACCACGGCGGGGGTGTGGGCCTGCGAGGCGGGGCGGAAGACCACCGCGGCCGAACCCTGCCCGAGCACCGCCACGTAGACGAGCCAGATCGTTTCTGGCGTCGTGGCGAGCAGCGTCACGGAGATGGCCAGCGCGTGGACGAGGTCGGTGGCGATCATCAGGCGGCGGCGGTCCCACCGGTCCGCCATGGCCCCGGCGAACGGCCCCAGCAGCAGCGACGGCAGGTACTCGAAGGCCAGGGTGATCCCGGTGGCCAGCACCGAGCCGGTGACGGCGTAGACGTGGGCAGGAATCGCGACGACCAGCATGCTCGTGCCGAGTCCCGCGACCGCCCTGGCCGTCCAGAGCAGCCGGAAGTCCCGTATTCGCAGCACCCGCGTCATCGTTCTCCCCTTCGATTGGACTATTCCCTCAAGAGAGAATCGGCTATCGGCTATTCTGTCAAGATATGAGCGTGGATCATGCGGAACTGGGCCGGCGGTTGCGCGGCCGCCGGGCGGCACTCGGCCGGACCGTCGCGTCCGTGGCCACCGACGCGGCGCTGTCGGTGCCCTACGTGGCCAACCTGGAGAACGGCCGGGGCAACCCCACCGTCTCCGCCCTCGACCGGCTCGCCGAGGCCCTCGGCACCCGGCTGGTGATCACCTTCGCGGACCCGGGCACGGACGGCGCCACACCGGCCCCGCCGCCGTCCCTGCTGGAGTTCTCGCGGAGCCGCCGGTTCCGGCGTGAGGTCGGGACGCTGGCCGGGCTGCTGGGCGAGGACGACCGGACCGTACGCGGCATGCTGGTCGACGCGCTCGCCGCCGTCGCCGCTCCGCTCAGACGCGACCTGGACGAGGCCGACTGGCAGCGCCTGCTGGACGCGCTCGTCCTGATCCTGGGCCACCCGGCCGAGCCCGCGCCCTGACGGCCGAGCCCGGGCCCTGATCGGCGGGGCCAGGCTCAGTCCGGCGCGTGACCACCGACCGGGCCAGGCTCAGTCCGGTGCATGGGCCAGGCTCAGTCAGGCGTGGTGCCGTGCCAGGAGCGCCACAGTGCGGCGTACGCGCCGTCGGCCGCCACCAGGTCGTCATGGGTGCCGAGCTCGGTGAGCCGGCCGTCGAGCATGACGGCCACCCGATCCGCGTCGTGCGCGGTCTGGAGGCGATGGGCGATCGCGATGACGGTACGACCCGCGAGTACGCCGGCCAGCGCGCGCTCAGTGTGCCGGGCCGTTCCCGGGTCCAGGAGGGCGGTGGCCTCGTCGAGGATCAGCGTGTGCGGATCGGCCAGCACCACGCGGGCCAGAGCCAGTTGCTGGGCCTGCGCGCCATCGGGCCGGTGACCCCCATGCCCCAGTTCGTTGTCCAGACCGTCGGGCCGGTGACCCACGTGACCCAGCTCGGTGTCCAGACCGTCAGGCAGGTCGCGGAGCCAGCCGGCCCCGACGACGGCGAGCGCCGCGCGGAGCTCGTCATCGGTGGCGGCGGGCGCGGCGATCTGGAGGTTGTCCCGTACGGTGCCCAGGAACACGTGATGCTCCTGCGTGACCAGCATGACGCGCTCGCGCAACCGGCCCGGGTCGAGGTCGGCCACCGGGACCCGCCCGACGGTCACCGAGCCGGTCCGCGGGACGTCCATGCCGGCCAGCAATCGCCCCAGCGTGGTCTTGCCCGCACCGGACGGGCCGACGATCGCCAGCCGCTCGCCCGGCCGGACGGTCAGGTCCACGCCGTGCAGCACGTCCGTTCCGCCGTCGTAGGCGAAGCGCACGCAGGACACCTCGAGCCGGTCGTCGACGGGTGTGGGGGAGGAGGGCGCCGGGGCCGCCCGCGGGGTCAGGCCGGCGCCCTCCACGCGGGCGAAGGAGGCGCCGCTGCGCTGGAGCCGTTCCATGTGCAGGAGGATGACGTCGAGGGGCTGGTCGAGTTGCCGCAGGTAGAGGGCAATGGCTACCACCGTGCCGAGCGTCGTGGCGCCCTGCCCGAGCAGCGCGCCGCCGACCAGCAGTACGGCGACCACGGGGATGACGTACGACATGTCGACGATCGGGAAGAGCACGCTGCGCAGGAACAACGTCCTGGTACGGGTCTCCCCGCACCGGTCGATCGCCTCCTGGCACGCCGCGATGCGGCGCCGCCGCAGACCGAGGGCCTCCACCGTACGGGCCCCCGCGGCGGTGGCCGAGAGCTCCTCGGCCAGAACCGAGTTGGCGGCCCCTTCGTCCAGGTACGCCGGTACGGCCCTGCGCAGGTACCAGCGGGTGGCGAACCAGATGCCCACCAGGCCGAGCACCCCGCACGCGCCAAGCAGCGGGTCGAGGACGACGACCGCGCCCAGCACCAGCAGGGCCTGGACGGCGGCGATGAGGATGTCGGGACCCGCGTCGCGCAACATGCCGCCGACCGCGGCGACGTCGGCCGTGCCGCGGGTCGTCAGGTCACCCGTGCCGGCCCGCTCGACCGCCGAGACGGGCAGCGCGAGCACCCGGTCGGTGAACTCCTCGCGGACGCGGGCCAGCGTACGCTCGCCGAAGCGATGCCCGACATAACGGGCGTAGCGCGCCAGGAGGAGCTGGGCCAGCGCGAACAGGATGAGGGCCGGCGCCAGCCGGTCCACGGCCCCCACCCCGGCGCCGGACTTGACCGCGTCGACGATGCGGCCGAGGAGCCACGGGCCGGCCAGCCCCGCGCCGGCGGCCAGCGCGTTGAGCACCACCATGACGGCGAAGGCGCGACCGTCCAGCCGGATCAACCGGAGCGCCGCCCTGCGTACCTGGGCGGTCTCGGCGACGGGCAGCGAACCGCCGCTCATCGAACCACCTCCCCGTGCGGCACGCCGTCCGCGTCCCCGGCTTCGTCCCAGCCCCC
>NZ_JADOGI010000175.1 GCF_015645445.1 Nonomuraea cypriaca | reverse complement strand
GGCCCCCAGCCCGCCGCCGGCCCCCAGCCCGCCGCCGGCCGCCTGAGCCGCCGCGACGCGGGGCGGTCGACCCGGCGCCATGGCCACCTTTTTGTGGGTACTTGCCGGGTGGGCAGGGGCGGCATGAAGCTTGGTCGTGGCGGCCGGAGAGCCGTCCCCGGATGCGGACGAGAGAGGCCGGAGCAGGTCGGCGCGCTGCTGCCGGTGATCATCGACGGGACGGCGGAGGACGTGGACAGCGGGAGGTACTCCGGCGAGGTCAACCCGATCACCTCGGCGGTGTCGTCCATGGCCCACATCGTCCACACCTCCGAGGCCCACGGCATCGACGCGAGCGTGATGCGCGTCGCCGAAGGGCTGGCCCGCCGTGTCATCGCACAGGGCCACGGCGGGGACGACTTCCTCCGGATCGTCGAGGTCCTGAACCCGCGCGGCACCCTCGAGTGATCACGGATCCGTACGTTCACCCGACCACGGAGCTCTCGGACTTGAGGCTGTACCACCGCAGGGTGACCGTGTCGGCGAGCGAACAGGTTCCCCATGTGAACCCCCTGTCACCTGCGGAAACATGAGGCACGTCCTGGGGGCGCGGTCGATCACACTCGGGAATCTGCTCATATGAGCAAAATCTGGCTCAAGTGTTGCAGGGAGGTTAATACCCGACTTACGGTGCGTTATCTACATCACATACGGAGGCCCAAATGCGTGCATTCCGGTCGCTCACCATTCCTGCTCTCCTCCTGGTCACCGCCTTGTCCGCCTGCTCGGTGTCCACCACTCCCGGTGGCTCCACCGAGGGCGCCGGGCAGCCGGCGGACGGTCCCGTCGCCATCGGCTTCAGCCAGGCCACTCAGGAGTCCCCCTTCTACGTCCAGCTCCGTGAAGGAGCGGAGGCGGCCGCCAAGAAGGCCGGCGGCGAGCTGTACTTCGCCGACGCGGGCGGCGACGTCACCAAGCAGAACAACGACATCCAGGACCTCATCACCCGCCAGGTCGACGTCCTGCTCGTCAACCCGGTCGACCCGCAAGGCGTGCAGCCAGGCATCGCCGCGGCCAAGGCGGCCGGCGTCCCGGTCGTGACCGTGGACCGGCCGGTGCCCGAGGGCGCGGTCGCGCATGTCGGGCGCGACAACAAGGCGATGGGGGCGCTCGTCGGCAAGCGGCTCAGCGAGCAGCTCGGCCCCGCCGGCGGCAAGGTCATCGAGATCCGCGGAGACGCCGGCGGTGCCGTCGCACGCGACCGCAGCGCGGGTTTCCACGAGGCCGTGGCCACCAATCCCAAGATCAAGATCATCGAGGGCCCGTACTCGGACTACGTGCGCTCCAAGGCGGTCACCGCGATGCAGGACCTGCTCCAGGTCCACCCTGACGTGGCCGCCGTCTACGCGCACAACGACGACATGGCGCTCGGCGCGTTGCAGGTGCTCAAGGAGAACGGCAAGAGCAAGGTCCTGGTCTCCGGGGTCGACGGGCTCATGGAGGCGGTCAAGCAGATCTCCTCAGGCCAGTACGTGGCCACCGCGCTCAACGACCCCATCTCACTCGGCACGAAGGCCGTGGAAACGGTGCTCAAGGTGCAAAGGGGCGAGAAGGTCGAGCCCTCCATCGACGCGGGCACCGGGCTGATCGACACGGACAACGCGAGCCAGTACGCCGGGGCGGGCGAGTTCGCCCAGCCGGCCAAGTAGACCCAGGCGCTCAAGGAGAAAGGCGACAGGATGTCGGAAACCATGCAGGCCGCGGTGCTCCACGCTCCCAGCGACATCAGGGTCGAGCAGGTGCCCGTGCCGGAACCAGGCCCAGGCGAAGCGCTCGTCCGCGTCGCGGCCTGCGGTGTATGCGGATCGGACGTCCCCCGCATGCTGCATGCGGGGGCCTACCACTTCCCGATCATCTGCGGCCACGAGTTCTCCGGGCACGTGGTACGCCTCGGCGACCGCCTGGCCGCAACCGGCCGCGTACGCGAGGGCGACCTGGTCACCGTGCCACCGCTCATCCCCTGCCACGCCTGTGGCCCCTGCAGCCAGGGCAACTTCAGCCTGTGCAAGGACTACGGCTACTTCGGCAGCCGCAGGGACGGGGCGTACGCGCAGTACGTCACCGTGCCGGACGAGAACCTCATGGTGCTGCCCGCCGATCTCGACCCGCGGGCCGCGGCCATGCTCGACCCGGCCGCGATCGCGCTGCACGCCCTGTGGCGCACCCGGATGCGCGGCGGCCACAGAGTGGCGGTGGTGGGCGCCGGCCCCATCGGGCTGTTCGCGGTGCAGTGGGCCAGGATCGCCGGCGCGTCCGAGGTGCTCGTGATCGAGTTGAACGACCAGAAGGCCGCCATGGCGACCGAGGCCGGCGCCACGCACACCGCGACCAGCGCGCAGGCCGCCGCCGAACTGGCCGGTGACGGCTACGACGTGGTCATCGAGTCCGCGGGCGTGCCCGCCACGATCGACCAGGCCGTGTCCCTGGTGGCCAGGCACGGCGAGGCGGTGTTCATCGGCATCCCGCACGAGCCCGTGGTGCTGCCCAAGTCCACGTTCGGTTCGTTCCTGCGCCGCGAGGTCACCCTGCACGGCGCGTGGAACTCCTTCTCCGCGCCGTTCCCCGGCGAGGAGTGGCGGGTGGCGGCGCGGTCGCTGGCCTCCGGCGACCTCGCGTGGAAGTTCATGATCACGCATGAGCTGGGGCTGGACGCGCTGCCCGAGACCATGGTCAACCTCGGTGAGCGGTCCATCTTCAGCTCCAAGGTCCTCTTCCTGCCGAACGAACTCCTGCCGAGCGAGCCCGCGCCAGGCGAGCACGCGCCGGACGAGGAGTGACGATGGCTGCTTTCCTCGCTCTCGATCTGGGAACCGAGGGCGCGCGGGCGGCGGTCTACAGCGTGGCGGGTTCGCCGATGGGGACGGGCGACGACTCGTACCCGACCAGTTTTCCCCGGCCCGGGTGGGCCGAGCAGGACCCGGACGACTGGTGGCGGGCGAGTGTCCACGCGGCGCGCCAGGCACTCGCCCAGGCGGGGAACCCGCCCATCGCCGGGGTCGCGGTGGCGACCACGGCCTCGACGGTGGCCGTCCTGGACCGGCACGGGCGCCCGTTGCGGCCGGCCCTGCTCTGGATGGACGGGCGGGCGGGCGAGGAGTCGGCGCTGACCGCGCGGACCGGCCACCCGGTCCTGCGCTACTCCGGCGGCTGCGACGCGGTCGAGTGGCTGGTGCCCAAGGCCATGTGGCTGGCGCGCCACGAGCCCGAGACCTACCGCGGCGCCGCCCGCGTCACAGAAGCGGTGGACTACATGGTGTGGCGGCTCACCGGGCGGTGGGCAGGGTCGCGGATGAACGCGGTCTGCAAGAGCAACTACGACCCCCGCGGTGCGGGCTTCCCCCATGACCTGTACGAGTCGCTCGGCATCGGCGACCTGGGCGCCAAGCTGCCTGACGAGATCGTGCCCGTCGGTGACCCGGTCGGGCCGCTCGCCGCCGGGGCCCGCGAGGAGCTCGGCATCACCGGCCCCGCCGTCGTCGTGTCCGGCGGGATCGACGCGCACCTGTCGCTGCTGGCCATCGGCGGCGCTCCGGAGGGCCGCGTGTCGATCGTCTGCGGCACGTCCAACGCGTTCGTCACGGAGATCGCGGAACCGGTCTTCCCGCCCACCGTCTGGGGGCCGTACCCGGACGCGCTGCACACGAGCCGCTGGCTCGTGGAGGGCGGCCAGGTGAGCGCGGGCTCCGTGCTGGCCTGGGCGGGCGAGGCGCTCATGGGGCGGCCCAGAGCGGAGCTCGGCGGTCTCATCAAGGCCGCGGCGGCGCTGCCGCCGGTCGACCACGGCCTGATCGTCCTGGACTACTTCATGGGCAACCGCACGCCGCTGCGCGATCCGCGCCTGCGGGGCGCGGTGCTCGGACTGACCCTGGCCAGCTCTCCCGAGCAGGTCTACCGGGCGGCCGTGGAAGGCGTCGCGTACGGCACCCGCCAGGTCCTCGACTCCTTTACCGACGACGGGATCGCCGTGGACGAGGTCTTCCTCTCGGGCGGCATCCGGCACAACGAGCTGTGGCTCCAGACGACCGCCGACGTGCTCGGCCGGCCTGTCCACCTGGTCGCCGGTGACAATCTCACGCTGCGCGCCTGCTCGGTGCTCGCCTCGGCCGGCTCCGGGTGGCACGCCTCGCTGGCGGAGGCGGCGGCGCAGTACGCGCCCCAGGTCCGCGTGGTGGAGCCGGTCGCCGGGCACGTGGAGGCGTACCGGAGCGGCTACGCCGACTACCGCGCGGCCACCGCCGCCACGACGGAGATCTCCCACCGGCTCAGCGAGCCAGGACGGGGGTCCGCCTCATGACCGGCGAGGACCAGCTCTACCAGGTGGCCGTCCGCTACTACGAGAGCGGCGAGACCCAGGAGCAGATCGCCCACGCGATGCACCTGACCCGCTGGAAGGTGGGACGGATGCTGGCCGAGGCGCGCGAGGCCGGAATCGTCAGGATCGAGGTGTTGCATCCGCGCTCGCGGGTGAATGCCCTGGAGCGGTCACTCAGGGAGCGGTTCGGTCTGCGGGACGCCATCGTGGTGGCGAACGGCGGAAGCGGCGACGCCGAGCAGGTACGCGACAGGGTGGCCGCCGCCGGCGCCGACCACCTGACGGAGATGCGGCCCGTGCCCAAGCTGATCGGGGTCTCCTGGGGACGTACGCTCGACCGCCTGGCCGGAGGGCTCGCCCCCGGGTGGGCCACGGGCGTCAACGTGGTGCAGATCAACGGCGCGCTCAGCCGGTCGCGGCAACCGACCAGCGCGCACAGCATGGCGAGCCTGATCGCCCACCACGGCGGCGGCACCGCGACGCTGCTGACCGCGCCGGCGATCGTGGAGCAGCAGAGCACCCGGGCGGTGCTGGAGAGCGACCGGGCCGTCTCCGACGTGCTCGCCCTGGCCGCTCGGGCGGACCTGTTCCTGTTCAGCCCCGGAGGGATGGGCAGCGACTCGGTGCTGGTGGACACCGGCCAGATCGACGCGGACGACCTCGCGAGGCTCGCGCGCGCCGGCGCGGTGGGCGACGTACTGGGCCGCTTCATCGACGCGCATGGCAGGATCGTCGACCCCGGCCTGGACGGGCGCACGCTCGGCCTCTCCCTGGACGTCCTGCGCTCGGCCACCACCTCGGTCGCGCTGGTCAGCGGCGAGGCGAAGCGGGCGGTGTGCCGTGCCGTCGTGACGAGCGGCCTGTGCGACGTGCTGATCACCGACGACCAGAACGCCACTCACCTGCTGGAGGAGCCATGACCGGGAACGCGGAACGGCTGCGCATGACCGGGATCGTCAAACGCTTCCCCGGCACCGTCGCCCTGGACGGCGTGGAGCTGAGCGTCCGTCCCGGCGAGGTGCACTGCCTGCTGGGCGAGAACGGGGCCGGCAAGAGCACGCTCATGAAGATCCTGGCGGGCTCGTACCGGCCGGATGAGGGGACGATCCTGCTCGACGGGCAGCCCTTCATGCCGTCCACGCCGCACGCGGGGCTGACGGCCGGCATCGCCGTGATCTACCAGGAGCTCGACCTGCTGCCCGACCTCACCGTGGCGCAGAACCTGCTGCTGGGCAGGACGCCGCGGGTGGGTCCGTTCGTACGCCGGGCGCGGCGGGCGCGGCTGGCCCGCGAGGCGCTGGTCCGGGTCGGCGCCACGTTTCCCGTCACCAAGCGGGTCAGGGAGCTGCCGATCGCGGCCCAGCAGCTCACCGCCATCGCCAAGGCGCTGACCGCCGACGCGCGCGTCATCGTCATGGACGAGCCCTCCGCCACGCTCGGCGAGAGCGAACTGCTCGCCGTGTTCGAGGTCATCCGATCCCTCACGGCGGAGGGACGATCGGTGATCTTCATCTCGCACCGGATGAGCGAGGTGATGGAGATCGGCGACCGCGCCACGGTGTTGCGCGACGGCCGTACGGCGGGGGTCTACGACCTGGCCTCGACCGGCCCCGACGAGATCGTGGCCGCGATGATCGGCGAGGCGAGCGGGCTCGTGGGCGCCACGGACCGGGCCGCGCCCGAGGGCGAGCCCCTGCTCAGCGTCGAGCGGGTGCACGTGCCCGGACTGCTCGACGTACGCGACATCGAGGTACGGCCGGGCGAGGTCGTCGGGCTCGCCGGGCTCGGCGGCGCGGGCCGTACCACCCTGCTGCGCGCGCTGTTCGGCGACCTCAAGGCGCACGTCGTTGCCCGGCTGGACGGCCGCCCGCTCAAGGTCACCGGCCCGGCCGCCGCCGTCCGCGCGGGACTGGCACTGGTGCCGGAGAGCAGGAAGGAGCAGGGACTGATGCTGGGCCTCTCCGTCAGCCGCAACGCCGCGATCGGCGCGCTCGGCCGTCCCCCGTGGTTGCTGCCCGACCGGCTCGGGCGGCGCCTCGCCCAGCCCGCGCTCGCCGGCCTGGGCGTCAAGACCGCCGGGCCAGGCCAGCCCGTGGGCCAGCTCTCGGGCGGCAACCAGCAGAAGGTCGTGCTGGCCAAGTGGATCACCCGCGGCGGGATCAGGGTCCTGCTGCTCGACGAGCCCACGCGCGGCCTGGACGTCGGCGCCAAGGCCGACCTCTACCGGCAGGTACGCCACTTCGCCGACCAGGGCGTGGCCGTCCTGCTCGCCAGCAGCGAGCTCAACGAACTGACCGCCAACGCCGACCTGATCCAGGTCCTGTACGAGGGCCGCAACGTCGCGAGTTTCGACCCCCGGGTCAGCCAGGAAAGCGTCATCGCGCACACCGTCATCACAGGAGCCACACCATGACCGCATCCCTCGGATCCACGGTGACCTCGACCGCCGAACGGGAACGTGGCGCCCGATCGCGCCGCGGCGCCGACCTGATCGTCAAGTCCAACCTGCTGCTGGTCTTCCTGGGCCTGTGCGTGGTGGCGACACTGCTGGCCCCGCAGTTCCTGACCGGCCGCAACATCGCCAACCTGCTGCAGCAGTCGTCGCTGACCGGAATCGTCGCCATCGGCATGACCATGGTGGTGCTGACCGCGGGGATCGACCTGTCGGTCGGCAGCGTCGCGGCCTTCGGCGGGATGACCGTCGCCCTGCTCATGGCCTCGGGCGTGCCGGTACTGCCGGCGGTCCTGCTCAGCGTCGCGGCCGGCGCGGTGTTCGGCGCGTTCATGGGCGGCATGTCGGCCTACCTGTCGCTGCCGGCGTTCATGACCACGCTGGCCGGGCTCACCGCCGTACGCGGGCTGACGTACCTGCTGACCGACGGCAAGCCCGCGGATAGCGGCGGCTCGGAGGCGTTTCAGCTGCTCGGCGGCGGGTTCGTGGGCTATGTGCCGATCGTCGGGATCATCTTCGTGGTGATCACCATCCTCGCCGCCGCGGTGCTGCGCGGCACCACGTTCGGCGAGTACGTCTACGCGGTCGGCAGCAACAAGGAGGCCGCGCGGCTGTCCGGCCTGCCCGTGCGCGGCGTGATCACCGCCGTGTTCGCCGTCTCCGGGGCGCTGGCGGCGCTGGCCGGGGTGCTGCTCACCTCCCGCCTGACCGTGGGCCAGCCCAGCGCGTTCAACGGGCTGGAACTGGACGCGATCGCGGCCGTGGTGCTCGGCGGCACCAACCTGTTCGGCGGCCGGGGCGGCGTGTTCGGCACGTTCGTGGCGGTGCTGCTGCTGTCGGTGCTGCGGAACCTGTGCAACCTGCTCGGCCTGGGGTCCTTCTTCCAGATGGTGGTGACCGGGCTCATCCTGCTGGTCGCCCTCGTACTCAACATGCTCATCGAGAGGCGTGGCGCCCGTGCCTGACACCGTCCCCGGCTCGTTGCGGGCCTACCTCCACGGGCTGCCCGGCGTCGACGAGGTCGGCGTGCGCAGGCGGGCCGCCGACCTGGCCACCCGGTCCGTCAAGACCACGGCCAAGCGGCGGGCGATCGACCTGGCCATCAGGATGGTCGACCTGACCACCCTCGAAGGGGCGGATACCCCGGGCAAGGTGCGCGCGCTGGCGGCCAAGGCCATGCGGCCCGATCCCGCCGACCTCACCGCTCCCCCGGTCGCCGCGCTCTGCGTGTACCCCGACATGGTCGCGGTGGCCGCCGAGGCTCTGGCGGGCAGCGGGGTCGGGCTCGCCTCGGTCGCCACGGGCTTTCCCTCCGGGCGTACGTCGCTGGAGGTGAAGCTGGCCGAAACGGCCACGGCGGTGGCCGCGGGAGCCACCGAGATCGACATGGTCATCGACCGGGGGGCGTTCCTGGCGGGCGACTACCGCAAGGTCTTCGACGAGATCACGGCCGTCAAGGAGCACTGCGGTCAGGCCCACCTGAAGGTCATCCTGGAGACCGGCGAACTGGTCACCTACGACAACGTACGGCGGGCGTCCTGGCTCGCGCTGCACGCAGGGGCCGACTTCGTCAAGACCTCCACCGGCAAGGTCACGCCCGCCGCGACCCTGCCGGTCGCCCTGGTCATGCTGGAGGCCGTCAGGGACTACCGGGCCGCCACCGGACGGCAGGCGGGGGTGAAACCGGCCGGCGGCATCCGTACCGCCAAGGACGCGATCCGCCACCTGGTGCTGGTCAAGGAGATCGCCGGGGACGACTGGCTGGATCCCGCGTGGTTCAGGCTCGGCGCCTCGACGCTTCTGAACGACCTGCTCATGCAGCGGACCAAGCTCGGCACCGGCCACTACGGCGGGCCCGACCACTACACCATCGACTAGATCGACCAGGGAGAGGCGTGGAGATCTTCGAGTACGCGCCCGCGCCGGAGTCACGATCCATCGTGTCCATCCGGCCGTCGTACGACCTGTTCATCGACGGCGAGTTCGTCGAGGCCAAGAGCGACGAGCGCATCGTCACGGTCAACCCGGCCGACGAGGAGCCGCTGGCCGAGGTGGCCGCCGCCGGCGATGCCGACGTGGAACGCGCCTTCGCTGCGGCGCGGCGGGCGTTCGAGCGGGTGTGGTCGCCGCTACCGGGCGCCGAGCGCGGCAAATACCTGTTCAGGATCGCGCGGATCATCCAGGAGCGCGCCCGCGAGCTCGCCGTGCTGGAGTCACTGGACAACGGCAAACCGATCAAGGAGACCAGGGACATCGACCTGCCGCTGGTCGCGGCCCACTTCTTCTACTACGCCGGCTGGGCCGACAAACTGCACCACGCGGGGTTCGGCAGGACGGCGAACGGGTCCGGCGGACCCAGGCCGTTGGGCGTGGCCGCGCAGGTCATCCCGTGGAACTTCCCGCTGCTGATGCTCGCGTGGAAGGTCGCGCCCGCGCTGGCCACCGGGAACACCGTCGTGCTCAAGCCCGCGGAGACCACCCCGCTGACCGCCCTGGCGTTCGCCGAGATCTGCCAGGAGGCGGAGTTGCCGCCCGGCGTGGTGAACATCGTGACCGGAGCCGGCGACACCGGCCGGGCCGTGGTCGCGCACCCAGACGCCGACAAAGTGGCCTTCACCGGCTCCACAGAGGTGGGCAGGCAGATCGCCCGTACGGTGGCCGGCACGCGCAAACGGCTCACCCTGGAGCTGGGCGGCAAGGGCGCCAACATCGTCTACGACGACGCGGCTATCGACCAGGCCGTCGAGGGGATCGTCTCCGGGATCTTCTTCAACCAGGGCCACGTGTGCTGCGCGGGCTCGCGGCTGCTCGTCCAGGAGTCGATCGCGGAGGAGCTGCTGGCGCGGCTGCGGGCCCGCATCTCGCAACTGCGCCTCGGCGACCCGCTGGACAAGAACACCGACATCGGCGCCATCAACTCCGCGGCGCAGCTGGCCAGGATCCGCGGGCTCGCCGCCGCCGGTGCGGCGGAGGGGGCCACGGGCTGGTCGCCGACGTGCCCGCTCCCGGAGCGCGGGTACTGGTTCCCGCCCACCGTGTTCACCGGGGTCACGCAGGCGCACCGGATCGCCCGCGAGGAGATCTTCGGGCCGGTGCTGTCGGTGCTCACCTTCCGCACCCCGGAGGAGGCCGTGGCCAAGGCGAACAACACGCCGTACGGGCTGTCCGCCGGTGTGTGGACGGAGAAGGGCTCCCTGATGCTCTGGACCGCGAGCCGGTTGCGGGCGGGCGTGGTGTGGTCCAACACCTTCAACATGTTCGATCCCGCCAGCCCTTTCGGCGGCTACAAAGAGTCGGGCTACGGCCGCGAGGGCGGGTTGCTCGGATTGGAGGCATACCTCGATGTGTGAGCGGATCACTGCGACGGGGGAGGCGTACCTTGGCTGACATTCCTCCGCGCATCGCGGTGCGCAGGACGTACAAGCTTTATGTCGGCGGCGCGTTCCCACGCTCGGAATCAGGCAGGTCTTATCCCGTGACGTCCTCGGCAGGAGTCCACCTCGCCAACGCCGCCCAGGCATCCCGCAAAGACGTACGCGACGCCGTGGTGGCGGCACGTAAGGCGTTCCCCGGCTGGTCGGGCCGCACCGCCTACAACCGTGGCCAGGTCCTGTACCGGATCGCCGAGATGATGGAAGGACGTCGGGCCCAGTTCGCCGAGGAGGTCGCCGCGGCGGAAGGGGTGAGCGCGGCCAGGGCCCAGGCGCTCGTGTCGGCGACCGTCGACCGCTGGGTCCACTACGCGGGGTGGGCCGACAAGATCGGCCAGGTGCGTGGCGGGGTCAACCCGGTGTCCGGCCCGTTCCTCAACCTCTCCCAGCCCGAGCCGACGGGCGTGGCAGGCGTCCTCGCACCCACCGGCTCCACGCTGCTCGGGCTGGTCGCGGTGCTCGCCCCCTTGATCACCTCCGGCAACACGGCGGTGCTGGTGGCGAGCGAACGCGCCCCGCTGCCGGCCATCACCCTGGCCGAAGCGCTGGCCACCTCGGACCTGCCGGCCGGCGTCGCGAACATCCTGACCGGCCGCCTGGCCGAGCTCGCTCCCCCACTGGCCGGCCACGCCGACGTGAACGCCCTGGACCTGGCCGGCGCGGGAACGCTCGCGACCGAGTTGGAGACCCTGGCGGCGACCACACTCAAAAGAGTCCTGCGGCCCACCGAGGACGACTGGAACGACCCCGACCCCGGCCTGTCCCGCATCAGCCCCTTCCTGGAAACCAAGACCGTCTGGCACCCGATCGGCCGATGAGGGTCACTCCGGGGTTGACGGGCCTTCGGCGGTGGCGCGTACGAGGAGGGCGGTCAGGCGTTCGCCGAGTGGTTCGTCCAGGGGTGTGGTCGAGCAGGGCCTGGGCCATGAGCCCGATCAGGGTGGGCCGCTGTCCCCGCTGCCTAAACGTGAGGGGCAGCGGCGGGCCCAGTTCGCGGCGGCGGCGGGGACGATCCCGGCCGGCCGCGTCGGACGGGCGGAGGACGTCGCCGACGCGATCCGCTACCTCATCGGCGCGTCCTACGTCACCGGCTCGATCCTGCCGGTTGACGGCGGATTCACCGTCGCCTGACCGCAGTCCGAGGCGCGGGCGTCCGGTGAGATCGTGGCGTTCGCGGTGGTCCGGGAGACGCAGATCATATTCGGTTGACTCTGACGTCTTGCCGGGCTGTTTCGTCGGTGGGGTATAGCAGCGAACACTCCAGAGGAGTTCACCATGGACGCCCGTTTCAACTACCTCGGCAACCCGGCCGGGGCGAAGCTTCTGAAGTACGTCGTCTCCGCGGGCAAGGTCGTGAGCGATTCGGGCCTGCCCGTCACGACACAGGAGATGGTGTCGCTTCGCGTCAGCCAGATCAACGGCTGCGCCGTCTGCATCGACATACACACGAAGGAAGCCGCGCACGTGGGGGAAACCTCGGTACGCCTCAACCTGGTCGCGGCCTGGCGGGAGGCGACGGTCTTCACCGACGCCGAGCGGGCAGCCCTGGAACTGGCCGAACAGGGCACCCGCGTCGCCGCCGCCGGTGGTGTCACCGACGAGGTCTGGGCCAACGCCGCCAAGCACTACGACGAGGACCAGCTCGCCGCCCTGGTGGGCCTGATCGCCGTCATGAACGCCGTCAACCGCCTGAACATCATCACCCGGCAGCCCGCCGCCGGCGACTACCAGCCCGGCCAGTGGGGATAGCGACACCGATCAGCGTCAGACTGGGTGGGACGAGCTCCAGCGGCCCGGTCTCACCCAGTTCGACACCTGCCGCCGAGTCCGTGACGCCGCCCCCGGAGGGCGATCGGGTGAGGGCAGGTGCGGTAGAAGGAGAGTCGGCGACACCATGACCACCCCGTCCGATCCGAGCCTGAGCGTGATCACGAGCGAGCGGCGTCAGCTGATCAATCTCGCGTACCGGCTCCTCGGCTCCCTGGCCGAGGCCGAGGATGTCGTACAGGAGACGTACGCCCGCTGGTACGCCATGTCCCCACAGGAACAGGAGGCCATCGACACGCCCGGCGCCTGGCTGACGACGGTGGCCAGCCGCATCTGCCTCGACCTGCTCGGCTCGGCACGGGCCCGGCGGGAGCGCTACGTGGGCGAATGGATCCCCGAGCCGCTGCCCGAACGTACGGAGTGGGCCAACGGGCGGCCGTCCGACCCCGCCGACCGAGTCACCCTCGACGAGTCGATCAACATGGCCTTCCTGGTCATGCTCGAATCGATGACCCCGGCCCAGCGCGTCGCGTTCATCCTGCACGACGTCTTCCGCTACTCCTTCGCCGAGGTGGCCGAGATCGTCGGCCGCACGCCGGCGGCATGTCGCCAGCTGGCCTCGTCGGCCCGCCGCCGCATTCGCGCGGCACAGGCGCCCGCCGCGCCGACGGCCCAGCGCGCCGACATCGTCAGGAACTTCAAGGAGGCATGGGAGGCCAAGGACATCGACGCCCTCATCGGCCTCCTCGACCCCGACGCCACGGGGATCGCCGACGGCGGCGGCCTGGTCAGCGCCGTGGCCCGCCCGATCGAGGGCGGCGAGCGGCTCGCGCGTGCCCTGGTCGCCATCGCCGGCATCGCGCCCGACCTGACGTTCCTGGAGCGCAGCGTCAACGGCCAGCCCGGTCTGGTGGTTCAGCAGGACGGCGGCACCGTGGTGGTGATGGCGTTCGACGTCGCGGGCGACCGCATCAAGCGCATCTGGTCGGTACTGAACCCCGAGAAGCTCCGGCCTTGGACGACGGCCTGACTACGTGGTCTCCTCGTGCGTGTAGGGGCGTTCGAGCCGGCACTCCGGGTTGAGCCGGACGCCGAAGCCGGGACGCTCGGGCAACCGGAGCCGGCCGCCGACCGGCACGGGCTCGTCGAGCAGCAGCGGCGTGAACATCGGCACCACCTCGCTGGCCTGCGGATGCATCATCAGGAACTCCGCGAACGGGCTGTTGTGCCGGGTGCTGACGAAGTGGTACGAGTACACGCTCGACCCGTGGGGCACCACCAGCGCGCCGTGCGCGTCGGCCAGCGCGGAGATCTTGATGAGCTCGGTGATGCCGCCGCACCAGTTCACGTCCGGCTGGAGGATGTCGGCGCAGCCCATCTCCAGCAACATGCGAAAGCCCCACCGGGTCGCCTCGTGCTCGCCGGTGGTGACCAGCATCCCGGGCGGCACGGCGCGGCGTAGCTCGGCGTAGCCCCAGTAGTCGTCGGGGGGCAGGGCCTCCTCGATCCACTTCAGGCCGTGCTCGTGGGCCGCGTGCGTCAGGCGTACCGCGTAGTCGAGGTCGAGGGACATCCAGGCGTCGTACATCAGCCAGAAGTCGTCGCCCACGCGTTCGCGCATCTCCGCCAGCCTGGCCACGCCGGCGGCCAGTCCCCGCTCGCCCTCGGCGGGCCCGTGCTGAAGGGGCATCTTGCCGCCGATGAAGCCCATGTCCTTGGCCAGGTCGGGGCGCGCGCCGGTGGCGTAGAAGGTCAGCTCGTCGCGGACCTGGCCGCCGAGCAGCGCGTAGACGGGCTCGTCGCGCAGCTTGCCGAGCAGGTCCCACAGCGCCAGGTCGACGGCGCTGATCGCGTTCAGTACGAGACCCTTGCGGCCGTAGAAGAGGGAGGCGTGGAACATCTGGTCCCAGATCCGCTCGACGTCACTGGGCACGGCGCCCTCGACGAAGCGCGCCAGGTGCCGCTCCACGATGAAGGCCCCGGGCTCGCCCGCGGTGGTGACACCGAACCCGACCGTGCCGTCGTCGGCCTCCACCTCGACCACCAGGGTGCCGAGCACGTTCAGGCCGAAGGACCGGCGGCTGTCGCGATATTCGGGATATTTGGACATCGGGGTGGCGATGTGGTCATCGATCCAGTGGCCGCGGTCCTGGTCGTGGTAGTCGGCTCCGGCGCCGCGTACGACGCGGGCGCGGACCTGACGCACTTTGGGCAGGGCCATCACATCACCACCAGGATCTTGCTCGCGTCCGACTGCCCGCTGCCGAGTGTCCGGAACGTCTCGGCCGCCTCGGCCATCCCGACCCGGCCGTTCACCAGCCCGGCCAGCTCGGCGGGGGCTCCGGCCACCCAGCGGGCCGTCTCCCTGAAGTCCTCGACCGAGTAGCAGAAGCTGCCGATCAGCGTACGTTCCTCGGTGCTGATCGCGTACGCGGGGATCTCCACGCGGGGCGTATGCATGCCGACGAGCGCGATCCGCGCGCCTGGCGTCGAGGCGGACAGGGCGTCGGCGAGCGTCACCGTGCTGCCGACCGCGTCGATGACGACCGTCGCGGGTTCCAGGCCGGCGACCGACTCGACGGCGTGCGCGCCCAGCGTGGCGGCCAGCGCGCGGCGGGTGGCGTTCGGCTCGCTGACGGTGATCGACGACGCGCCTAGCCTGCGGGCGGCCAGCACGGCGGCCTGCCCGATCGGGCCGCCGCCGATGACCAGGACCCGCTCCCCGGGTCCGACGCCCGCCCGCCTGGCGGCGTGGTAGCCGACCGCGAGGGGTTCGACCAGCGCGCCGTACTCGTGCGGCATCGTCTCGGGAAGCTCGACCACGTTGGCCGCCGGCACGGTCATCGCCTCGGCGAAGGCGGCGCTGATCTCCGGGTGCACGCCGATGACGCGGCGGCTCGCGCAGCTCTGCGGGTCGCCCGCCGCGCACGCCGCGCACCGCCCGCAGCCGATCACCGGGTTGACGGTGGCCAGCGTGCCGACCGGCGGGCCGGTCACGCCCTCACCCAGGGCGGCGACGCGGCCCACGGTCTCGTGACCCATCACCTGCCCGGGGTGGCGGCGGCCGTTCTCGCCGGTGTAGCCGTGGATGTCCGAGCCGCAGATGCCGGTCGCCAGGACGTCGATGACGACCTCGCCTGGACCGGGACGCGGATCGGGGCGCTCCTCCACGCCGATGTCCCACGCGCCGTGGAATACGAGTGCCCGCACGTCAGGATGTTCCCTTCGGTATGGTCTGCATGGTTTCCGCGGGGACGCGGCCGCGCAGCCCGCCCAGGAAGGCGATCATCACCGCTCCGGCGAGCGTGACCACCGCCAGCAGGTAGAGCCCGGCGGTGCTCCCGCCGAAGGCGGCGTCCGCCCAGGTCTTCACGTTCGGGGCGACGAAACCGCCGAGCGAGCCGAGTGAGTTGACCAGCGCCAGCCCGCCCGCGGCGGCGCTGCCGGCCAGCAGGCCCATCGGCAGCGTCCAGAACACCGGTTGCACCGCGATGAACCCGGCCGCGGCGAAGCACAGCGCGGTCAGCCCGAGGCCGGGCTGACCGGCCGCCGCCGAGGCGGCGATCCCCAGCCCACCGACCGCCAGCGTGACGGCGGCGATGGTCCTGCGGGCTCCGGTGACGTCGGACAGCCTGCCCACCAGGAACGACGCGATCAGCGCGCAGGTCCACGGGATCGCGGTGATCAGGCCGACCGTCAGGCCGACGTCCTCGCCGACCAGGCCGGCGACCTGCGTCGGCAGGTAGAAGGTGACGCCGTAGACGCTCACCTGGATGCAGAAGTAGATCACCGACAGGTAGAGGACGCGCGGGTGGCGCAGAGCGCGCAGGACGGTGCCTGGGCTGTGGGCGGCCCTGGCTCGTTCGTCCTCGGCCATCGCCGCCACGAGGACCTCGCGTTCGGCCGCCGTCAGGCGGCGGGAGGTGTCCGGCCGGTCCTCGAGGTACCACAGCGCCCACACGCCCACCACGGTGGCCAGCAGCCCCTCGACGAGGAACATCCACTGCCAGCCGTGCAGCCCCGCCGCTCCGTCGAACTCCAGCAGGAGCCCGGACAGCGGCCCGCCGAAGATGAAGGCCAGCGGGGCGCCGAAGTAGAGCAGGCCGTTGGCGCGGCCGCGGTGGCGCGCGGGGATCCAGTAGGTGAGGTACAAGATGACGCCGGGGAAGAAGCCGGCCTCCGCGACCCCGAGCGCGAACCTGAGCGCGTAGAAGACCGCCTCGGTGTGGGCGAACATCATCGCCGCGGAGATCAGCCCCCACGTGATCATGATGCGGGCCAGCCACAACCGGGCCCCGACCCGCTGCATGATCAGGTTGCTGGGGATCTCGAGCACGGCGTAGCCGACGAAGAACAGACCGGCGCCGAGGGCGTAGGCCGCGTCCGACAGGCCCGTGTCGAGCTGGAAGTTCTGCTTGGCGAAGCCGATGTTGGTGCGGTCGAGGAACGACAGGACGTACATGAGCAGGAGGAACGGGATCAGCCGGCGGAGTGACCGCTTGACCACCTCATCGAGAGATGGGTTCATGACTGAGAACCTTCATACATACATACGAACTATTGTTAACGTCATGTTTCCTGTCAAGGGGAGTCAGAACCCCGGGCGGTACCCCAGGTGCGCCGACAGTTCGCCTGCTCCCTTCTCGAGCGCATGGAGCATGCGCCGCCGCAGCGCCGGCGTGAGCCGCACCTCGGGGACCGACACGCTCATCCCTGCCCGTACTCCTCCGTTGTGGTCGCGGACGGGGACCCCGACGCAGAAGACGCCGGCGGTGTACTCCCCCTGGTCGATCGCGTGGCCGCCGCGGCGCACCCCCGCCAGCTCGACCTCCAGGTCGGCCAGCGAGGCGATCGTCGTCCTGGTGAAGCGGACGAACTCCCTGCCCTCGAACCGCCGCCTCAGCTCCGCCTCCTCCAGGCCCGCGAGCAGCACCTTGCCGAGCGCGGTGGTGTGCGCGGGGATGCGCGCGCCCACCCGCGAGGCCAGCACCAGGGCCTGGTCCGGGTCGACCTTGGCCACATAGACGTTGTCCGTCCCGTCCAGCACCGCCAGCTGGACCACCTCGTTGAGATCGTCGCGGATGGCCTCCATGATCGGCTTGGCGGCGCGCTCCAGATCGATCGCCCACAGGTAGGCCTGTCCCGCCTCCCACACCCTGATGCCCAGCGTGTAGCGCCGGCCCGCGTCGTCGAGCCGCAGGAACCCACGGCGGACCATGGTGGCAAGCAGTCCGTGGCCGCTGCTCTTGGGCAGCTCGAGCTCCTCGCAGATCTCGGTGAAGCTCAGCCCGCGCGGGCGTCGGGTGAGCAGCTCGATGACCTCCAGCGCCCGCCCCGCGGACTTGACCATCTGATTCACGTGGGCCTCCCGCTAGTTCGTATATGTGAACCACTGTACCGCGCGAAACCCGCCCGCTCCCGGCGACGATGAGCGACGGGACCTGGGACCCCGAAATTGTCCTTGCCCTCCGTCATGATGGCCCCGCTCGTGTCCCCGAAGCGTGATCTCGAAGGAGCTGTCATGATCGCCAATGAAACAGCCGGATGGTCCGATTTCCGGTCCTGGGAGGACCTCGCCCTTGTCCGCGCCAGGCTCGACGCGGGCGCCGACCCGAACGAGGGCACTTACTCCTTCGAGCGGCCGCTGCACGCCGCGGCGGAGCGCGGCTCGCCGGAGGTGGTCGCCGAGTTGGCCGGCCGGGTCGACGACGTCGACGCGGAGTGCGAGGGCCGCACCGCGCTCTGGGACGCGGTCTTCAACGACCGGCCCGAGAACGCCCGTGCCCTGGTCGCCGCCGGGGCGGACCCGTGGCGGCCCATGATGGGCGACTGGTCGCCCGGCCGGCTCAGCCTGGCAGGCCCCACGCCTGGCCAGTTCTTCCCGTTCCCGCCGGGTCATGCCGGCCTGTCCGAGGCCGAGGCCGCCGCCGTGACGGAGGCCGACCGCCTCACCGGCGCGCTGGGCGACGCTCTGGCGTGGGACGGTTTCAGCCTGGCCTGCGTAGGCGGCATCAGCGCCGCCGAGGCGGCACGGCGCCTGGCCGCGGAGCCCTCCGGCCAGGAAGAGCTGGAAGAGATCATGGACGACCCGTCCGACGAGGAGGCCATGCTGTTCATCGGCCTCACCGACGTGCCCGGCGGCTGCGTCGTCAGCCAGCAATGGGGCTACATGGCCTCCACCCCCGTCGTCATGAAGACGCTGTCGGCGGGCACGGTCGCCTACGGCATGTACGCCAACCCCAAGAGCGGCAACCAGGGCTCCGTCTACCGCGACGGCGACGTCGTGGCCTGGGACACCCACCCGGGCGGCGGCAACGCGTCCTCCGATGACCCGGCCGAGGAGATCCTGCTCACATACCTGTACGAAGGCCACGCCGAGGCCTACTGCTTCGCCGGCGCGGGCCTGCACCCGGCCGACACCCGCGCGCTCACCGATCCGGACACGCACCTGCGGCTGCCCGAACGGGACTACTGGCACTGACCCAGCTGTTTCGACAAAAGGCGGAACGGCTGTCCGAAAAACGCGCCATTGTCAACAGCGAGACGGGTTGCAAGCGGGTTGATCAGCCCTTAGTGTTCCTGAGAAATCTTCACGTGCTCGGAAACCTGAAGGGGTTAAAGGGTCAGTACAGGCATACGGCCTGCACAGGAGGTCACCACCTGCGCACCTGCCGGACCCTGCCGCGCCCTGAGCGGGCGTACCTGCTCGAGGGTCCGCATGGAGAAGAAAGAGCTCGAAGGCGTGACCTCCCTGAGGAGGACGCCCGGCGACCGGCTGACGATCATCCACCGGAAAGGCGCCGCAACAGCGCGAACAAGACCATGTACTCTCCGTAAAAGCATGTGGAATTTGTCCGGTTTGGGAGGTTTTGTAGTTCCTATGGCTTCCTACTATGAGAAGACCAGCGCCGCAACGATCCGCGAAGTAGTCGATCGTTTCTACGCGGCTGTCCTGGACGATCCCGACCTCAAGCCGTATTTCGACGGCGTCGATCTGGCGAGGCTCAAGCGGCACATGGTCACGCTGCTGTGCTCCGTCCTCGGCGGCCCGGAAGTGTACGAAGGGCTCGACCTGGCCGACGCGCATCAGGACATGGGCATCACCGGGGAGCACTATGAGAAGGTCGGCGGCCTGCTCGTCACGGCGCTCCGGGAGCACGGCGCCGACGAGGAGGTCGTACAGCACGTCATCACGGTCCTGGGCCAGGTGCGAGGGGCGATCGTGCGGCAGCCCTCAGAGGCAGCCGGGTAAGTGGACACGCAAGCGTTGAAGGGCAGCTGGCACGTGGTCGCCCAGTCGGGTGATCAGGTGCCGCTGTTCTTCTACTCCGCCTTATTCCTGATGTATCCCGAGACGCGCGGCCTGTTCCCGGTGTCCATGGCGACTCAGCGAGACCGGCTCGTCGGCGCGCTGGGGCACGTCGTCAGCAACGTCGACCGGCTGGACGACCTGGTTCCCTTCCTCCAGCAGCTCGGCCGCGACCATCGCAAGTTCTCCGTGGTCGCGCAGCACTATCCCGCTGTCGGCCAGGCGCTGCTCGCCACCCTGGAGCACTTCCTCGGCAGCCGCTGGACGCCTGCGCTGGCGCGCGAATGGACGCAGGCGTACGAGCTGGTCGCGAAGGTGATGACCGAGGCGGCCGACGAGTCGTCGGCCACGTCTCCACCCTGGTGGGAGGGCGAGATCATTCTTCACGAGGTGCGCGCCCCCGGCATCGCGGTGATCCGGGCCCGTCTCAACTACGCCTACCCGTTCCGCGCGGGGCAGTCCGCGTCGATCTCGGTCCTGCTGCGACCGAGAATGTGGCGGTTCTACTCCTTCGCCAACGCGCCGCGCCGCGACAACACCGTCGACCTGCACGTACGCGTGGTCGACGGCGGCACGGTCAGCACGGCCCTGGTGCACGGCGCGCAACGCGGCGACATCCTGAAGATAGGCGCCCCGGTGGGCGACCGGCTGACGCTCGACACGGACCACCCCAGGGATCTGCTCATGATCGCCGGTGGCACGGGCCTCGCTCCCTTCAAGGCCCTCGTGGAGCAGACGGCCTACGAGGGGCCGCGCCGCGACGTCCGCCTCTTCGTGGGTGCCCGGACGTCCCGGGAGCTGTACGACATCGAGGCCATGTCCAAGCTGGCCGCCGAGAACCCATGGCTGACCGTGGTGCCCGTCGTGTCCCATGACGCCTTCTACAGCGGTGAGCACGGCTATGCGGTGGACGCCGCGTTGAAGGCGTGGCGCGGCCAGGATGTCTTCGTCTGCGGTTCAGAGGAGATGGTCCAGAGCTCCGTCGCACGACTCCTGGACGCCGGCGTGCCGCCCGCGCAAATCCGCTTCGACGAGTTCACCAGTGCTGGAGGCAGGGAGCAGTGACGGGAGAGACGCCATGGGCACATCGCCCATCGAACGACCGTCGGCGACTTACGCCGGATCGGGTACGGACCAAGGACTTCTCACGTACAAAGCTCGGGCACCGCGGCTACACCGAAGATGAGGTCCGTACTTTCCTGTACCGCATCGCCGACGACATGGCGGCCGGCGATATGGAGAAGGCCGACCTGCGTGCGGAGGTCGACCGTCTGAGAAACTGGTACAAAGACCACGGCACCGATGTCGTCAACCCGGGCGCCGCGCAGCGAACCAGGCTCAACGTCGACGCGGTCAACCTCCTCTCCCGCGCCCAGCAGACGGCGGACGCCCAGATAGCCGAGGCCGAGGACTACGCCCGCCGGCTGGTGGGTCAAGCGCGTCAGCAGTACGAGCAGATCCTTCAGGAGGCGCAGCAGCAGGCGGAGGAGGCCGCCACCCAGGCGGTCGACGTCTATCGCTCGAGTGGCGAGGTGCAGTCGGCGGAAGCCGAGGAACTGGAACGCCGTATCGCCTACCTGCGCACCTTCGCGGAGGTCACCCAGGTCCAGTTGCGCGCGGTGCTCGAAGGGCTGGCGAACGAGGTCAACAAGCTGGGCAGCCTGCCGGAGTCGAGCCGGCACGCAGTCGCGTCCTCCTCATCAGGCCAAGACGCCGGGTGATGGCGGCGCGCGCCCGATCATGTGTGCCGCGAGGGAATGGAGCTTCATGACCGGGACCACCCTGGACGATGCCTGGATCCGGCGTTACCACTCGGGGCCGGGCGACCGTCCGACCCTGGTGTGCTTCCCGCACGCCGGTGGCGCCGCCAGCTACTTCTTCCCGCTGTCGGGCGCGCTGAAGTCCAGCCTCCAGGTAGTCGCGCTGCAGTACCCGGGGCGGCAGGACCGGCGTCACCAGCCGTGCCCGTCCACCATCGCCGAGTTCGCCGAGGGGGCGTACGCCGCGCTGAAGCCGCTCATGAGCGGGCCTGTCGCCTTCTTCGGGCACAGCATGGGAGCGGTGATCGCGTTCGAGGTGGCGGACAGGATGCGGGAGCGACTGGGCGCGGCGCCGTCGGCGTTGTTCGCCTCCGGCCGCCGCGCACCCTCGACGACACGCGACGAGAACGTACGCCTGCGCGGCGACGACGGCCTGATCGCCGAGCTGAGACGGTTGAGCGGCACCGGCGACGAGATCCTGGAGGACGAGGAGCTGCTGCGACTGATCTTGCCTCCGCTGCGCAGCGACTACGCCGCGATCGAGACCTACCGCTACCGGCCAGGCCCGAAGCTCGGCTGCCCCGTCCTCGCCCTCATCGGCGACGAGGACCCGCGCTGCGATCTCGACGAGGCGCGGGCGTGGGCGGACCACACGACCGGCCCCTTCTCGTTGCACACGTTCTCCGGCGGCCACTTCTACCTGACGGACCACCTGGGGTCCGTCGCCGACCTCGTCTCCCGGCAACTCGGTACACCCTGACGGACCGAAATCGAACACCCTGAAATCGAACACCGTGAACAAGCCACCACGTCGAGCACCGGCGGCTCAGCCCTCCTCGCAACCGCAGCTGCGCCTCCTGACCAGGGCCGCGCGCGAGGCGAGCGATGGGGCCGCGCGGTCGAAGAGGAGGTCGACCGCCTGCCGCGCCATCGACTCGAGCGGCTGCCCGGTGACGGTCAGCGACGGGGCGGTGTGGGCGCTGTCGGGGGTGCCGTCCAAGCCGATGACGGCGACCCGGCCGGGGACGGGGAGGCCGGCGGCGCAGGCTCCGGACAGGAGTCCGATGGCCTGCTCGTCCGTGGCCGCGATCAGCGCGTGCGGCACGGTGTCCGCGGCGGCCAGCCGGCGGATCAGGGCGTCCGCCGCGGCGCGGGAGTAGTCGGAGCGCAGGAGGACGGCCCGGCTCCCGGCGGCCGCCTGCCAGACCTGCCGGCGCCGGCCCACGGGGCCGGTGTCCAGCGGTCCTGCCAGGAAGGCGATGTCGCGGTGACCGTGTGCCCGCAGGTGGGCGACCGCTTCCTCCACCGCGCCCTCATTGTCGGCGGTGACCAGGGGTGTGTCCCCGGTGGTGGGGC